>NZ_JBJGZO010000016.1:0-103166 GCF_054050575.1 Blastococcus sp. SYSU D00868
GCTCCAGGGCGAGCGGCCCCTCCAGGACCGTGTCCAGGTCGAGGAACAGCCGGTCCCCGGCCGGGTCGCCGTCCCGCCAACCGCCGGTGCGCGGTGGGGGGGGGGGGGGGGCGGGCGGGGGGCGGCCCCGGACACGACGGTGGCCCGGCCCCCTCGCGGGGACCGGGCCACGGTCAGGTGGTGCTCAGGTCAGGCGACCGGCGTCAGTTGTCCTGCAGGTAGGACAGCAGGCGCAGGATCTCCAGGTACAGCCAGATGATCGTGACCAGCAGGCCGAAGGCGATGTACCAGGCGAACTTCGCCGGGGCGCCACGGCGGATCGCCTGGTCGGCCATGTCGAAGTCGAGCAGCAGCGAGAACGCCGCGACGCCGATGACGACGAGGCTGAACAGGATCGCGACCGGGCCGCCGTCCCGCAGGCCGAGGGCGTCGCCGCCGACGAACAGGCTCGCGACCAGGTTGACCAGGATCAGCGCCAGGACGCCGAACATCGCGCCGACGATCCAGCGGGTCAGCTTGGGGGTGACCCGGATCGCGCCGGTCTTGTAGACGACGAGCATGCCGGCGAAGACACCGAAGGTGCCGATCAGCGCCTGCATGACGATGCCGGGGTAGACCTGGTTGAACGCCTCGCTGATCGCGCCGAGCGCGATCCCGTACAGCGCGCCGTAGGCCAGCGTGGCCGCGGCGTTGGCGACCTGCTTGAACGCGATCACCAGGCCCAGCACGAGGGCCACGAGCACCGCGGGCAGGGCCAGACCGAACGCGACGTCCTCCGGCAGGAGCACCCAGGTGACGGCGGCCGAGAGGACGGTGACGAGAAGGGACAGACCCGTCTTCTGGACGACGTCGTCCATCGTCATGTAGCGGGTGGTGGTGCGCGCGTACGGCGACGGCGCGGCGTACGGGTCCTGGGTCGGGGCGCCGTACGGCTGGGGCGCGCCCCAGTTCCCGTACTGCTGGCCCGCCGCGCCGTTGGTGGCGTTGGCGAAGCCCCGACCGAAGGCCGGGTTGTGGCTGGGCATCGTCATCTCCTCGAGGTGACTGGCGGTCGTGGGGTCAACGGTCCTGCACCCCACTCGGCAGGGTCAACGCCCGACGGGCCCTCCGCGTTCCTGACCTGGCGGACTTCCCCCGCGCGGGTGCCCGGCGGGACCGCCGGACGTGCCCCCGGTGGGATTCGAACCCACACTCGGACCCTTTTAAGGGGCCTGCCTCTGCCGGTTGGGCTACGGGGGCGCGGTGCAGACGCTAGCCGTCCGCGCCGGCCGCGAGCTCCGTCGCCCGGCTCAGCACCGCGTCGAGCATCGGCTCGGTCAGCTTGCCCGTGAAGGTGTTCTGCTGGCTGACGTGGTAGCTGCCGAGCAGGGTCAGCGGGCCGCGCGGCCCCTGCAGGGCGACCTCCACGCCGTGCCCGAACGCCGGCCGCGGCCGGGGCAGCCCGTACCCCGCGGCGGCGAGCACCGGCCACAGCGCCGTCCAGCCGAAGCCGCCGAGGACGACGACGACCCGCAGCCGCGGCAGCAGGGCCAGCTCGCGGGCCAGCCAGGGCGAGCAGGTGTCGCGCTCCTCGGGGGTGGGGGCGTTGGCCGGCGGGGCGCAGCGGACGGCGGCGGCCACCCGGACGTCGGTCAGCTCCAGGCCGTCCCCGATGTGCGTCGACGTCGGCTGGTTGGCCAGCCCGGCCCGCCACAGGGCGGCGAAGATCCAGTCGCCGCTGCGGTCGCCGGTGAACACCCGGCCGGTCCGGTTGCCGCCGTGGGCGGCCGGCGCGAGCCCCACGACGGCGATCCGCGCGTCGGCCGGCCCCAGCCCGGGCACGGGCCGGCCCCAGTAGTCCTCGTCCCGGAACGAGGCGCGCTTGACCCGGGCCACCTCCTCGCGCCAGGCGACCAGCCGCGGGCAGGCCCGGCAGCCGGACACCCGCGCGTCGAGGACGGCGAGCTCGCGCGCCCCGCGGGCCGAGCGCGCCACCCCGGCCGGCGTGCGGGTGACCGGGAAGCCGGCCTCGGCGTCGGAGAGCACGGCCGTAGTGGACCACCCGCCCCGGCGCGGCCGGCCGGGCGGGTCCGGGCGGGTCCGGGCGGCGGATCTCCCCCTTTGGGGCGTCGTGGCGGGCCCGCGGGGTCCCTACGCTCGGACCGGTCAGCGACCCGGCCGGACGGCGGGAGCGCCGCAACAGGCGAGGGGGACGAACGCGTGAGCGCAGCGGTGGGCACGACCGGCGACGAGCTGGACCTGACGGTCGCCCCGGCCCCGGCGCCCCGCGCGACCGTCGTCGCCGACCACGCCTCCTTCGCCGCGCTCGCCGCGGCCTGGGACGACCTCTGGCGCCGCAGCCCGGGGGCGACCGCCTTCCAGTCCCACGCGTGGTGCAGCGCCTGGGCGCGGGCGTACGTCCCGGACGGGCAGCTGGCCGCGGTCACCGTCTGGGACGGCGACACCCTCGTCGCGGCCGCGCCGCTGCACCGGCTGCGCCGCGGGCCGGTGCGCGCGCTGGCCCCGCTGGGCGGGCCGCTCAGCGACTCCACCGACGTCCTGCTCGACCCGCAGGTGCCCGACGCCGGCGACCGGCTGGTCCGGGCGCTGCTGGCCGTGCCCGGCTGGCGCGTGGTCGACCTGCCGGAGGTGCTCCCCGGCGCCGCGGCCCGCGAGTGGTCCCGGGCGTGGCCGGGGCGGGCCCGGCGCGCGCCGTCCTCGCTCAACCTCGAGCTGCCCGTCCTGCCGCAGGCCGAGCTGCTCGCGCGGCTGCCCTCCCGGACCGCCAGCACGCTGCGCCGCAAGATCAAGAAGGTCGGCGCGCTGGGCGTCGAGCGGGCCGAGCTGTCCCCCGCCGCCGTCGACGCCGCGGTCGACGAGCTGATCCGGCTGCACGAGGCCCAGTGGGCCGGCCGGCGCGGCAACCCCGAGCACCTCACCGCGCGGTTCCGCGGCTTCCTCGCCGAGGCGGTTCCGGCGATGGTCGAGCGCGGCCAGGCCGTGTTCGTCGAGTACCGCCTGGACGGGCGCGTGATGGCCGCCGAGATCGACCTCGTCGGGCAGCGGCAGCTGGCGTACTACCTGGCCGGCATCGACCCGGCGCTGCGCGAGCACATCGACACCTCGGTGCTGCTCGTCAGCGGCGCGCTGGCACTGGCCGAGCGGCTCGGGCTGCCGGAGTACTCGTTCCTCCGCGGCGACGAGGACTACAAGCTCCGCTGGCGGCCGGAGCACGTGACCGCCGAGCGGGTCGTGCTGGCCCGGCCGGGGCTGCTGGGCTCGGGCGGCTACCTGCCCGCGACCGCCGTCGGCTCGGCCGTGATGGCCACCGCCCGGCGGGCGCTCAGCGGCCGCCCGCGCGAGCTGGCGCGGGCCGTCATGCACCGGGTCCGGGAGGCCCGCGCCGCCCGCTAGACCCGCGCGCTGCGCGCCAGCTGCAGCGCGATGCCGTCGAGGATGTCGTGCTCGCTGACGACGACGACGTCGAGGGCGAACGCGTCCATGATCACGCGCAGCACGAGCGCGCCGCCGCCGATCACGTCGACCCGGCCCGGGTGCATGACGGCCTCGGCGGCGCGCCGCTCCCGGCTGGCGGTGAGCAGCCCCGCGGTCACCGAGCGGACGGCGGACACCGGGATGCGCGAGCCGTGGATCGCCTCGGCGTCGTACTCCGGCAGGCCGAGCGCCAGCGCGGCGACGGTGGTCACCGAGCCGGCCAGCCCGACCAGCGTCCGGGCCTCGCCGACCGGCACGTCGGCCTGGACCTGCGCCAGCGCGGCGCGGACGTCGGCCTCGGTCCGCTGGATCTCGTCGGCGGTCGGCGGGTCGCCGTGCAGGTGCCGCTCGGTCAGCCGGACGCAGCCGACGTCCACCGACCGGGCCGCCCGCACGCCGGTGGCGTCGCCGAGCACGAACTCGGTCGAGCCGCCGCCGATGTCGACGACCAGGTAGGGCGCCTCCGGGGCCGGCCCGCCGTGCGCGGCCACGGCCGCGTCGAGGGAGGCGGTGGCGCCGAGGAAGGACAGGTGCGCCTCCTCCGACCCGGGGACGACGTCGGGCAGCCGGCCCAGCGTCGTCAGCACCATCTGCTCGAAGTCGGCGCGGTTGGCGGCGTCCCGGCTGGCGCTGGTGGCGACCATCCGCACCGCCTCCGCCCCCAGGTCGCGGGCCTGGGCGGCGTACTCGGCGAGCACCCGCCGGGTGCGCTCGATCGCGGCCTCGGACAGCCGGCCGGTGGCGTCCACGCCCTCCCCGAGCCGCACCACCTCCATGCGACGCAGCAGGTCGGTGTGCGGGCCCTCGGCGGGCACGTCGGCGACGAGCAGGCGGATGGAGTTGGTGCCGCAGTCGATCGCCGCGACACGGCTCATGCGTCCTCCTCGGGGAGCGCGCAGGGGCCCTTCGCCCACCACTCCCCCATCTCGGCCACCGCACGGTCGCCGATCGGGTTGACCCCGGGGCCGGCGGCCAGGCTGTGCCCGGCCAGCGCGTGCAGGCACTTGACCCGGTCGGGCATGCCGCCGGCGGTGTTGCGGGTCTCCAGCACCGGCTCGCCCGGCCGGGCGGCGGCGTCCCGGGTGGCCAGGTAGGCCTCGTGCGCGGCGCGGTAGCCGGCGGCGAGCTCGGGGTCGGTGCCCAGGTCCTCCTGCCACTCGCGCATCCGGCCGCCGGACTCCAGCCGGCTCGCGGCGGCGTTCGCCCGGGGGCAGGTCAGGTAGTACAGCGTCGGGAACGGCGTGCCGTCCTCCAGCCGCGGCGAGGTCTCGACGACGTCGGGCTGGCCGCACGGGCAGCGGTGCGCCACCGCGGCGAGCGCGCGCGGCGGGCGGCCCAGCTGCCGGGCCACGACCTCGCGGTCGGCGGCGGTCACCGGCTCGCGGACCGGGTCCCCGGGCCAGCTCACGGCGCCCCCACGTCGTCGGCCGTCGCCACCGACCCCAGCAGCGCGTCGTACCAGGTGCGCGGCTCGGTGCCGGGCGCCTCGGGGACGGTGCCGGCGTCGCCGGCGGCGTCCTCCTCGTCGACCACGCGGACCAGCCGGTCGCCCTCGGCCACGTAGAAGAACCGCTCCCGGGCCTCGCGGGCGAGCACCGCGGGGTCGCGGAGCTCGACGAGCCGGGCCTCCCGCTCGGCGATCCGCTCGTCGAGCGCGGCGCCCTCGGCGGCCAGCCGGGCGATCTCGGCGCGCCCGGCCAGGTACTGCTGCACCGGCCCGGCGAGGGTCAGCGCGAGCAGCAGCACCAGCCCGACCAGCAGGACGGCGCGGCCGGTGAACAGCGGGCTGCGCGGCCGGGCGGTCGCCGCCGACGCCCGCGGCGTCCGGCGGCCGGGACGCCGCTGCTCCGGCCGGCTGCCGGCGCCGGACACCCGCCCGGTCGGCAGCGGCCGGGACGCCGCGTGCGCCAGCGGCCGCCCGGTGCTCGCCCGGCGCGGTCCCCGCCGGTCGCCTCGCCGGTCCCCGCGACCTGCCACGACGGTCGCTCGGTCAGCCGCGAGCGGCCAGCCGCGGGAAGGCCGACGCGCCGGCGTAGCGGGCGGCGTCGTCGAGTTCCTCCTCGATGCGCAGCAGCTGGTTGTACTTGGCGACGCGCTCGCTGCGGGCGGGGGCACCGGTCTTGATCTGCCCGCAGTCGGTGGCGACGGCCAGGTCGGCGATCGTGGTGTCCTCGGTCTCGCCCGAGCGGTGGCTCATCATGCAGCGGTAGCCGCTGCGGTGGGCCAGGTTCACCGCGTCCAGCGTCTCGGTGAGCGTGCCGATCTGGTTGACCTTCACCAGCAGCGCGTTGGCCGCGTCCCGCTCGATGCCGTCGGCGAGGCGGGTGGGGTTGGTGACGAACAGGTCGTCGCCGACCAGCTGCACGCGGTCGCCCAGGGCGGCGGTCAGGGCGATCCAGCCGTCCCAGTCCTCCTCGGACAGCGGGTCCTCGATGGAGACGATCGGGTAGGCGTCGACCAGCTCGCGGTAGTAGTCGGTGAGGAACTCCGCGCTGCGGGTCTGGCCCTCGAAGGCGTAGCCGCCGTCGGAGTGGAACTCGGTGGCGGCCACGTCCAGCGCGAACGCGATGTCGGTGCCCACGGTGTAGCCGGCCTTCTCGACGGCCTCGGCGATCAGGTCCAGCGCGGCCCGGTTGTTCGGCAGGTCGGGGGCGAACCCGCCCTCGTCGCCCAGGCCGGTGGACAGGCCGCGGCCCTTCAGCACCGACTTGAGCGCGTGGTAGGTCTCGGTGCCCACGGCCAGCGCCTCGGCGAAGGTCGCGGCGCCGATCGGGGCGATCATGAACTCCTGCACGTCGACGTTGCTGTCGGCGTGGGCGCCGCCGTTGAGGATGTTCATCATCGGCACGGGCAGCAGGTGCGCCGACGGGCCGCCGACGTAGCGGAACAGCGGCAGGTTCGCCGAGTCGGCCGCGGCCCGGGCGACCGCGAGGCTGACGCCGAGGATCGCGTTGGCACCCAGCCGGGACTTGTCCGGCGTCCCGTCGAGGTCCAGCAGCCGCTGGTCGACCAGCCGCTGCTCGCTGGCCTCGTAGCCGACCAGCTCGGGGCCGATGACGTCCAGGACGCCGTCGACGGCCTGCGTCACGCCCTTGCCGCCGTAGCGCTCCCCGCCGTCGCGCAGCTCCACCGCCTCGAAGGCACCCGTGGAGGCGCCGCTGGGGACCGCCGCGCGGGCGATCGTCCCGTCGTCGAGGGCGACCTCGACCTCCACGGTGGGGTTTCCGCGCGAGTCGAGGATCTCCCGCGCGCCGACGGCGTCGATGCTGGCCACGAGGGGCAGCGTAACGAGCCGCCGGCGCGGCGCTCGCCCCCCTCGCCGGTCGGCCGCGCGCTCGCTGTCGGCTCGCAGCGCTCCCGTCGCGCCGGGAGGTGACCGGAGCGCTGGGAGGTGAGGGTCTGCGGGGCGACGCGGGACGGTGGACCGGGCCGGCCGGTCAGCCCCGGGAGCGCTCCTCCGCCGCGGCGTCGAGCTCCCCGGCGTAGCGGCGGACCGCCTCGCGCAGCGCGTCCTCGGCGTCCCACCCGCGGGCGGTCGCGCCCGCGACGACGGCCAGCAGGCGCTCGCCGAACTCCTCCGGGCTGGTCGCGGCCAGCTCGGCCGGCTCCGGCGTCGGCAGGCCCGCCCGGCCCGCCCGGCGGACCAGCGCGGCCCCCCACGCGGCGGCCGGCTGCGAGCGGGAGACGCCCTCGGTCGGCGAGCGGCGCTGCTTCTCCGCCTTCTTGATCTCCTCCCAGCCCGCCTCGACCTGCTCGACGTCGCGCGGGCCCGCGTCGCCGAACACGTGCGGGTGCCGGCGGACCAGCTTGGCGACCAGCTCGCCGGCCACGTCGTCGACGTCGAACCGGCGGCCGGGGTCGGCCTCGGCGGCGACCCGGGCGTGGAAGACGACCTGCAGCAGGACGTCGCCGAGCTCCTCGCGCATGGCGGGGTGGTCGTCGTCGACGATCGCGTCGTAGGCCTCGTGCGCCTCCTCGAGCAGGTAGCCGCGCAGCGAGGAGTGGGTCTGCTCGGCGTCCCACGGGCAGCCGCCGGGCGAGCGCAACCGGTCCATCACGGTGACGACGTCGAGCAGCCGCGCGCCCGTGGGCTCCGGGGCGCCGGCCACCACGGGCGCGCCCCCGGTCGGCTCCCCCGCCGGGACGAGGCAGACCACCTCGCCGGGCAGGCCGGCGGCCGCCGCCAGGTCCGCGACGTCGGTGACCGCGAACCCCTCGGCGCGCAGCGCGGCGGCCGTCGCCGCGGCACCGGGGACGGCGGCCAGCGGGCGGCCGGCGGCGACCGCGCGCCACCCGGCCGGGCCGAGCAGCCCCGGCAGGCGCGGGCTGGTGGTGACGACGAGCGCGACCGGCACCGGTGTCAGTCCCCCGTGCCGAGCAGCTCGACGGCGCCGCCGGCGGCCGGGACCACCGACCCGTCCTCCAGCGAGCCGTAGCGGGGGTTCACGTCGATGTCCAGGCCGGCCTGGTACTCGGCCACGATCGCGTCGCCGGCCTCGGCGGCCTCGTTGACCGCGGCGAGCTCGAGCTGTTCCCGCGACTCCTCGAAGGTCGGCAGCTGCGGCTGCCCGACCCAGACGACGACCAGCCCGGGCACGCCCTCGACCGCGGTGGCGAAGGCGGTGCCCGGCGGGGTGGCGGCGATCTGGGCGACCAGGTCGGGCGGCAGCTGGGAGGACGCGAGGGCGTCGACGGTGACGTTCTGCGGCTCGGGCAGCGTCGTCCCGTTCAGGTAGGGCGCGGCCACCGTGGTGTAGCTGCCGGGGTCGGCCTGCAGGGCGGCGACCGCGGCGTCGGCCGCGGCCTGGTCCGGGACGTTGACGAAACCGAGCGACACCTGCCCCGCCTGCCCGGCCAGCCCCTCCTCGAAGGTCGCTCGTAGCGAGGCCTCCGTCGTCTCGTCGACCGCGCCCTCGGCGACCGCGATGGACGCGAGCACGGCGACCTGCCGGACGCGCTCGAGCGCGTCGGCCCGGGTGAGGCCCTGGGCCGCGGCCTGCTCGTAGAAGAGCTCCGGGTCCTGGCCCTCCAGCAGCAGCTCGAGCAGCTCGGGCAGCCCCTCGGGGTCGGGGTCGACGCCGAAGTGCTCGGCGGCGGAGGTGAGGACCGCGCTGTTCACCAGCTCGGTGAGCACCGTACGGGTGTACTCCGGCTCGTCACCGGCGGTCACCGCGGGGTCGGCGCGGCGGTCGTCGACCGCGGTCTGCAGCTCGTCGACGGTGATCGTCTCGTCCCCGACGTAGGCGGCGACGGTGGGTGAGGTCCGGCAGCCGGTGAGGGCCAGCCCGGCGATCAGGCCGAGGGTGAGGACGGCGGCCGGTCGACGCGTGCGCACCCGGCGAGACTCCCACACCGGGTGTGACGGGCCTCGCAGGTGGAGTCGCCCGAGTGCGGTTCCTGCACTCGAGCGACTCCGCTCACGAAGCTCTGGCGATGACACGGGCCGCCTTCCGCGCCGCGGTCCGCTCCTCGCTCGCTGCGACGCTCCCGCGGCTGTCAGGCGGCGGCCGGCTGCTCGAGGACCGCCCGCAGCGTCGCGTGGAGGTTCTCCAGCAGCGCGACGTCGCGCAGCGGGGTGCGGCGGTCGGGGCCGACGGGCACCTTGAGCGAGATGGTCGACGCGGCGGCCTTGTAGGTGGCCCCCTCGGCCAGCCGCGCCAGGCGCATCTGCTTGGACTCGGGCAGGTCGACCGGGCCGATCCGGATGACCCGGCCCTGCAGCGACACCTCGGTGACGCCCAGCGCCCGCATCGCCACCCGGAACCGGGCGACCGCGAGCAGGTTGAGCACCGGCGCCGGCGGGGCGCCGTACCGGTCGGTGAGCTCGTCGAGCACGGCCTGCGCCTGGTCGTCGTCCTGGACCGAGGCGACCTTGCGGTAGGCCTCCATCCGCAGCCGCTCGCCGGGCACGTAGTCGTGCGGCAGGTGCGCGTCGACCGGCAGGTCGACCCGGACCTCGACCGGCTCGGCGGGCGCCTCCTCACCGGTGACCTGGGCGCGGTAGTCGGCCACGGCCTCGCCGACCAGCCGCACGTAGAGGTCGAAGCCGACGCCGGCGATGTGCCCGGACTGCTCGCCGCCGAGCAGGTTGCCCGAGCCGCGGATCTCCAGGTCCTTCATCGCCACGGCCATGCCGGCGCCGAGGTCGGTGTTGTTGGCGATGGTGGTCAGCCGGTCGACCGAGGTCTCGGTCAGCGGCCGGGTCGGGTCGTAGGTGAAGTAGGCGTAGGCCCGCTCCCGGCCGCGGCCGACCCGCCCGCGGATCTGGTGCAGCTGGGAGAGGCCGAAGGTGTCGGCCCGGTCGACGATCAGGGTGTTGGCGTTGGGGATGTCCAGGCCGGACTCGACGATCGTCGTCGAGACGAGGACGTCGTACTCCTTCTCCCAGAAGCCGACCATGATCCGCTCGAGCTCGTGCTCCTTCATCTGGCCGTGGCCGACGGCCACGCGGGCCTCCGGCACCAGGTGGCGGATCTTCGCCGCGGCCTTGTCGATCGACTGCACCCGGTTGTGGATCACGAAGACCTGGCCGTCGCGCAGCAGCTCGCGGCGGATCGCCGCGGCCATCTGCTTGTCCTCCCACGCGCCGACGTAGGTCAGCACCGGGTGCCGCTCCTCGGGCGGGGTGAGGATCGTCGACATCTCGCGGATGCCGGTCAGGCTCATCTCCAGCGTGCGCGGGATCGGGGTGGCCGACATCGACAGGACGTCGACCGCCGTCCGCATCGTCTTCAGGTACTCCTTGTGCTCGACGCCGAAGCGCTGCTCCTCGTCGACGACGACCAGCCCGAGGTCCTTCCACCTCGTGGTGGGCTGCAGCAGCCGGTGGGTGCCGACCAGGACGTCGACCTGCCCGTCGGCCAGCTCGGCGAGGATCTGCCGCGTCTCGGCGTCGGACTGGAACCGGGACAGCACCTTCACCGTCACCGGGAACTGCGCGAACCGCTCGGAGAAGGTCTTGAAGTGCTGGTTGGCCAGCAGCGTCGTCGGCACGAGGACCGCGACCTGCTTGCCGTCCTGCACCGCCTTGAACGCCGCGCGGACGGCGATCTCCGTCTTCCCGTAGCCGACGTCGCCGCAGATGATCCGGTCCATCGGGACCGGGTTCTCCATGTCCCGCTTGACCTCGTCGATGGCGGCCAGCTGGTCGGGGGTCTCCTGGAACGGGAAGGCGTCCTCCAGCTCCCGCTGCCAGACGGTGTCCGGGCCGTAGGTGTGGCCCTGGGTCGCCATCCGCGCGGAGTACAGCCGGATCAGCTCGGCGGCGATCTGCTTGACCGCCCGGCGCGCCTGGCCCTTGGTCTTCTGCCAGTCGGCGCCGCCGAGCTTGGACAGCGCCGGCGCCTCGCCGCCGACGTAGCGGGTCAGCTGGTCCAGGGAGTCGGTGGGGACGAACAGCCGGTCCGGCGGCTGGTTCCGCTTGCCCGGCGCGTACTCGACGATCAGGTAGTCGCGCTGCCCGCCGTTGACGGTGCGGCTGATCATCTCGATGTAGCGGCCGATGCCGTGGTGCTCGTGGACGACGAGGTCGCCGGGCTGCAGCTGGACCAGGTCGACGGCGTTGCGGCGGCGGGCCGGCATCTTCACCGCGTCGCGCATGGTGGTGCCGCGGGAGCCGGTCAGGTCGTGCTCGGTGAGCAGGGCCAGGCCCACGCCGGGGAAGGCGAACCCGGCCTCGAGGTTGCCCTGGGTGACCGTGGTCAGCTGCGGGTCGGGCGCGGACTCGATGCCCGGCACGAGCGTGGCGCCGAGCTCGGCCTCGGCGAACTGGTCGGCGGCGCGCTGGGCAGGCCCGGGGCCCGCGAAGGTCACCACGACCCGCCAGCCCTCGCGGTGCCAGCCGCGCATGGTCTCGATCGCCTGCGGCACGTCGCCGGCGAACCGGTCGACGGTGGCCGCGTCGAGGGTGACCTGCGTGTCGTCGTCCTCGGCCTGCAGGGTGAAGGCGCCCGTCGTCCACCAGGGCAGGCCGCGGCCGCGGGCGGCGGCCTCGACGTCGGCGAGGTCGCGGAAGGACGACGCCCCCAGGTCCAGCGGCGCCTCGCCGGACTCCGCGGCGGTCGCCCACGAGGCGGCGAGGAACTCCTCGGCGGTGCGGACCAGGTCGGCGGCGCGGGTGCGGACCCGCTCGGGGTCGCAGACGAGCACGTGCGTGCCGCGCGGGACGAGGTCGGTGAGCAGCTGCATGGGCTGCTCACCCAGCAGCGCCGGGGTCAGCGACTCCATCCCCTCCACGGCGATGCCCTCGGCCAGCTTGCCCAGCACGTCCCCGAGGCCGGGGTGCTCGGCGGCGAGCTCGGCGGCGCGGGCGCGGACGGCGTCGGTGAGCAGCAGCTCGCGGCACGGCGGCGCCCACAGCCGCTCGGGGCGGTCGTCGAGGGAGCGCTGGTCGGCGGCGGAGAAGTAGCGCAGCTCGTCGACCTCGTCGCCCCAGAACTCCACGCGGACGGGGTGCGGCTCGGTCGGCGGGAAGACGTCGAGCAGGCCGCCGCGGACGGCGAACTCGCCGCGCTTCTCGACCAGCTCGACGCGGGTGTAGGCGGCGTCGACCAGGGCGCGGGCGACGTCGTCCAGCTCGGCCTCCTGGCCGGGGCGCAGCTCCACGGGGGTCAGGTCGCCGAGCCCGGGGGCCAGCGGCTGCAGCACGCTGCGCACCGGCGCGACGAGGACGTCGACCGGCGGGCGGTCGGCCGGGTGGGTGAGGTCGCGGAGGACGGCGAGGCGGCGGCCGACCGTGTCGGCGCGCGGGCTCAGCCGCTCGTGCGGGAGCGTCTCCCAGGCCGGGAACACCTCGACCCGCCGGCCGGGGACGAAGCAGCGGAGCAGGTCGGCGGTGACGTCGGCGTCGCGCTCCCCCGCGGTGACGACGAGGACGGGGACGCCGGCGCCCGGCTGCTGGGCGGCCAGCGCGGCCGCGACCAGCGGCTGCACCGGCGGCGGCGCGGTGACGGTGAGCTCGGCCTGGCCGGCCGCGGCCACCACCCGGGCCAGGCCGGGGTCGGTGAGGACGACGTCGAGCACGCCGCGCAGGGACACGAGGATCGGACTCCCACAGGATCGCCGGCCCCACGACGGTGCCGCCGAGTGCGGCGGGGCCGACCCCCGAGGTTAGTCGCGCCCGGGAACGGGCGCCGCCCGCGTCAGGAGGTCAGCGCGCGGGACGACCGGGGGGCCGGGACCGCGGTCTCCAGCGCGGCGAGCGCCTTGCGCAGGGCCGTGCTGGAGGTGTGCATCGTGTACGGGAAGTAGCGCACCTCGACGCCCACGGCGGCGAAGTCGCTCTCCAACTTCACGCCCTTCGGCGTCCCCCGCCAGTCGTCGCCCTTGAAGATCACGTCGAAGCGCACCTGGCGCCAGGTGTCGATCTTGTCCGGGACGACCTCGGCGTGGACGTCGTCGACGAACCGCAGCGCGCGGACGATCTCCATCCGCTCGGCGAGCGGCACGACCGGCAGCCGGCCCTTGGTCTGCAGCAGCATCTCGTCGGAGACGACGCCGGCGATCAGGTGGTCACAGTGCTCGGCGGCGTGCCTGAGGATGTTCAGGTGCCCGATGTGGAACAGGTCGTACGCGCCGGGCGCGTAGCCGATCACCGTCATTGCGATCCCCCGATCGTCTGCGTCGCAGGCCCACCGGGGGCGGACGCCGTCCCCTGTGACTGTGGGTCACATCCGATGACCCGCAGGGCGCTGCGTTGCGCGAACGGCCTGGAAGTTACGGCAGATCCGGTCACTCAAGGTGACCTCGGCGGCGATCTTCACCCCATCGGGCGGCGGCCGGCGGGGGCGGGCGGCCGGACCCCGGCCGCGGGGACCCCCGGACGGGTGAGGCGACCGGCCGGAGCGGGTCCGACCCGCTGACCTGCGGGTTATCTTCGCCGCTCCGACTGGGGGACGTCTCCCGCGGGGGTGGCCGGACCGGCCGCCCGGGGGACGCACGGCAGGGAGCGAACGGCATGGAGCTGCGGGACTACCTGGCGGCGCTGCGGCGCCACTGGCTGATCTGGGCCGGCACGACGCTGGTGGGCGCGCTGGCCGCGCTCGCCGTCTTCGCGCAGACGCCGAAGACCTACGAGGCCACCTCGACCGTCTTCGTCTCGGTGTCGCCGTCCATCCCCAACAGCGCCTCGTTCGTCCAGCAGCGGGTGAAGAGCTACCCGGAGATCGTCACCAGCGAGGCGGTGCTGGCCCCGGTCCGCAGCGACCTGGCGCTCGACGACTCCCTGGCCGACCTGCGCTCGCGGGTCTCGGCGTCCAACCCCGCCGACACCACCCAGCTGCACGTGACCGTGAGCGGGCCCGACCCCGACGAGGCGGCGGCGATCGCCAACGCGGTCGCCGACCGGTTCGCCGACGTCGTGGAGACCCTGGAGACGCCGTCGTCCGGCGACGAGCCGGTGCACCTGACCGTCGCCGACCCCGCGGTGGCGCCGACCTCCCCCGCCTCCCCGGTCCTGCTCCACCTGCTGGCGCTGGGTGTGCTCGCCGGCCTGCTGCTCGGCCTGGCCGCCGCCGTCGTGCGCAGCCGCATGGACACCACCCTGCACACCGAGGACGACCTGCGCCGCGTCTGGGGCGAGGCCGGCGGCACGGAGCTGCTCGTCCAGCGCTCCGGCCGGGCGCAGCGCAGCGGGCTGACCGGCCGGTCGGCGGCCGTGCTCGCCCGCCGGCTGGAGTCCCGCGCCGAGGAGCGGCCCGTGCGCGTGGTGCTGCTCTCCCCCTCGCCGTCGGAGGCCCGGACCACCCGGGGCTTCGCCGAGGAGGTCGCGGCGGTGCTGCGCGGCCGCGGGGTGACCGCGAGCGTGACCGGTTCGGACTTCGTGGCCGGCGCGGTCAGCGCCGAGGGCCCGCGGGTCCGGCTGGAGATCGGCGACCCGCTGGCGTCGCTGGGGGTCTGGAAGCAGGTCGCGGAGCGGCACGACGGCGTCGTCCTCGTCGTCGCCGACGGCCGCGTCCACGGCGAGGAGCTGCGCGAGATGCGCCGCATCCTGGCGTCGTCCGGGATCACGCCGCTGGCCGTGGCGCTGGTGCGCCGCCGCCGGGCGAGGACCGTCGCCGAGCCGGCGGCCGAGCAGCCGGCGGCCGGGTCGGAGGCCCCGCCGAAGGCCCCCGGCAAGGGCAAGCAGCCGGCGATGAACGGCTCCGCGCGCCGCTGACCCGATCGCCGCGCGGACGGCGGACCTGCCGGTGGTCCGCCGGGCGCGGACGAGCGTCCCGTCCCCGCAGGAATGCGCCCTCGGGCGGCGCGTCGCCGTGACAGCATGGCGCTCGTCGACGACGAGGGAGCCCCATGCACCGCTCGGACTGGGAGAGCGTCCTGGGCGTGGTCGCCCCGGCGGCGCTGGGATACCTGCACTCGCTCCCGACCCGGCGGGTCTACCCCGAGAAGGGGTATCCGGAGGTCAGGGCCGCGCTCGACCACCCGCTCACGGACGACGGCGTCGACCCCGTGCAGGTCGTGTCCGAGCTCGCACGTGACCTCACGCCCTTCGTCACCGCCCATGCCAGTGGTCGGTTCTTCGGGTTCGTCATCGGCGGGCTGCACCCGGCATCGTGGGGTGCAGAGCTCCTGGTCTCGACCTGGGACCAGAACGCCGGGCTGTTCCCGCCCACGCCGGGCGTCGCGGTCGCGGAGGAACTGGCGGCACGCTGGCTGGTGGACCTGCTGCACCTCCCCGCGGAGAGCTCGGTCGGCTTCGTCACGGGCGGGCAGATGGCGAACTTCACCTGCCTGGCGGCGGCCCGCCACGAGGTGCTGCGCCAGGCCGGGTGGGACGTCGAGGCCGACGGCCTGATCGGTGCGCCGGCAGTCACCGTCGTCCTCAAGGAGGGCGTGCACTCCACCGTGCTGCGGGCCCTGCGCTTCCTCGGGCTCGGCGAACGGTCGGCCGTCCTGGTGCCCTGCGACGCGCAGGACCGGGTCCTGCCCGAGGCGCTCGAGCGCACCCTGCAGGCGGTGTCGGGGCCCACGATCATCGCCGTGGAGTGCGGGAACGTGAACACCGGCGCGTTCGACGACTTCGACGCGGTCGCCGATCTCGCGGCCCGGCACCGGGCGAGGGGCAACCCGACGTGGGTGCACGTCGACGGCGCCGTGATGCTGCTCGCCGCCGCGGCGCCGAGCATGGCCCGGCACGTGCGGGGTCTCGACCGGCTGGACTCCTGGTCCACCGACGGCCACAAGCTGCTCAACGTCGCCTACGACTGCGGCGTGGCGATCTGCCGGAACCCCGCCGCGCACATGGCCGCGACGAGCGTGCAGGCCAGCTACCTGGAGCAGGGCACCGGCGCCCGCGACCCGATGGACTGGAACCCCGAGTTCTCCCGCCGCGCCCGCGGTGTCGGCGTCTACGCCACGCTCCGTTCCCTCGGGCGGTCGGGCGTCGCCGCGCTCGTCGACCGCACCGTCGGCCACGCCCAGCGGTTCGCGCAGGTGCTGGCGGCGAGCGGCCGTGCGCAGATCGTCAACGACGTCGTGTCGAACCAGGTGCTCGTCCGCTGGCCGTCCCCGGACGGCGACCACGGCCGGCGAGCCGACGCGGTGATGGCCGGCATCCGGGCCCAGGGACTCGCCTTCTTCAGCGGGACCACCTACCGCGGCGAGCGCCTCATGCGCATCTCGGTGTCCGACTGGGCCACCGACACCGAGGACGTCGACCGCGTCGCCGAGGCGCTGGTCGAGCTCGCCGCGCGCGGGAGCTGACGCCCCGTTCCCCCAGCGGGTCCCGGGCCTGCGGACCGGACGGCGGTGAGGGGAGAAGGACGGCCCGGGGCGGTCAGCCGGCGAGCGCGGGCGCGGGCCGGGCAGCTCCGGGAGGCGGCACGCCGGCACCGTCGTCGTCCGGCGGGTCCTCCGCGGCCAGCCGCCGGCGGGACCCGCCCTCGGCGAGCAGCGAGACCGCGAGGAAGGCGAGGAAGTCCGGCGTCGCGTCGAACAGCCCGCTCTCCAGCACGCTGCGGCCGAGCAGGAAGACGAGCGCGCCGAGGAACAGCGCGCGGTGCGCCCGCGGCGCGAGCAGGGCGCCGCGCAGCGCCCACAGCGCCCAGACCCCGGCCACGAGCAGCCCGACCAGCCCGGCCTGCACGAGCAGGGAGAACCAGCTGCTGTCCAGCGGCTGGGTGTCCCAGAACTGCCCCTTGACCCGGATGATCTTCACCGAGAGCCCGCCGCCGAACGCGAGCTGCCAGCGGTCGTCGGCCCAGACGGTGGCGGCCTCCCACGCGACGAACCGGGACTCGACCGTGCTGGTGCCCTCGCCGTCGCGCTCGAGGAACGCCGAGATGGCGTCGGTGCCGAACACCGCGACCACCGCCGCGACCCCGGCGAGCAGCCCGCTGACCACCAGGCCCACCCGGGCGCGCCGCACGTGCAGCGCCATGACCAGCAGCGCGGGCAGCAGCATGAGCAGCGCCGTGCGGGAGCCGGTGGACCAGAGGACGCCGAGCGCGACGACGGCCACCGCCGCGGCGCCCAGGCCCGCCCCGCCGACCGCGATCCGCCAGCCGGCGAACAGCACGACCAGGCACGCCAGCAGCGCCAGCTCGTTGGGCGCCAGCTCGGGGAAGCCGCCCGAGAGCCGGCCGCTGGACAGCGTCGAGACGCCGGTGACCGCGGCGACGCCGCCGATGACGGCGCACGCGCGGGCCAGCGCGGCGAAGAACTGCGTCGTCGTGTGGCCGCGCAGCAGCAGGACGACGGTGAGCGCGATGATCGACACCCGGACGGCGATCACCCCGCCGGCGACCAGCGGCCCGTGGGTCAGCGCCCCGAGGACCGTGGCCGAGAGCAGGACGCCCAGCGCCCACAGGGTGCCGGTGCCCAACCGGTACCGGCGTGTGCCGAAGAACGCCACCGCCAGGGCGACGACGCTCAGCGCCCCCTTCGCCGCGACCACCGGGTCCAGCGAGCCGGTGAAGTAGGTGCCGCGCCGCCAGCCGACGGTCGTGAGGACCAGCAGCAGCATGCAGAACAGCAGCCGGGCCGGCACCGAGGTCGACCGCGTCATGCCGGCACCACCTCGGGGACCGGGCGGCGGACGTCGGCGCGCACCAGCGGGACGACGACCGACTGCCGCACGGCCAGCGCCGTCAGCGCGGGCCCGGTGGCCAGCGCGAACGGGGCCCACGCCACCGCGTCCGGGGCGAGCAGCATCAGCGCGGCCACCGCCGCCAGCGAGGCGAACTCCACCGTCCGCAGGGCGACGACCCGCCGCTGGGCGCCGTGCACGGACGACAGCGAGGCGTAGGGCAGCAGCAGCGCGGCGCCCGCGGCGTACACCGTCCAGCCGGCGACGGCGGTCACGGGCACGGCGTAGTCCCCGCCGCTCAGCGCCGGCCCCAGCCACGGCAGCAGCGCCAGCGCGCCGAGGCCGAGCCCGCAGACGCCGGCCACCAGGCCCAGCGCCGCCCGGTCGGCGACCCGCAGGCTGCCGGCCAGCGGCCGGCCACGCAGGCCGACGAAGTGCGGCAGCAGGAAGGAGGCGGTGCCGGCGATCAGCGTGAGCATCGGCGCGGTGTAGACGCGGGCGGCCTCCAGCGGGCCGTAGGCGGCGGCGCCGGCCATGCCGATGACCAGCAGCCGCAGGAGGGTGAGCGACCCCGGCCGGAAGGTCTGCGCCACGGCCCGCCACACGCCGAAGCCGGCGACCGCGCGCAGCCCGGGACGGCGCCACGGGCCGGCCGGCCGCTCCCCGGCGGGCACCAGCCACCAGGCGACGACGGCCGCGGACGCCTGGCCGACGAGCAGCGCGACGACGAAGGAGGCCAGCGTCACCTCGCCGGCGAGCCCGGCCAGCCCGAGCGTGGCCAGGGCGCCGACCAGGCTGGTGCCGTCGACTACGGGCAGCGCGGCGTAGCGGCCGCACGCCATGAGCAGCCGGCGCAGCGTGTCCTCGACGACGAACGCCGCGCACGCCGGGGCCAGCAGCAGCCCGGCCCACACCGGCACCGCGCCGCTGACCAGCGCGGCGAGCGCGCCGGCGAGCCCCGCGGCCGCCGACACGATCGCCGTCCACACGTGCAGCCCGGCGCGCACCGACCGCTCGTGCCGGTCCAGCACGGTCAGCGAGTCGCCGACCATCCCGCTGCACACCGCCGTGACCAGCACCAGCGCGCCGTAGACCAGCGAGAACACCGCCAGCCCGCCGGCGCCGAGCAGCCGGGCGGCGGTCACCTGCAGCGCGAGCCCGGCCAGCGCCATCGTCGCCTGCCCGACGACGGCGACCGTGGCGCGCCGGCGCAGCAGGCCCAGCAGCGGGGATCTCACGGCTCAGCGGCTCCCGGCCGGCGCCGCGGCGGCACCGCGGCGCACCCGCAGGGCGTGCCGGGCCAGCCGCGCCGCGATGTGCGCGCCGGTGTCGCGGGGGCTGACGTAGCAGCGCGGCAGCGTGTGCCGGTCGCCCGGGTCGTAGTCGCCGGTGACGCAGGCGTTGTCGTAGCCCACGGCGCGCACGGCGTCGGCCGCGGCCGCGTCGTAGGAGCCGTAGGGGTAGCAGAAGCCGGGCACCTCGGCCTGGACGACGTCCTCGAGCAGCCGGCGGCTGTCGGCGAGCTCGGCGGCGAGCACGGCCGGGTCGGCGCCGGCCAGGCGCGCGTGGCTGGTCGTGTGGCTGCCCACCTCGTGCCCGGCGGCGGCGACCGCGCGCACCTGGTCGGCGGTCATGATCGGGAACTGCGGGCCGGTGTCCCACGAGTTGGTGGCGCCCATGTGCCCGGCGACGACGTAGACCGTCGCCGTCATGCCGTGCCGGGCCAGCACCGGGACGGCGGTGGTCAGGAAGTCGGCGTACCCGTCGTCGAAGGTGAGCCCCACCAGGCCGGCCGCCTCCCCGCGGTCGACGGCGCGGACCAGCTCGGTCTGCGAGACGCCGCGCAGGCCCAGCCGGCGCAGCAGCCGCAGGTGCCGGTCCAGCCGGTCGGGGTGCACCCGGATGCGGTGCGGGTCGGGCTCGGTCGAGGCGCTGATCGAGTGGTACATGAGGATCGCCGGCGCGGCGAGGGGGCCGCTCACGCCGCGGCCTCCGTGTCCACGGCCGGGCCGGCCCCCAGCTCGTGCACCGGCGCCGGCGCGCCCGGACCGGCCACCGCGGCGACCAGCTCGGCGGCGTACCGCTCCGGCGCCGACCGGCGGCGGGCCTCGGCCGCGTCGGCCAGGGCGGCCGCGCGGAACCGCGGCCAGTCGGCGGCCACCCGGGCGATCGCGTCGGCCCACGCCGGCACGTCGCCGGCGGCGACGGCCTGCGCGGAGGCGTAGCCGGCGGCGGCCTCGCGCAGGCCGCTGTGGTCGCTGACCACCAGCGGCCGCGCGGCCAGGACCGCCTCGACGGCGGTGTTGCCGAAGGACTCGTCGCCCAGCGCGGGCACGAGGACGACGTCGGCGTCGGCCAGCAGCGGCCAGACGTCGGCGGAGAAGCCGGGGAACTCGACCCGGCCGGTCAGTCCGGCCCCGGCGACGGCGGCGTGCAGCTCGTCGGCGAACCACTCGTAGCCGGGGAACACCGAGCCGACGACGGTCAGCCGGGCGTCGACGCCGCGGTCGAGCAGCTCCCGCAGCACGGCGATCGCCACCTGCGGGCCCTTGCGCGGGTTGAGCCGGCCGACGAACAGCAGGCGCAGCGGGCCGTCGACCCGGGTGCGGGCCGGCGTCGCCTCGGCCGGCCCGCGGACCGCGTTGTGCACCACGGTCGCGCGGCGGCGCAGCCGCGGGGCGACCTCGGTGAGCACCTCGAGCGTGAACCGGCTGTTGGCGACGACGCGGTCGGCCAGTGCCGGGCACAGCGCCATCCCGCGGCGCAGCAGCCGGGGCGCGGACTGCTCGGCCTCGTGCACGTGGCAGACCGACCACCGGCCGGCCAGCCGGGCGAGCAGCGGCCACGAGGGCAGGGTCAGGGTGCTGACGTAGACGCCGCGGGAGCGGCGCAGCAGCCGCAGCGCCGGCAGCACGCCGCGGGCGGCGTCGGCCAGCAGCCGCAGCGCGCCGCGCGGGCGCAGCGCGGAGTTGCGCAGCACCGGCATCGGGCAGGTCTCGACCCGCAGGCCGCGCGCCTCCAGCTCGCCGGCCAGCGGGCCGGGGCCGGGCAGCGCGACCGTCACGTCGTAGTGGCCGGCCAGGGCGATCGCCGACTCCAGCAGCATCCGGTCGGCGCCGTACAGCTCCGCCCCGGGGTGCACGACCAGCAGCGGGGGGCGGGTCATCGGGGCAGCCGGTCCATCTCCCGGAACCACTTGACCAGGGCCAGGGCGAGGAACAGCCCCTCGGCGAGGCCGAGCGCGGCGTAGACCGGGACGAACACCGAGGTGGCGCCGAACAGGGCGAAGGTGAGCGCGAGCACGCCGTAGTCGGTGGGCAGCGCCAGCAGCGACCGGACGATGCCGACCTGGCGGGTGGGCCCCTGGGCGCGGGTGGCGACGCCGTGCTGGGCGCGCAGCGCCTCGTTCAGCATCATCGCGAAGAAGATCACGACGTCGACGAAGCAGAAGCCGAGCGGGATCAGCAGGACGGCGGGGTCGACGTCGGCGAAGCGGTACAGGCCGATCGCCACGGCCAGGTGCAGGCCGGCGACCTTGGCGGCGTCGACCATGTGGTCGAGCCACTCCCCCGCCGGCGAGCCGCCGCCGCGCAGCCGGGCGAGCTGGCCGTCGGCGGCGTCCAGGCCGTAGCCGAGCACCAGGCAGCCGGCCACGGCCAGCCCCATCGGCACCGACGGCGACACCAGCGCCAGCAGCGCGATGCCGGTGCCGGTGAACGCGGCGCTCACCGCGGTCACCGCGTTGGGCGTCAGCCCGGCGGTGTGGGCGAGCGCGGCGAACAGCCGTCCCAGCGGCCGGTTGACGAAGCGGGAGTACAGCGGTGCACCGGCCGAGCCCTTCTGGGCGGCGGCGAGCCGGTGCAGGGTCGCGCGCAGGCCCTCGGGCGCGGCGTCCCCCGGACGGCGCTCGGCGACCGCGGTCATCGCCGGACCGCCGGCCGGTCACCGGCACGGGCGTTCCGCGAGCCGTCCACTGTGGCCTCCCCCTGAGGTGCTGTCCGTGCGTCGGACGACGCGGCGCCACACGGCGGGCGTCGTCGGTCCCGACCAGCATCGACGCGCACCCGGGCCCCGGGGAGGCCTGGCCGGACGGCCTCACCCGCACGGGTCACCCGGTCGGGCCGGGCCTCCCCCACGAGGAGGAGGGGCCCGGCCGCCGGTGACCGCCCGTCACTGCGCCGCGGTGACCGTCAGGTCGTCGACGCGCACCGCCGTCGCGGCGGTGTTGGTGCTCGGCCGCCAGGCCGCCAGCCCCACGCCGCCCGGGGCCTGCAGGGCCGCGGTCGTGTCCGTCCGCGTCAGCTGCGGCGCCGTCGGCTCGGCCGCGCCGAGCGCCCAGACCTTCCCGGTGACCGTGGTGGTGCCGGTGCCGGTGACCCGGACCTGCACGGCCAGCGCGGTGCCCGGCGTCCAGGTCAGCCCGGCCACCCGCACCTCCCCGCCGGGGAAGGACTCGACGCCGCCGGTCACCCGGGACAGCGCCAGCCACACCCCGCCGTCGGCGGCGACGCGGACGCGGACCGAGTACTCCTGGCCCGCGCCGACCCGCCGGCCGGTCAGCGTGACGACGGTGCCGGTGGCGCCGGTCGGTGCCGCCGACAGGGTGAACGCCGTGCGCAGGTCGACCGCGGTCGAGGCGACCCCGGGCAGGTGGGCCCCGGTGACGTTGCCCGCGCCGGGCAGCCCCAGCACCGCCGCGCCGCCGTCGACCGACAGCCGGCCGGCCCCGGAGGAGGCGGTCCAGGCGCCGCCGACGTCGGCGGTGCCCAGCCCGCCGCTCACCGTGCGGCCGAACGCGTCGGCGGCCAGCACCTGCGGCTGCGCCGGCCCCTCCGGTGCCGTGACGGTGACCGAGCGGGTGGTGCTCGCCGTGGCGCCGTCGTCGTCGGTCACCGTCAGCGTGACGGTGTACGTGCCCGCCGCGGCGTAGGTGTGCGACGCCGTGGCGCCCGAGCCCGCCGCGGTGCCGTCGCCCCAGCTCCAGGCGTGCACGGCGACCGTGCCGTCGGCGTCGGTGGACCCGGTGCCGTCCACGGCCACCGCCAGGCCGGTGGGCTGCGCGGTGAACGCCGCGACCGGCGCCGCGTTCGGCGGCGGCGGGGTCGCACCCACCGCGGTCACCGTCAGGTCGTCGACGCGCACCGACGTCGCCGCGGTCGCGCCGCCGGGGCGGTAGGCGCCGACCCCGACCGACCCGGGCTGCTGCAGCGCGGCGGTGGTGTCGGTCCGCGACAGCTGCGGCGCGGCCGGCTCGGCGGACCCCGCGGCCCACACCGACCCGGTGATCGTCGTGGTGCCGGTGCCCGACACCTGCACCCGGACGGCCAGCGGCGTGCCCGGCGTCCAGGTGAGGCCGGTCGCGCGGACCTCCCCGCCGGGGAAGGTCTCCACGTTGCCGGTCGTCCGGGACAGGGCCAGCCACACCCCGCCGTCGGCGGCGACCCGCACGCGGACCGTGTACTCCTCGCCGGCGGCGACCCGCCGGCCGGTGACGAACGCGTACGTGCCGTTGCCGGTCGGCGTCGACGCCAGGGTGACGGTCGCCCGCACGTCGGCGGTGCTCGTGCGGACCGCGCCGAGGTGCGCGGCGGTCTCGTTGCCGGCGCCGGGCAGGTTCAGCACGGCGGTGCCGCCGGCCACCGACAGCCGGCTCGCGCCGGCCGTCGCGGTCCAGGCCCCGCCGACGTCGGCGGTGCCCAGCCCGCCGCTCACCGTGCGGCCGAAGGCGTCGGCGGCCAGCACCTGCGGCTGCTGCGGACCCTCGGGCGCAGTCACGGTCACCGACCGGGTGGTGGTGGCCGTGGCGCCGTCGTCGTCGGTCACCGTCAGCGTGACGGGATACGTGCCCGCCGCGGCGTAGGCGTGGGTCGCGGTGGCCCCGGAGCCGGCGGGGGTGCCGTCGCCCCAGGCCCACGCGTACGAGGCGACCGTGCCGTCGGCGTCGGCCGACCCGGCGCCGTCCACCGCCACCGACAGGCCGGTGGCCTGCGCGGTGAACGCCGCGACCGGGGCCGCGTTGGCCGGCGGCTGCGCCGTGCCCGGGGCGGTGACCCGCAGGTCGTCGAACCGGACGGCGACCGGCGCGGTGGCGCTGCCGGAGAGGTAGCCGGCGAGGCCGACGGAGCCGGGCGCCTGGAGCCCGGCGGTGGCGTCGGTGCGGGTCAGCGTCGGGGTCGCGGGCTCGGCGCTGCCGCCCCGCCACACCGTGAGCTCCAGGGCCGTCGGCGCGGTGCCGGTCACCTCGAGGTGCACCTGCAGCGGCGTGCCCGCCGTGTAGGCCGGCCCGGCGAGGGTCACCGCCGCGCCGAGCTGGGACTCGACGCCGCCGACCTCGCGCAGCAGCGCGACGGTGATCGCGCCGGTGGGCGACACCTGCAGCCGCGCGTTGTACTGCGCGGTCCCGACCCGCCGGCCGGTCACGAACGCCAGCGCCCCGGAGCCCCCGTTGGGCACCGCGGACAGCGACACCGTGGTGCGCAGGTCGACGTCGGTCGCCGACACCCCGCCCAGGTGGGATCCGGCGTTGTTGCCCTTGGCCAGGGTGAGCACGGCGGTCCCGCCGGCGACCGACTGCCGGGAGGCGCCGACCAGCGGCGTCCAGGCGCCGCCGACGTCGGCGGTGCCCAGGCCGCCGGTGACCGACCGGCCGAAGGCGTCGGCGGCGAGCACCTGCGGCCCCGCCGGCGCGCTCACCGTCACCACGCGGGTCGTCTGCGCCGTCGCGCCGTCGTCGTCGGTGACCGTGAGCGTCACGGTGTACGTGCCCGCCGCGGCGTAGTCGTGCGACGCGGTCGCGCCCGAGCCCGCCGCGGTGCCGTCGCCCCAGTCCCAGGCGTGGGCGGCGACCGTGCCGTCGGCGTCGGCCGACCCGGCGGCGTCGACCGACACGGTCAGCCCGGCGGGCGTGGCCGTGAACGCCGCCGTCGGCGGCTGGTTGGCGCGGGTGACCGTGACCTGCTGGCGGGCCGTGGACGTCGCGCCGCCGGCGTCGGTGGCGGTGAGGACGACGGTGTAGGTGCCCGGCGCCGAGTAGGTGTGCGAGGCCGTGGCCCCGCTGCCGGCCGGGGAGCCGTCGCCCCAGTTCCACGACGCGGTGACGGTGTCGCCGTCGGGGTCGCGGGAGAAGCGGCCGTCGACGGTGAGCGCCAGCCCGGCGGTGGCGGTGGTGAACGCCGCCCGCGGGGCCAGGTTCGGCTCGGCGCCGGTGGTGCCGACGAGGAAGTGCTCCTCGGCGCGCGCCGAGGTGGTCGGCGACAGGTAGACCGCGACCTCGTCCAGGTCGCCGTCGAGGTAGCCGACCCCCTCGGTCCAGGTGGCGTCGCCGCCGACCCGGAAGTAGCTGTTCCGGGTCAGGCCGCGGGTGGTGTCGGTGCGGGAGCCGGCCAGCTCGCCGTCGACGTAGAGGAACATCCCCGCCGGGCTCAGCGTGGAGGCGACCAGGTGCCACTCGCCGTCGGCGTAGGACTCCTCGCTGGTGACCGTCCGGCGCACGCCCGCCTCGGGGCTGACGCCGAAGTTCACCCGGCCGTCGGCGTCGAGCCAGGTCAGCCGGTCGACCACGGTGCTGGTGCCGGTCATGGCGTCGCCGAAGCCGGCGATGAGGCCGCCGGCGGCGGAGTCGGTGCGGAACCAGGCCTCGACCGTGACGGTGTCCAGCGGCGGGAACTGCGCGGGCAGGACCAGGTACCCGGCCGGCGTGCCGTCCAGGGAGTAGGCGGTGTCGGCGTCACCGGTGAGCGCCCCGGGGACGCCGGCGGTCACGCCGGGCATCGCCATCAGCGGCGCCAGCCCCATCGCGCCGGGGGCCAGGTTCCCGGCGGCGGCCAGCTGCGCGGGCGTCTCGCCCAGCCGCCAGTGCTCGAGCGCGCCGTCGGCGGCGACGGCGTCCCGGTAGGACGGCGTCGCCGGCACCCCGGCCGGGTCGACGGCGGTCCACGGCGTGACCGCCCGGTTGCCGAACGGGTCGGTGGCGACCACGCGGTAGCGCGAGGTCGCGGTGGCCGCGGGGTCGGTCACCGACACCAGCGGCCGGCTCCACCAGGTGGAGGCGCGGGTGAGCTCGGCGACCAGGTTCGCGGCGGTCTCGCTGTCGCGGTAGACCCGGTAGGTCAGCCACTCGTTGTCCTGGTCGGACGTGGCGCGGAAGCTCACCTGCGCCGTCCCGGGCGCGGTGAGCGCGGCGCCGGCGGTGAACCCGTCGGCGTTGGGGCCGACCCGGTTGGGCGCGGTGTCGGGCAGCGCGTAGCGGACCAGCCCGGCCTGGCCGACGCCGTTCACGCGGGGGAACTCGCCGGCGTAGACGAGGTAGCGGCCGTTGCCGGTGACGCTCCACCCGGCCTGGAACTGGCCGGTGACCTCGCCCGGGGTCATCGTCGGGAACCAGTCGAGCAGCGAGGGCGCCGGCTGGCCGTAGAAGTTCCCGCTGCGCAGCGTGCCCGGGCCGTTGGTGCCGCCGGTGGCGCCGGTGGTGAGGGCCACGGCGTACCGGTGCACGCGCGGGTTCTGCTCCGGGTAGCCGCCGATCTGCTCGCAGTCGTGGGAGTGGCCGGCCAGGTACAGCGCGCCGCCCATGGCGTGGCTGGAGTAGGTGTCGCCGTGGCAGTCGTTGATCGCGACGACCTGCCCGCCCTCGGCGGTGGCGGCGAAGCTGCCCTCCATGTTGCCGGGGCCGTTGTAGTCGTAGGCGGTGCCGTAGACGGTGCTGCCGTCGGTGGAGAGGCTGTGCACCGCGGAGAAGGCGCCCTGGTTGGTGATCAGCTGGTTGACGGCGAACGGGCGGGTGGCGCCGGTGACGCCGTCCAGGGCGGCGACGCCGGTGGCCTTGGTGCCGTTCATGGTGTCGAACCGGCCGCCGGCCACCACCTGGTCGCCGCCGCCGGTCACGACCAGCGCCATCACGTCGTTGCTGGTCCGGCTGTTGAGGGCCGGGTCGGGGTTGCGGTTGCCGGTGGTGGGGCCGGTGCCGGGCACGGGCGCCCACGGCAGGAGGCCGCCGTCGGAGGCGCGGACGGCCGCCAGCCGGGTGCGGCTCACGCCGCCGACCGCGGTGATCGAGCCGCCGAGGTAGACGGTGCCGTTCGTGGCCGCGATCGCGCGGACCTGGCTGCTCACCGACGGGCTCCAGCCCGCGACCAGGGCGCCGGTGGCGGTGTCGAAGGCGGCGACGCGGTTGCGGGTCTGCCCGTCGACGGCGGTGAAGTCGCCGCCGATGTGTAGCCGCGAGCCGTCCGGCGAGGCGGCGACGGCGAGCACCTGGCCGTTGACGACCGGGGCGAAGGAGGAGATCAGCTCGCCGGTGCGGACGTCGTAGGCGAGCAGGTTGCTGCGCGGCGTCTCCCCCGTGCCGGCCGGCGCGCCGGCGGGGCGGGCGGAGGTGAACGCCCCGCCGACGTAGACGGTGTCGCCGACGATCGCCTGCGCCCAGCCGACGCCGTCGATCTGCGTGGTGGGCAGGGCGTCGGCGGTGACCGTGACCGGGTTGGCCGGGCTCGGCAGCACCGGCGCGGAGTCGGCGCGCGCGGGCGCCGGCACCAGCGCCAGGGTGCCCGCCGCCAGGAGCAGGCCGACGGTGCCGGCGAGCACCCGCCGGCGGACCGCAGTGGTGGGTGCGCTCATCGCGTCGTCTCCCCCGAAGTCGTGCGTCTCCCGTCGCGACCCACGGATGGTGAGCGCAGTTGCCCTGCACGATGTCACGTTCCGTACACCCCGTGGATCACCCGTTGCGGTACATCTCCCCTGGTCGGGCGGGCGTCAGCGCACTCCGCCCTCACCGTGCGTCACGGCGAGGCGGTGCGCGAACGGCCCGGTGCCGGACCGGCGCGAGGCCGGCCCGGCACCGGGCTGTCGTGCGGGAGGGTCAGCGCGCCTCGGCGACCGTGATCCCCTCGAACCGGACGGCGACCGGGCCGGTCGCGCTGCCCGACAGGTAGGCCGAGATCCCGATCGAGCCGGGGGCCTGCAGCTCGGCGGTGCCGTCGGAGCGGACCAGCGTCGGCGTGGCCGGCTCGGCCGTGCCGGCCTGCCACACGGTGAGCGCGAGGTCCGTCGTCCCGGTGCCGGTCACCCGGAACCGCACCTCCAGCGGGGTGCCGGGGACGTAGGCCCCGCCGCCCAGCGTGGTCACCGGGCCGAGGACGGTCTCGACGCCGTTGACCTCGCGCAGCACCGCCACGCCGACGCTGCCGTCGGGCAGGACCCGCAGCCGCGCGTTGTACTGCGCGGTGCCGACCCGGCGCCCGGTGACGAAGGCGTAGGCGCCGGTGCCGGCGGCCGGCACCGCCGAGAACGACACCGTGGTGCGGACGTCGACGGCGGTGGCCGCGACCCCGCTCAGGTGCGCGCCGGTGGTGTTGGCCGGGTTGACCAGCAGGACGGCGCCGCCGTCGGCGACCGACTGGCGGGAGGCACCCGCCAGGGACGCCCAGGCGCCACCGAGGTCGGCGGTGCCGAGGGTGCCGGTGACCGTGCGGTCGAAGGCGTCGGCGGCGATCTGCGCGGCCGGGGCGACCACGACCGGGGCCGTGACGGTGACCGAGCGGGTCGTGGTCGCCGTGGCGCCCTCGTCGTCGGTCACGGTGAGCCGGACGGTGTAGGTGCCGGCCGCCGCGTAGGTGTGCGCGGCGGTCGCGCCGGTCGCCGTGGTGCCGTCGCCGAAGGCCCAGTCCGCCCGGGCGACCCGGCCGTCGCCGTCGGCCGAGCCGGCCGCGTCGACGGTGACCGCGAGGTCGGTTGCCTGCGCGGTGAAGGCCGCCGTCGGCGCGACGTTGGTGTGCGGGCCGGCGCCGACCAGGCCCACCCGGAAGGCGGTGAACCGGACCGCGGTGGCGGCGGTGGCGCTGCTGGGCCGGTAGGCGGCCAGGCCGACGGAGCCCGGCGCCTGCAGGGCAGCGGTGGTGTCGGTCCGCGACAGCTGCGCCGTCGTCGGCTCGGCGGAGCCGGCCGCCCACACCGACGCGGTGACCGCGGTGGTGCCGGTGCCCGAGATCTGCACCCGGGTGGCCAGCGTGGTGCCCGGCGTCCAGGTCAGGCCCGCCACCTTCACCTCGCCGCCGGGGAAGGCCTCGACCCCGCCGGCGAGCCGGTAGAGCGCCAGCCAGACGGCGCCGTCGGCGTCGACCCGGATCCGCACCCGGTACTCGTCCCCGGCCGCGGTGCGGCGGGCGACGACGTAGACCGACGTCCCGCTGCCGGTGGGCACGGAGCCGAGGGTGAAGGAGCTGCGGATGTCGGCGGCGGCCGTGCTCACGCCGGCTAGGTGGGAGCCGGTGTTGTTGCCGGCGCCGGGCAGGCCCAGCTCCGCGACGCCGTCGGTGACCGACTGGCGCGGGCCGCCGGCGAGCACGGTCCACGCGCCGCCGACGTCCGCGGTGCCCAGGCCGCCGGTGACGGTGCGGCCGAAGGTGTCCTTGGCGATCGGGGCGGTCGGGACCGGCGCGGTGACGGTGACCTGCTGGGAGGTCGCCTCCGTCGCGCCGTCGCTGTCGGTGACCGTCAGCGTGACCGTGTACGTGCCGGCCGCGGCGTAGGTGTGCGCGGCGGTGCGGCCGGTGCCGGCCGCGGAGCCGTCGCCCCAGTTCCAGGCGTAGGCCGTGACGGTGCCGTCGGCGTCGTCGCTGGCGGAGCCGTCGACGCTGACGTCGAGGTCGCGCCCGCTCGCGGCGAAGGCGGCCGTGGGGGCCTGGTTGACCCGGACCGGGGCCACGGTGACCAGCGTCTTCGCGGTCGTGGCGGCGCCCTTGTCGTCGGTCACGGTGAGCGTGACGACGTAGCTGCCGGCGGTGGCGTAGGTGTGCGACGCCGTGGCGCCGGTGCCGCGCTGGCCGTTGCCGAAGTCCCAGGCGTAGGAGGCGACGGTGCCGTCGCTGTCGGCCGAGCCGCGGGCGTCGAACGACGCGGCCAGGCCGGTGGTGGTGGCGGTGACGCGCGCGGTCGGCGGCATGTTGGCCGCCGGCAGGGCGCCGCCGCCGGCGGCGTGCGCGGCGATCTGCTGCGCGGTCAGCGCGGTCGGGTAGAGCGCGACCTCGTCGACCTTGCCGGTGAAGGTGCCGGCGCCGGCGACGGCCTTGTCGGCGCCCACGCGGAAGTAGCCGTTGTACGACTGGCCGCTGGTGGCGTCGGTGCGCGAGCCGACCAGGACGCCGTCCACGTAGAGCGCGATGCCGGAGGGGCTCATGGTGGCGGCCACGTGGTGCCACCGGCCGTCGTTGACGGCGGCGCTGCTGGTCACCGTGCGCGTGGTGTGGGAGAGCCCGAAGAAGGTCGGCACCTTCACGCTGAACGAGATGCGGCCGTTGGTCTCGAGGTACACCTGCCGGTCGAACGTCGTGCTCTGGCCGCTGTTCTTGTTGCCGAAGCCCATGAGCCGCCCGCCCGCGGTGGACGTGGTGGAGAACCACGCCTCCTGGGTGAAGGTGTTCGGCGCGGCCTGGGTGCCGGTGGTCGCGAGGGTGGCGGTGGAGCTGCCGTTGAAGGCGTAGGCGGTGTTGCCCGCCACGGCGCCGGCCTGGTTGCGGCTGACGCCGGCGCCGACGGTCATCGGCCGGCTGCCGATCGCGTCGGCGGCGTTGCCGGAGGTCTCGCCAAGCCGCCAGTGGTTGGACGCGCCGTCGGCGCGGACGGTGTCGGCGTAGGGGCGGGTCTGCCCGCCGGTGGCGACGGCGACCGAGACGGCCACCCAGTCGGTGGCGACCGTGTTGCCGAACGGGTCGGTGGCGGTGACGCGGTAGCGCAGGTCGCCGCTGACGCCGGCGTCACCGGCGGACAGAGCCGGCCGGTTCCACCAGGTGGAGGCCTGCACGGTCTCGGCGACGGGCAGGGCCTGCCCCTCGCGCTCGACGCGGTAGACGAGGTTGGCGTTGTCCTGGTCCGAGGTCGCCGTCCAGGAGACGGTCACCCGGCCCGGGGCGGGCGACGTCGCGGTGGCGGTGAAGCCCTCGGCCGACGGGCCGACCCGGTTCGGCGCGGCGCCGGGCAGCGCGTAGCGCACCAGGCCCTGCTGGCCGACGCCGTTGACCCGCGGGAACTCGCCGCCGTAGACGACGTACTGGCCGTTGCCGGCGACCGACCAGCCGGCCTGGGCCTGGCCGGTGTAGGTGCCGGGGGTCATGGTCGGGAACCACGGCAGCAGCGAGCCGGCGGGCTGGCCGCGGAAGTTGGCGTTGGTGATCGTGCGGCTGCCGACGGTGCCCGTGGGGGCGAGGGTGAAGGCGACGCCGAACTTGTGCACCCGCTCGGGCTGCTCGGGGAAGCCGCCGATGTTGCCGCAGTCGTGGGTGTGGCTGGCCACGTAGACGACGCCGCCGGTCACGTAGTTGGAGTAGGAGTCGCCGCGGCAGTCGTTGATCTCGACGATCGAGCCGCCGTCGGCGTTCACCACGAAGGAGCCCTCGAGGTTGCCGGGGCCGTAGAAGTCGTAGGCGGTGCCGATGACCAGGTCACCGGAGGTCGACAGGCTGTAGACAGCCGAGTTGACGCCCTGGTTGGTCAGCCGCTGGTTGACGGCGAACGGCTTGGTGGCGCCGGAGACCGGGTCGAGCGCGGCGACGCCGGTGGCCTTGACGCCGTTCATGCTGTCGAAGCGCCCGCCGGCGATGACCTGGCCGGTGCTCGCGACGGTCAGCGCGAGGACGGCGTCGCTGGTGCCCTTGGCGCCGTTGGTGTTGCCGGCGGTCGAGCCGACGCCCGGGACCGGGGCCCAGGGCAGCAGGCTGCCGTCGGCGGCGCTGACCGCGGCCAGCCGGCTGCGGCTGACGCTGCCGACCGCGGTGATGCTGCCGCCCAGGTAGACGGTGTCGTCGGTGACCGCGAGCGCGGCGACCTGGCTCTGCACGGCCGGGGCCCAGTTCTGCACCAGGGCGCCGGTGGCGGTGTCGAAGGCGGCCACGCGGCGGCGGGTCTGGCCGTCGACGGCGGTGAAGTCGCCGGCCACGTAGACCCGCGAGCCGTCGGGGGAGGCCGCGACGGCGAGCACCTGGCCGTTGAGGTCGTGGGCGAAGGAGGTGATGAGCTCGCCGGTGCGGATGTCGTAGGCGAGCAGGTTGGCCCGCGGGGTCTCGTTCGTGCCCAGCGGGGCGCCGGCGGGGCGGGCGCTGGTGAACGAGCCGCCGACGTAGACCGTGGTGCCGACCACGGCCTGTGCCCACGCGACGCCGTCGATCTGCACGGTGGGCAGCGCGTCGGCGGTCACCGTCGTCGGCGTCGCCGCCGACGGCAGCAGCGGCGCGGAGTCGGCGCGCGCCGTGCCGGGCAGCAGCGCGAGGGTGCCGGCGGCCAGCAGGAGGCTCAGGCCCCCGGCGACACCGCGGATGGGCGCGCGCCAGGGCGCGGCCGAGGACGGCGAGGTCATGCGTGTTCCCCCAGTGGACAGGACCCGAGGCCGGCTGCCTCCCCCTGGAGGCCGTCGTCGGGTACCGAGGGTGACGATGACACTCGGTGACGGCCGTGACGATCACCTGATCCGGTGACGACCTGCGGTTTCCTCCCTCACGGGGGTGAGGCCGATCACCGACGGTGAGCGGGTGGCGACCGGCTGGTGGCCGGGCCGGCCCCGTGCGGGGCCGGCCCGGCCGGCGGTCACTGCGCCGCGGTGACCTGCAGCTCGGTGAAGCGCACCGCGGTGGCCGCCGTGTTGCTGCCCGGCCGGTAGGCGGCCAGGGCCACGCCGCCCGGGGCCTGCAGCGCCGCGGTGGTGTCCGTCCGCGTCAGCTGCGGCGCGGCGGGCTCGGCCTGGCCGGTCGCCCACACCGTCCCGGTGATCGTGCTGGTGCCGCTGCCGGTGACCCGCACGCGCACCTCGAGCGAGGTGCCCGGGGTCCAGGTCAGCCCGGCGACCCGCACCTCACCACCCGGGAAGGTCTCCACGCCCCCGGTGACCCGGGACAGCGCGAGCCACACCGCGCCGTCCGGGGCGACCCGCACCCGCACCGAGTACTCCTCGGCACCGGAGACGCGCCGCCCGGTCAGGGTGACGATCGTGCCGCTGGTGCCGGTCGGCGCGGCCGACAGCGTGAACGCCGTCCGCAGGTCGGTGGCGCCGGCGCGGACCGAGCCCAGGTAGGCGCCGGTCTCGTTGCCGGCGGCGGGCAGGTTGAACACCGCCGCCCCGCCGCTGACCGACAGCCGGGAGGCGCCGACCGCCGCGGTCCAGGCGCCGCCGATCTCCGCGGTGCCCAGGCCGCCGCTCACCGTCCGCTCGAAGGCGTCGCCGGCGAGCACCGGCGTGCCGGTCGGCGCGGTGACGGTCACGCTGCGGGTCGCCGTCCGGGTCGCCCCGAGGTCGTCGGTGACGGTGAGCGTGACGGTGTAGGTGCCGGCCGCCGCGTAGGTGTGCGACGCGGTCGCCCCGCTTCCGGCCGCCGTCCCGTCGCCCCAGGCCCACGAGTACCCGGTGACCGTGCCGTCGGCGTCGGTGGACCCGGTCGCGTTCACGCCCACGGTCGCGCCGCTGGCGGTCGCGGTGAAGGACGCCGTCGGCGGCTGGTTGGCCGCCACCGTCACCGAGCGGGTCGTGGTGCCGGTGAGCCCGCCGTCGTCGGTCACGGTCAGGGTCACCGTGTAGGTGCCGGCCGCGGCGTACGCGTGGCTCGCGGTGACGCCCGTGCCGGGCGCCGTCCCGTCGCCCCAGTTCCAGCTGTAGGAGCGGATCGAGCCGGTCGCGTCCGTCGACGTCGAGCCGTCGACCGAGACGGCCGACACCCGGCTGGTCGCGGTGAAGGCGGCCGTCGGCGCGGTGTTGGCGCGCGAGCCGGTCGTGCCCAGGGCGTGGTGCCCGGCCACGGCGTCGGCCGGCAGCGCGGCCGGGTAGATCGCGACCTCGTCCATGCGGGCGTTGACGTACTGGGCGCCCGACCAGGTGGTGTCGCCGCCGATCCGCCAGTAGCCGTAGTTGATCTGGCCGCGGGTCGACCCGGTCAGCGCGGCGACCTGGCGGCCGTCCACGTAGAGCCGCTGGCCGGAGCCGTCCAGCGTGGCGACGACGTGGTGCCAGCGGCCGTCGTTGTAGCTCGCCGGCGAGGTGACCAGCCGGACCTCCAGCGGCCAGACGCCGAAGTTCACCCGGCCCGCGGTGTCCATGTAGACGAGGCGGTCGTGGTTGGCGCTGGAGCCGGTGCGGGCGTCGCCGAAGCCGATGAACCGGCCGCCGGCCCGCGAGGTCGTGGAGAACCAGAACTCGAGGCTGAACGCCTGCGGGGCGACCAGCTTGGTGCTGCTGGCCAGGTAGCTGCTGGACGAGCCGTCCAGCGACACCGCCGAGTCGCCGTCGCCGGCGATCGCGCCGGGGACGCCGGTGGTCACCCGCGGGTACATCGTGGCGTCGTCGCCGCCGGTGCGGTCGTGGGCGGTGCCGCCCGAGGCCTCACCCAGCGGCCAGTAGTCGATCGCCCCGTCGGCCCGCACCGCGGCGCTGTACGGGCGCAGCGAGCCGCCGCCGGTGCCGACGCCCACCGACACCGCGGGCAGCGCGACGGTGTTGCCGGCCGGGTCGGTGACGGTGACCCGGTAGGTGTGCGTGCCCGCGGAGACCCCGGTGTCGGTCCAGCCGACCATCGGCCGGTTCCACCAGCGCGAGGCGCGGGTCGTCGTACCGATCGGCGTGACGGTGTCGTCGTCCCGGTAGACCCGGTAGGTCAGGTTCTCGTTGTCCATGTCGGACGCCGCCCGCCACGCCAGGCGCACCGTGCCGGCCCCGAGGACCGTGGCGGTGACGGAGACGTCGCCGGCCTCCGGGCCCACCTTGTTCGGCGCGATGGACGGCAGCGCGAAGCGGACCAGGCCCTGCTGGCCGGCGCCGTTCACGGACGGGAACTCGCCGCCGTAGACGACGTACTGGCCGTTGCCGGCGACCGACCAGCCGGCCTGGAACTGACCGGTGTAGGAGCCGGCGGCCATGGTCGGGAACCAGTTGAGCATGTTCGGGGCCGGCCACGCCTTCCACATGCCGTTGCCGACGGTCCCGACCGGGGCGACGGTGACGGCGGTGGCGCGCTTCCACACGTCGGGCACCTGCTGCGGGAAGTCGCCGATGTGCGTGCAGTCGTGCGCGTGGTTGGCCTGGTAGACGACGCCGCCGGTGGCGTAGGTCGAGTAGCTGTCGCCACGGCACTCGTTGGTCCAGCGGACCCTGCCGCCGTTGACGTCGGCGGCGAAGGTGCCCTCGAGGTTGCCGGGGCCGTAGTAGTTGTAGCCCGTGCCGTAGACGTTGGTCCCGTCGGTGGAGACGCTCCAGATGGCCGAGTTGACGCCCTGGTTGGTCAGCACCTGGTTGACCTCGAAGGGCCGGTTCTGGCTGGAGAAGGCGTCGATGGCGGCCACGCCGGTGGCGCGCACGCCGTTCATCGAGTCGAACCGGCCGGAGGCGACGAGCTGGGTCCCGTTGGTGGTCAGGACCATCGACAGGACCTCGTTGCTCAGGGCCCGGTTGCCGTTGGTGTTGCCCGCCGTCGAGCCGTACCCGGGCACGGGGGCCCAGCCGGTGAGCCCCCCGTCGACCGAGGTGACGGCCGCCAGCCGGGTGCGGCTCACGCCGCCGACCGCGCTGAAGGAGCCGCCGAGGTAGACGAACGCGTTGGACGCCGCGATCGCGCCGACCTGCCCGGAGACGCTGGGCCGCCAGTTGCCGATCAGCGCCCCGGCCGGGGTCAGGGCCGCGACGCGGTTGCGCACCTGCCCGTCGACCGCGGTGAAGTCGCCGCCGACGTAGAGCCGGGAGCCGTCCGGGGAGGCCGCGATCGCCAGCGCCTGCCCGTTCAGGCTGGGCGCGAAGCTGGTGATCAGCTGGCCGGTGCGGATGTCGTACGCGAGCAGGTTGTTGCGCACGACCTCGTTCACGCCCGGGGCCGAGCCGGCCGGGCGGGCGCGGGTGAACGACCCGGCGGCGTAGACGGTGTTGCCCAGGACGACCTGGGCCCAGACGACGCCGTTGACCTGCACCGTGGGCAGGGGGTCGGCGGTGACCGTCGTCGGGTTGGCCGCCGTCGGCGGCGCCGGGTGCGAGTCGGCCTGTGCCGTCCCCGGCAGCACCGTCGCCCAGCTGGCGACCGCGACCGCCAGTGCGGCCATCGCCGCCGCGGCGCGCGTGCGCACGCCCGTTCCCACTGCCCCCATGTGAGCCCCCGCTCGAGTACCGGTACCAGGTCGTCCGTGAGGACGACGACCGGATACTAAGCGTGACGATCGCCGGCCCGGCAGGGTGAATCGGCCACCCGATACGGTGACGACCTGCGGTTCTCCACCCGGAGGAGGGAGTCTCGGTCACTGTCCGTGTTCGGGCGCGTGCTCCGGGCGGGGGACGGCGGGCGCCCGGGCGGTGCTCGGGCGCGGGGCCCCGGAACGCGCGACGACCCGCTCCCGCGGTGCGGGAACGGGTCGTCGGGGGTGCGGGGAGGTGCGTCAGCCCACCGGTCCGGTGAACAGCAGGAGCGGGGCGCCGGCCTGGTAGCCGACCTCGACCGTGACCAGGTCGCGGACCCCCGTCGGCACGCTGAAGACGTACACGCCCTCGCCGGTGGCGCCCGGCTCGACCATCCCGGTGAACGGCGCCCGGGAGGGGTCGTCGAGCGGGGAGGCCGGCGTCCGGTCGGGACCGTGGGAGAGGTTGACCGCCACACCGTCCAGGGAGACGGCCTCGCTGGTGCCGTTCTCGATGCGCACGGTCAGCCGCAGCGCGGGGCCGGCGATGTTGCCGGGGCCGACGGCCGTGCCGTCGATGGCCTCGACCGAGGCGATGGTGGCCACGATGCCGTTGCCGACCGCCGCCGGGGCGTCCAGCGGCACCTCGGGCAGCGCGGGCGGCGGCTCGTCGACGTCCTCGGTCGGCCCGGTCGGTGTCGGGGTCGGCGGCATCGGCACGACGGTCTCGTCCACCGGGGCCCCCGGCGTCGGCGACGCCGTGGTGGCGGCCGCGGCCGAGGAGCCGTCGCCGTCCCCGCCGCCGGTGACCAGCACGAGCACGAGCGCGGCCAGCGCGACCAGCACCGCCGCGCCGGCGGCGGCCAGCCGTCGGCGGCGCGGTGCCGCCTCCGCGTCACCGGCCGGTGCCGTGCGCTCCTCGACGTCCACTGCCTTCCCCCCTCCCCGCCCCCGCGGGAGCGACTCGTCCTCGGTGCGCCGGCCGCTCACTGCTGGGCCGCCGGCAGGTGCTCCCACGGCGCCGGCTCGGCCGGCGTGGGCAGCTGCACGACGTTGTCCCGCAGCACCGGCCCGCGGGGCCGGGCCGGCGGCAGGTCGGCGTCGGTGGGGCGGCGGCGGCCGCTCGGGCGCCGCCGCGGGAACCGGCGGGCCACCAGGTCGGCCGCCAGCTCCTCGTAGCCGGCGGCGACCTGGTCCCAGTCGTAGCCGCGGGCCAGCTCCCGGGAGCGCCGGCCGTCGCGGGCGGCGCGGGCGGGGTCGGCCTCCACGCCGGCGATCTCGCGGGCGACGTCCTCCCGGGTCCGGAAGAAGCGCCCCGCGTCGGCGACGACCTCCCGGTTGAAGGAGCAGTCGAACGCCGTGACCGCCGCGCCGGCGCCGATGGCGCGCAGCAGCGAGGGGTTGGTCCCGCCCACGGAGTGGCCGTGCAGGTAGGTGGCGCTGTGGGCGTAGAGCTGGTCGAGCAGCTCCTGGTCCCAGACGCCGCCGAGGAAGCGCACCCGGTCGTCGGCCAGGGCGTGCACCCGCCGGGTGTACTCGTCGGCGTAGGGCGCCGAGCCCACGACGACCAGCGGCTTGGTCGCCTCGCCGAGCACGTAGCCCTCGACGATGAGGTCGACGTGGTTCTCCGGCTCGAAGCGGGCCACCACCAGGTGGTAGCCACCCGGCTCGAGGCCGAGCTCGGCGAGCTTGTCCGTCCCCGGCTCGATGATCGGGGCGCCGTAGGTGAGCAGCCGGGTCGGGGCGGCGAAGGCGTCGGTGTAGTAGTCGGCGATCCCCTGGGCGTCGGCGATGAGCGCGTCGGACCAGCGGACGGCGAGGCTCTCGGCGACCCGGTAGTAGCGCCGGCCGGTGCCGCCCCACTTGGCGCGCTTCCACTCCAGGCCGTCCACGTGCGTGGCGACCGGGATCCGGGCGGCGCGCAGCGCCGGCAGCAGCGGCGAGTTCGCCGCGTTGAACACGAAGGCGGCGTCGGTGCGGTGCGTGACCAGGTGGCGCACGGACAGCGCGGTGTGGCTCAGGGTCTCCAGGGACCGCTTGCGCGCGGCCGGCAGGTGCACCAGCTCCATGCCCAGGTGCCCGTCCGGCGGCGGCTCGGTCGCCCCGGGCGCCGTGCGGCAGTACACGACCACCCGGTGCCCCCGGTCGACCAACCTGCGGCCGATCTCCTCCACGGCGGTCTCGAAGCCGCCGTATCGCGCGGGGACGCCGCGCGTCCCCACCATGGCGATGCTCATGCGGTCCATCGGAGTCCGTTCGTCGGCGACCTGTCCCGCCCTTGATCGGCGGGAGCTCTCCCATCCTGAAGACGCAGGTCGCGGCGGTCGTCCCCCCGGAGGGTGAGGATGACCGCCGCGACCGTCACGGTCAGTAGGCTCCGGACCGGCCCAGCACGGCGCGGAAGGTCTTGGCCAGGATCATGAGGTCCATCGCCATCGACCAGTTCTCGACGTAGCGGAGGTCCAGGCGCACGGCCTCCTCCCACGGCAGGTTGCTGCGCCCGGAGATCTGCCACAGGCCGGTGAGGCCCGGCTTCACCAGCAGCCGGCGGCTGACCTGGGTGTCGTAGCGGGCGACCTCGCCCGGCAGCGGCGGCCGCGGGCCGACCAGCGACATGGACCCGCCGAGCACGTTGAGCAGCTGGGGCAGCTCGTCGAGGGAGAGCCTGCGCAGCCAGCGGCCGACGGGGGTGACCCGCGGGTCGACCCGCATCTTGAACAGCAGCCCGTCGGAGATGTTCTCCGCGCTCAGCGCCGCGACCTGCCGGTCGGCGTCGACGACCATGCTGCGGAACTTCAGCATCGTGAAGGTGCGGCCGTTCACGCCCACCCGCTCCTGGCGGTACAGCACCGGGCCGGGGCTGCCGAGCCGGACGGCGAGCGCGATGGCGAGCATCACCGGCGCGAGCAGCAGCAGCGCCACGGCGGCGACGGTGCGGTCCAGGCCGCCCTTGAGCACCCGGTGCCAGCCCTCGAAACGCGGCTGCTCGACCGCGAGCAGCGGCAGGCCCTCGAACGGGCGGATGTGCAGCCGGGGGCCGGCGACCTCGATCAGGCCGGGGGCGACGAGCAGCTCGATGCCGGTGCCCTCCAGCTGCCAGGACAGCTGCCGCAGGTACTGGGCGGCGGTCTCGCTGGCCGAGGTCACCGCGATCGTCTCGGCGCCGAGGCGGCCGGCCATCGCGACGACGTCGTCCAGCCCGCCGACCGGCAGGCCGAGCGCGCCGGCGACGCGGTCCCGGTCGCCGGGGGTGACGCAGGCAGCGACGACGTCCATGCCGGCGAAGCGCTCCCGCCGGACCCGCTCCACCAGCTCCAGCACCGCGCCGCCCCGGCCGACCACCATGACCCGGGTCGTGCAGGAGCCGCGGGCGCGCAGCCGGCGCAGCCAGCAGCGGGCGGCGAGCCGGATCAGCAGGGTGGCCAGCGTCAGCGCCGGGACGGCGACGACGACCAGGCCGCGGGACAGGTCCAGCGCGGCGGCGTAGGAGACCAGGCCCAGCGCGGCGAGGAGCAGGAGGCCGGCCCGCAGCACGCGGCGGTACTCGTCGCTGCCGGTGCCGAACGTCCGGGCGGAGTGGGCGCCGGTGGCGGCGAGCAGCAGCGGCCAGGCCACGACCAGCGCGGCGGCGGCCCAGAGCAGGGGCGACTCGACGGCGAGCGCCTCGCGGTGCGCGGCGAGGACGGCGCCGGCGGCGACGGCGGCCGCCAGGGCCTCGAGGACGACCAGCGCGAGGGTGTACCGGCGGGCCCAGGCCTGCGGCGTGCGGCGGACGGCGCTCCGTGGGGCGATCCGCACCCCCGGGACCGCGGCCTGCACGGACGCCGATCCCAGCCGAACTCGTTCGTGGTCGAGCAGCACGGTTCCCCCCGGACACCGATGTGACACTGTGTGGCCGGGGGCACGGTCGAACGCGGGCCTGACGTGCGGGTTCTCGCTCGGTTGCGCCTCGGCGGCACAGAGGACACTCACAGTCGGTCACCGAGGCGTCAACACGCACGGTGACCGTTCACCCTTTGGAGGGTGCGAAGCGGTCACTCGGCGACCACGCTCCGTGACAAGCGGGTGTCAGCTGCGGGGGTGGACCACGTTCTGCGCCGGCTCCAGCCCACGGGTGAGGAGCTCCTCGGTGGCGTCGGCCGCCTCGGCGAGCAGCAGGTCGAGCTCCTTGCGCTCGGTCGCCGAGAAGTCCTTGAGCACGAAGTCGGCCGGGTCCTGGCGGCCCGGCGGGCGGCCGATGCCGACGCGCACCCGCAGGTAGTCCCGGGTGCCGGTGGAGCGGCTGATCGAGCGCAGCCCGTTGTGTCCGCCCTCGCCCCCGCCGCGCTTGAGCCGCACGGCGGCGAAGGGGATGTCGAGCTCGTCGTGGACGACGACGAGGTCGGTCACGGGGATCTTCGACCAGTCCAGCAGCCCGCGCACGGGCCCGCCGGACTCGTTCATGTAGCAGGTGGGGCGGGCGAGGACCACGCGCCGGCCGGCCAGCCGGCCCTCGCCGACGAGGGCGCGCGAGCGGGCACCCTTCCCCGGGGAGAGCTTGATCCCGGCGCGGGCGGCGAGCTCGTCGAGCACCATCGCGCCGACGTTGTGCCGGTTGCCGGCGTAGGCCGGGCCGGGGTTGCCGAGGCCGACCACCAGGAAGGGGCCCTCGGAGGGGACGGACGCCGCAGGGGCGCCGGCGGTGCCGGCGCCCCTGTGGTTCGTGCTCTCGGTCAGCGCGTGCCTCAGCTGTTCTCGGTGGCGTCCATGGACTCGCCGCTGCCCTGGTCCAGCGGCTCGGGGACGACGTCGCCCTCGCCGGTGCCCTCCTCGGCCGGCGCGGACTCCTCGCGCTCGATGCCGGCCTCGGCCTCGGCGGCCTCCAGCTCGGCCTCGAGGGCGTCGGCGCTCGGGGCGGCCATGACGTTGACCACCAGCGCGTCGGCGTCGGTGAGCACGGTCGCGTCGCCGGGCAGCGACAGCTCGCCGGCGGTGACGCCCTGGCCGGCCGTGCGGCCGGTGAGGTCGACCTCGATGCTCTCCGGGATCGCGGTGGCCGACGCCTCGACCGACACGGTGTTCAGCTCGATGCTGACCAGGGTGTCGGGGGCGGTGTCGCCGACGGTCACGACCGGGACGTCGACGGTCACCTTCTCGCCGCGGCGGACGGCGAGCAGGTCGACGTGCTCGTGCACGCGGGTCAGCGGGTCGCGCTGCACGGCCTTGGTCAGCGCCAGGTGCTCCTGGCCGTCGAGGACGACGGTGATCAGCGCGTTCGAGCCGCCGTTGCGCAGCACGGCGGCGAACTCGCGGGCCGGCAGCGACAGGTGGACGACGTCCTGGCCGTGCCCGTAGAGGACGGCGGGGATGCGGCCGGCCCGGCGGGTCCGGCGGGCGCTGCCCTTGCCGAACTCGGTGCGGGGCTCGGCGTCGAGGCGGTGGTCAGCCACGGTGGTGTGCTCCTAGCTCTGGGGTCTGCGGGCCGGCGCACGCGCACGGGCGCACCCTCAGGAGCACACGCACGTCGATCACGGAGAACGGTGGCTCTCCCTCGCCGGGCAGTGCACGAGGTTACCCCACGCGGCTCGACGCCTGCTCCTGCGGTGTTCCTCGTGCTCCTGCGGCGCTGCAGCACCGCGAGAGCGCGAGGAGGACCGCAGGAGTGCTCAGCTGGCGCCGCCGAACAGGCTCGTCACCGAGCCGTCCTCGAAGACCTCCTTGATCGCCCGCGCGAGCAGCGGGGCGATGGACAGGACGGTCAGCTTGTCGAACTGGCGCTCGGCCTCGATCGGCAGCGTGTTGGTGACGACGACCTCGCTGATCCGGCTGTTCTTCAGCCGGTCGACCGCCGGGCCGGAGAGGACGCCGTGGGTGGCGGTGACGATCACGTCGGCCGCGCCGGCCTCGAACAGCGTCTCGGCGGCCTTCACGATCGTGCCGCCGGTGTCGATCATGTCGTCGACGATGATGCAGACCCGGCCCTCGACCTCGCCGACCACGCGGTTGGCGACGACCTCGTTGGGCCGCATCGGGTCGCGGGTCTTGTGGATGAAGGCCAGCGGGACGCCGCCCAGCTTGTCGCTCCAGCGCTCGGAGACGCGGACCCGGCCGGCGTCGGGCGAGACGACGGTGATGTCGCGGTCGCCCCACCGCTCGCGCACGTGGTCGACGAGCAGGTCGAGAGCGAACAGGTGGTCCACCGGGCCGTCGAAGAAGCCCTGGATCTGCGCCGTGTGCAGGTCGACGGTCATCAGCCGGTCGGCGCCGGCGGTCTTGAACATGTCGGCGACCAGGCGGGCGGAGATCGGCTCGCGGCCGCGGTGCTTCTTGTCCTGCCGGGCGTAGGGGAAGAACGGCGCGACCACGGTGATCCGCTTGGCCGAGGCGCGCTTGAGCGCGTCGACCATGATCAGCTGCTCCATGAGCCAGGTGTTCAGCGGCGCGGTGTGGCTCTGCACGACGAACGCGTCGCAGCCGCGTACCGACTCCTCGAACCGCACGAACAGCTCGCCGTTGGCGAACTCGTACGCGGCGGTGGGCGTCGGCGTGACCCCGAGATGACCGGCGATCTCCTCGGCCAGCTCGGGGAAGGCCCGGCCGGAGAAGAGCATCAGGCTCTTGCTGGTGGTCTGCCGGATGGCGCTCATGAGTTCGCGTACCCCTACTGGTCGGTCTGCGTGCCGGTGGCCGGAGGCCGGCCCTCGTCGCCCCCGGGTCGAGTGTCGGCCGCGCCCGCGGCCGGTGCATCCCCGGCGGCCGCTGCGGCGCGCGCGGCGGCGGTGCCCGGCCGGCGACGGCCCACCCAGCCTCCCACATTCCGCTGCTTCGCCCGTGCGACGCCCATCGCACCCGGCGGGACGTCGGTGGTGATCACCGACCCCGCGGCGGTGTAGGCCCCGTCGCCCACCGTCACCGGCGCCACGAGCATCGTGTCCGACCCGATGCGCACGTGGTCGCCGACGGTGGTGTGGTGCTTGGCGATGCCGTCGTAGTTCACGAACACCGTGGCCGCGCCGATGTTGGAGCCCGTGCCGATGGTGGCGTCGCCGACGTAGGACAGGTGCGGCACCTTCGAGTCCTCGCCGACGGTCACGTTCTTGGTCTCCACGAACGCGCCCACCTTCGCGCCCCGCGCCAGCCGGGTGCCCGGCCGGAGGTAGCTGAACGGCCCGACGGTGGCCGCCGGCCCGATCACCGCCCCGCTGGCGTGCGACCGGACGACGGAGGCGCCCTCCCCCACCTCGCAGTCGGTGAGCGTGGTGTCCGGGCCGACGACCGCCCCGCCGGCGACCCGCGTCGTCCCGAGCAGCTGGGTGCCCGGCTGCAGGACGGCGTCGGGGCCGACGCCGGCGGTCACGTCCACCCAGGTGGTGGCCGGGTCGACGACGGTCACCCCGGCGACCATCAGCTCGTCGAGCACCCGGTCGTTGAGCACCCGCCGGCGGGCGGCGAGCTCCCGGCGGTCGTTGCAGCCGAGCACGTCGACCGGGTCCTCGGCGCGGGCGCCGCCCACCACCGCGCCCTCGGCCACCAGCAGGCCGACGACGTCGGTGAGGTAGACCTCGCCCTGGTCGTTGTCGGCGTCCACCCGCTCCAGCGAGCGGCGCAGCGCCGCGGCGTCGCCCACGTACACGCCGGCGTTGACCTCGCGGATGGCCCGCTGGGCGGCGTCGGCGTCGCGCTCCTCCACGATCGCCCGCACGGCGCCCTCGCCGTCCCGGACGATGCGGCCGAGCCCGGCCGGGTCGTCGACGGCGGCGGTGAGCACGGTGAGGACGGCGCCCGACGCCCGGTGCGCCTCGACGAGCGCGGCGACGGTGGCGGCGCGCAGCAGCGGGGCGTCGCCGTTGACGATCAGCACCCGCCCCTCGAGATCCGGGACGGCGGCCAGGGCCACCGCGGCGGCGTGCCCGGAGCCGCGCTGCTCCTCCTGCACCACCGGCCGGGCCGCGGGGGCGACGGCGGCCAGGTGCTCGACGACGGCCTCCCGGCCCGCGCCCACGACGACGAGGGTCTCCGGCGCACCCAGCGGCCCGGTGGCCGCCAGCACGTGGCCGAGCATGCTGCGCCCGCCGAGGGGGTGCAGCACCTTGGGTGTCGCCGAGCGCATCCGCGTGCCCTGCCCGGCGGCCAGGACGACGACGCCGGCGACGGCGCCGGCGACGTCGCCCGCCCCCGTCCGGGCCTCGGTGCGGTCGGTTCCCGGCTGGTGCTCGCTCACGGGTCTCCTCGGACGGCGGGGCGGTCGGTGCGCGCTCGGCTGACGGGCGCGGTGCTGCTGGGGGACTCGGACTCGAACCGAGACTTCCCGGCTCCAAAGGCCGGCGGGCTGCCGATTACCCCATCCCCCATCCGGGCGCCGCTGCCGGCACGCGGGACGCCGGAGGCGCCACGGGCAGCCTAGGGTGCCCGCCCGGCCCGGGCACCGGCCCGTCGCGCCGCGGCGGCCCCCCGCGGCGCTGACCTGCACGGTCTCCCGCGGCGCCGCCCCCGCCGGGCGGGGCCGGCTACGGCGACGTAGGTTACGGAGCCGTAACCACGGTCGGGGACGCTGCGGCGATCGACCACCCCACGACACCACCCCACGACACCGCCCCACGGAGGCCGTCCTGTCCGCTCCCGCCCTCACCCGGCCCTCGGTCCCGATGCGGCCGGCTGACCCGGACGCCGGACTGCCGGCCAACGCCTACGGCAAGGAGAAGGGCGCGGTCGAGCAGATCACGCTCTACCTGTTCGTGATCGTCCCGTTCCTCGCCCTGGCGGCGGTCGTCCCGTTCGTCTGGGGCTGGGGGCTGTCCTGGCTGGACCTCGGCCTGCTGGTCGCCTTCTACTTCGTCCCGCTGCTCGGGGTGACCGTCGGCTACCACCGGTACTTCACCCACGGGTCCTTCAAGACGGGCAAGCCGCTGCGCTACGCGATGGCGATCGTCGGCTGCATGGCCATCCAGGGCCCGGTCGTGCAGTGGGTCGCCGACCACCGGCGGCACCACGCGTTCTCCGACCGCGAGGGCGACCCGCACTCCCCGTGGCGCTACGGCACCGACACCCGCTCGCTGGTCAGGGGCATGTGGCACGCGCACCTCGGGTGGCTGTTCGACCGCCGGCAGACCAACCCCGAGCGCTACGCCCCGGACCTGCTCAAGGACCGGGGGCTGCGCGTGGTCAGCCGCCTGTTCGTCGTCTGGGCGTTCCTCAGCCTCGCGCTGCCCGCCGCGATCGGCGGCCTGGTCACCGGCTCGTGGGCCGGTGCCTGGTCGGCGTTCTTCTGGGCGGGCCTGGTGCGCACGGCCCTGCTGCACCACGTGACCTGGTCGGTCAACTCGATCTGCCACGTGATCGGCACCCGGCCGTTCGCCTCCCGCGACCGCGCGACCAACGTCTGGCCGCTGGCCATCCTCAGCGGCGGCGAATCCTGGCACAACCTGCACCACGTCGACCCGACCAGCGCCCGGCACGGCGTGCTCCGCGGCCAGCTGGACATGAGCGCCCGGATCATCTGGGCGTTCGAGAAGCTGGGCTGGGCGCACGGCGTCAAGTGGCCCGACCCCGCGCGGCTGGCGGCCAAGCGCCGGGTCGCCGTCGGGTCAGCCGGCTGAGTCCGCCGGCGAACGTCCCGCCGCCCGGGCGGCCCGCCTCCCCGCGCGCGCCCGGGCGCCGCCGTCCCGAGGGGGCGCCGGTCGGCGCCCGTCCCCGGGTGCGGATGACCGGCGCCCAGCGCCGGCAGCAGCTCATCGACATCGGCCGGGAGCTGTTCGGCCGGCGCGGGTACGAGGCCACCTCGATCGAGGAGCTGGCGGCCCGCGCCTCGGTCAGCAAGCCGGTCGTGTACGGCCACTTCGGCGGCAAGGAGGGGCTCTACGCCGCCGTCGTCGAGCAGGAGATGCGCCGCCTGCTCGACCGGTTCGCCGCGGCCCTCTCGGCCGGGGGGCACCCCCGCGAGCTGCTCGAGCGCGCGGCCCTGGTCCTGCTCGACTACATCGAGGAGGACACCGACGGGTTCCGGGTGCTCTCCCGCGACTCCCCGATCAGCGACGCCGCGGGGCACTACTCCTCGCTGCTGGGCGAGGCCGCCCACGAGGTGGAGCACCTGCTGGCCTCGCAGTTCCGGCAGAACGGCTACGACCCGCGGCTGGCCGGGCTCTACGGCCAGGCGCTGGTCGGCATGGTCGCGCTGGTCGGCGCCTGGTGGCTGGAGGACCGGACGCCGGGCAAGCGGGAGGTCGCCGCGCACCTGGTGAACCTGGCCTGGAACGGCATGGGCCACCTCGAGCAGCACCCGCGGCTCAGCGGCGACGCCTGAACCCCCTCCCCCGGTCGACGAGATCTGCACACTCGTCGCCATCAGCGGCTGACGGCGACGAGTGTGCAGATCTCGACGGGCGCTCAGCCCACCAGGCGGGCGCCGGGCACCGGGCCGTGCACCGCGCGCACCGTCCGGAACAGGCCGCTGTCGGCCAGCTCGGCGGCCAGCGACGCCGCGTCGTCCTCGTCGCGCGCCAGCGCCGCGACCGTCGGGCCGGAGCCGCTGATCAGCGCGCCCGCGGCGCCCGCGCCGGTGGCGGCGTCCAGCGCCAGCCGCAGCGCCGGGCGCAGCCGGATGGCGGCCGGCTGCAGGTCGTTGTGCAGCGCCGACGCCAGCGCGCCGACCGGGCCGCTGCGCAGGGCGCCGACCACCGGGTCGGGCGAGGCCAGCTCCTCGCCGGACGGCAGCTCGCCCTCCTCGCGCAGCCGGTCGAGCTCGGCGTAGACGGCGGGGGTCGACAGCCCCTCCCCCGCGATCCCCAGCACCCAGTGCCACGGCCGGCGGGCGAGCACCGGGCTCAGCCGCTCCCCCCGGCCGGACCCGAGGGCCACCCCGCCGAGCAGGCTGAACGGCACGTCGCTGCCCAGTTGCGCGGCCAGCTCGGCGAGGTCGCCGCGGGTGGCGTGGGTGCCCCAGAGGGCGTCGAGCGCGACGAGCGCCGCCGCGGCGTCCGCGCTGCCGCCGGCCAGGCCGCCCGCGGCCGGGATGGACTTGTCGATCGTGATGGCCGCCTCGGCGGGCACCCCGGCCCGGTCGGCGAGCAGCTCGGCGGCCTGCCAGACGATGTTGCGGCGGTCGGTGGGCACGCGGTCGGGCCCGGTGCGGCCGCCGGCGAACTCCCCGGTGAGCTCGATCGACAGCTCACCGGCCGGGCGCACCGTCAGGGTGTCGAACAGCGAGACGGCGAGGAACACCGTCTGCAGCTCGTGGTAGCCGTCGGCGCCCAGCGGCGCGACGGCCAGGTGCACGTTCACCTTGGCCGGCGCCCGCGCGACGACGGCCCCGTCGCCGGTGATCCGCCCGGGGCCGCCGTGCGTCGCTCGGGTCACGCCGGCTCCGCCGGGGTGGCGGCCAGGCGGGCGAAGTCGCCGACCGACAGCCGCTCGCCGCGGGTGGCCGGGTCGATGCCCGCCGCCCGCAACCGGGCCTCGGCCGCGGCGGGGCTGCCGGCCCAGCCGGCCAGGGCGGCGCGCAGCCCCTTGCGGCGGGTGGCGAAGGCGGCGTCGACGACGGCGAACGTGGCCCGCCGGTCGCCGGGCGGGGGCGGACGGCGGTCCAGCGCGACCAGGCCGGAGTCGACGTTGGGCTCGGGCCAGAACACCCGCCGGCCGACGTTGCCGGCCCGGCGCACCTCCCCGTACCAGGCGGCCTTCACCGACGGCACGCCGTAGGCGGGCGAGCCCGGCGCGGCGGCCAGCCGCTCGGCCACCTCGGCCTGCACCAGGACCAGGGCGCGGCGCAGCGTCGGCAGCAGCTCCAGCAGGTGCAGCAGCACGGGCACCGCCACGTTGTACGGCAGATTCGCCACCAGCGCCGTGGGAGGCGGTCCCGGGAGTTCCCGGACCCGCAGCGCGTCGGCCTCCACCACGGTCAGCCGGTCGGCCAGCGCCGGGGCCCGCTCGGCCACGGTGCGCGGCAGGCGGGCGGCCAGCCGCGGGTCGATCTCGACGGCCGTCACCGCGGCCGCGGCCGGCAGCAGGCCGAGGGTCAGCGACCCCAGGCCGGGGCCGACCTCGAGGACGACGTCGTCGGGGCGCAGCTCCGCCGTGCGCACGATCCGCCGGATCGTGTTGGCGTCGTGCAGGAAGTTCTGGCCCAGCGTCTTCGTCGGACGCAGCTCGAGCTGCTGGGCCAGGTCGCGGATGGCGGCCGGGCCCAGCAGCCCGTCGGGCTGGTCCGGGGTGGTGCTCAGCGACGGCCCCGCTGCAGGGGCCCGCCGTGAGCGTGCGAACGGTGGGGGGCAGCGGGGTCCTGCATCAGCTGAACAGGCGGGAGCCGCAGTGCGGCCACTGCCCGGCGCCGGAGCGGGCGTAGAGCATCTGGGCCCGCATCGTCTGCTCCTCGGCCGAGGCGGCGGCCGGGTCGCCGGTGCCGCCGACCGAGGCCCAGGTGGACCGGGAGAACTGGTACATGCCGCGGTAGGTCCCGCTCGCGCTCACCGCGTTGGGCCGCCCGCCGGACTCGCACGCCGCCAGCGCCGCCCAGTTGAGGCCGTCCGCGGTGGCCGGCACCGCGCCGGAGGGCGCCGGGCGCTCCTTGGTGCCCACGGTGACCAGCTCGTCGACCGGCGGGACGGCGACGGCGGTGCCGACCTGCTCGCGGCCGGCCTCCACGCCGTCGATCACGGTGATCCGCCAGGTGGTCGCCTGCTGGCCTTCGACGCCGGCCTGGGTGACGGTCTCGTCGCCCTCGAAGGCCTCGGGGTCCTCGGTCTCCACGGTCCGGTACGGGATCGGCGTCGTCTCGACGACGTCGGAGATCTGCACGCGGTAGACCTGCACCCGCATCCGGCCGAGCAGCGGCTGGGTCGGGTACATGTTCGTGCGGTCGGTCGGGCCGAGCGCGACGCCCTGCTCCGTGAGCAGGTCGGCCACGGTGGCGGCCGTCGTCGTCACCACGCGCTGCTGGCCGTCGGCCACCAGGGTGACGTCCTTCGGGGTGGTGATGGACAGGGCCATGCCGTCCAGGGGCAGCCGCTCGCTGCGGCTGGCGGACAGGACCAGGCCGTCGGCGCGGAAGCCGAGCTGGTCGAGCGCCTCGTCCACGGACAGGGCGGTGACGTAGACCTCGCTGCTGCGCCCGTCGACGGTCAGCTGCAACGGGCGGGCCCGGTTGAGCACGACGGTGTCGCCGTCGGCGACCGAGGCGTCGGGCTCGGGCAGGACGACGTCGTGCTCCTGCGGCTCCAGACCCTCCTCCTCGAGGACCTCGGCGACGGTGTCCGCGTAGGTGCGCACCTCCTGCGCCTGACCGTCGACGGTCAGGGTGAGCGACTTCTGCGCGGCGTAGAACGCCACGGCGCCGCCCACCAGCCCGAGCAGGACCAGGACGAACAGGGAGAGCTTCAGGGGTCGAGGCACGACACTTCCACGGGGTCACGGGACCGGGCAGGGGGCTGCCTCGCCGGCGTGCCGCCGGCTGGCGGCCCGCCGGGCGGCTCCGCACCGGACGGCCCGCGGCGCCGTCCATGGCTGCCTGCGACGCCGCCCGGGGTCGGTCCCCACCCCGGCTGGTCACGACACGATAACGGGCGTGGTACGGGTGGCAACGGTGCGTGCGCGAGTGTTCCAGGGGGACGACACGTCGACTCGTCGCCGCGCCGACACGTTCGGTGACGGACGCGCCGCATGGGACGGGTGTGACGACTGCGCAGGGTGAGTCCTGCGAGGTGACCGACGTCACCGTGTGACGCGTCCCGGAGGCGGGCAGGACTGCCGATCGCGTGCCGTCCGGGCGGTCCGCTCAGCCGGCGAGCGCCCGCTCCGACAGCCGCACCGGCCGCAGCCAGGTCACCAGGAACGCCGCGACCGCGAGGCCGGCGGCGAGCGCGGAGAACCCGCCGGCGACGAGGGCCACCGGGGAGAGGTCGACCCCGTCGGTGACCCGGTCGCCCAGCCGCACCCCGGCGACCAGGAGCAGGGAGCCCAGCGGCAGCAGCGCCAGCACGCTGGTGGCCGCGCTCACCAGGTGCGCCGTCCAGGTGCGCAGGGCCTCGTCCACCGGGACGTCGGCGCCCTCGGCGGGCAGCGGCCGCAGCAGCGACCGCAGCAGCGCGACCTCGGCGAGCAGCCAGGTGGCGAGCGGGATGCCCAGGGCCAGCCACGCGACCCGGTCGTCGAACTGGTCGCGCTGCCACATCAGCGCGGCGGTGAGCACCTCGGCGGCGACGACGGCGCGCATCGTCCACAGCAGCCACAGCGAGATCTGCTCGCCCCGCCGCGGGCGGCGGGCGGGCTCGCTCAGCTGCCAGCGTGGCCGCGGGCGGGTCGCCTCGGCCAGCACGACGCCCAGCAGCAGCCCGACGGCCACGGCCGGCGCCCACAGGAAGACCGAGGCCTCGGCGAAGACGACGACGCTGCCGACCACCGCCAGCAGCCCGAGCAGCAGCCCGACCCGGCGCACCCGGCGCCCGTGGACGGCCTGGCGCTGCAGCGTCCGCCGGCCCTCCTCGGTCGGCGACGCGAAGCCGACCGCGGCGACGGCGACGGCCCGCCGGCCGGCGGCCAGGGCCCAGCCCCGGGCGAGGAGGACACCCGGCACCAGCACGGCGATGAAGAGCACGACGGCGATGAGGCGACCCACGGTGCCAGTGTGCCCCGGTTCTCCGGCGGAGAGGAGCGGGGAACCGCGCTCAGTCGCCCCAGGGGCCGAAGACGCGCTCGGCGGTGGCGGTCAGCGCCCCGCACAGCTGCTCGACCTCGGTGCCGGTGACCTCGGCCAGGGCGCGCACCGTGAGCGGGACCAGCCGGGAGGCGTTGGGCCGGCCGCGGTGCGGCACCGGCGTGAGGAAGGGGGCGTCGGTCTCCACCAGGAGCTGGTCCAGGGGCGTCAGTGCAGCGGCCTCGCGCAGGGCGGCCGAGCTGGAGAAGGTCACGGTGCCGGCGAAGGACAGCACGTGCCCGCGCTCCACGCAGGCGCGGGCGAAGGCGGCGTCGCCGGAGAAGCAGTGGAACACCGTGTGCTCCGGCGCGCCCTCGTCGTCGAGCACCCGCAGGATCTCGTCGTGCGCCTCGCGGTCGTGGATGACCAGCGCCCTGCCGCGCTCCTTCGCGATGCGGATGTGCGCCCGGAACGACGCCTCCTGCGCCGCCCAGCCCTCCGGGCCGGTGCGGAAGCGGTCGAGCCCGGTCTCCCCCACCGCCCGCACCCGCGGCAGCGCCGCCAGCCGGTCGATCTCGGCCAGGGCGTCGTCGTCGGCCGTGCCGGCCTCGTTGGGGTGGATCGCGACGGCCGCCAGCACGTGCGGGTCGCGCGCCGCCAGCTCCGCCGCCCACCGCGAGGAGGGGACGTCGACGCCGACCTGCACCAGCCGCGGCACCCCGACCGCCACGGCGGCGGCGATCTGCGCGTCGACCTCCGCGTCGTCGGGCGTCCGGTCGAAGTCGCCGAGGGTGATGTCGAGGTGGGTGTGGCTGTCCACCACCGGGGCGGGCAGCGGCTCGGGGTCGGGCGGCAGCTCCCCGCGCCGGTTGGCCCGGGAGGAGGCCGACCGGCTCACGACCGGCCGCCCTCCTCCAGGCGGGCCAGTTCCTCCTCGACGATCGACTCGTCGAGCTTCTTGAACACCGGCGTCGGCGGGGCGAGCGGCGTGCCCGGCTGCAGTGGCCGGGAGGCCCACACCGCCTGCGCGGCGTCGTAGTCACCGGTGATCACCGGGTAGGGCGAGTCGTCGTCGAGGTCGGTGACCTCGTCGATCCGCGGGGCCGGCGACCACACGCCGGTGCCGCCGAGCAGCTCGTGGATCCGCTGCGCGGAGTGCGGGAGGAACGGCGTGAGCAGCGCGTTGCAGTCGCTGACGGCCTGCAGCGCGGTGTGCAGCACGGTGTCCCGGCGGGCCGGGTCCTCCTTGAGCTTCCACGGCGCCTGGTCCGACAGGTACTTGTTCGCCTCGCCGACCACCCGCATCGCCTCGGCCGCCGCGGCCTTCTGCCGGTTGCGGGCCAGCAGGTCGCCGATCGGCCCGAAGGCGCCGCCGGTCGTGGCCAGCAGCGCGCGGTCGGCGTCGGTCAGCTCGCCGGGCGTGGGCACCGCGCCGACGTTCTTGGCCGCCATCGACACCGACCGGTTGACCAGGTTGCCCCAGCCGGCGACGAGCTCGTCGTTGTTGCGCCGGCGGAACTCCGACCAGGTGAAGTCGGTGTCCTGGGTCTCCGGGCCGGCGGCGGCGATGAAGTAGCGCAGCGCGTCGGCGTCGTAGCGGGCCAGGAAGTCGCGCACGTAGATGACGACCTGGCGCGAGGAGGAGAACTTGCGCCCCTCCATGGTGAGGAACTCGCTGGAGACCACCTCGGTCGGCAGGTTCAGCCGGCCGAGCGAGCCGGGGCTGCCGCCCCTGTCCCCCTCGCCGTTGTAGCCGAGCAGCTGGGCCGGCCAGATCTCGGCGTGGAAGACGATGTTGTCCTTGCCCATGAAGTAGTAGGCGTCGGAGTCCGGCGTCTGCCACCACTGGCGCCACGCGTCGGGGTCGCCGGAGCGGCGGGCCCACTCGATCGACGCCGACAGGTAGCCGACGACGGCGTCGAACCACACGTAGATGCGCTTGTCGGTGCGGTCGCGCCAGCCGTCGAGGGGCACGGGCACGCCCCAGTCGATGTCGCGGGTGTAGCTGCGCGGCTTGAGGTCGTCGAGCAGGTTCCGGCTGAAGTTCAGGACGTTGGGCCGCCAGCTGTTGCGGCTGGCCAGCCAGTCGCCGAGCGCCCGGGTGAAGGCCGGCAGGTCGAGGAAGTAGTGCTCGCTCTCCACGAACCGCGGCGTCTCGCCGTTGATGCGGCTGACCGGGTTGATCAGGTCGGTCGGGTCGAGCTGGTTGCCGCAGTTGTCGCACTGGTCGCCGCGGGCGCCGTCGTAGCCGCAGATCGGGCAGGTGCCCTCGATGTAGCGGTCGGGCAGCGTGCGCCCGGTCGAGGGGCTGATCGCGCCGAGCGTCGTCTGCGGGAAGACGTACCCGTTCTTCAGCAGCCCGAGGAAGATCTCCTGGCTGACCCGGGCGTGGTTGGCCGTCGTCGTCCGGGTGAACAGGTCGTAGCTCAGCCCGAGCGACTGCAGGTCGCCGACGATGATGCGGTTGTTCCGGTCGGCGATCTCGCGGGGCGTCACACCCTCGGCGTCGGCGGCGACGGTGATCGGCGTCCCGTGCTCGTCGGTGCCGCTGACCATCAGCACCCGGTCCCCCACCATCCGGTGGTAGCGGCTGAAGACGTCGGAGGGGACGCCGAAGCCGGAGACGTGGCCGATGTGCCGGGGGCCGTTGGCGTACGGCCAGGCCACCGCGGTCAGGATGTGCCGATCACTCACGGCACGAGAGTAGTGAGCGGCGCGCGCGGGCCGCTCAGCGCTGGGCGGTCGAGGCCGGCGAGGGGACGTCGGCGGCGCCGTCGCCCGGGTCCAGCAGGGTCACCGACAGCAGCGCCAGGCCGATCACGGTGACGGTGGCGGCGCGCAGTGCCCGCTGCCCCTCGGACAGCTGGGGCGCGCGGACCCGCGGCCGGGGGCCGGCCTTCAGCCACGCCGCGGTCGACGGCGCCGTGGCCAGCAGCAGCTTGCCGACCGGCACCGCGACCGCGCTCAGCGCCAGGGCGGGCACCGGCAGCCCAGGCGCCAGCCCGTCAACGGCCGACGTCGTCAGGCCGAGCAGCAGGACGACGGCGAGCGCGCCGGTCTCGGCGACGGAGACGACGACGAGCAGCCGGGCGCCGGAGCCGTCGGCGAGCACGAGCCCGCCGCCGGCGCCGAACACCGCCCAGGCCGCGAGGCCGAGCAGCACCAGCGCCACCACCGCTCCGGAGGGGCGCGACGGCGCGGTCAGCAGGCCGTCCAGGGAGGTCAGCGCGGCGGCGACGACGGCGATGGCCTCGACGACCGCGATCACCGCGGCCGCCAGCACGGCGGCCGGCAGACGGCGGCGCGGGACGGCGCCGGAGCGCGCGCCGGGTCCGGCGACGGCGCGGGCGTCGAGGGTGGTGCTCGCCACGGGGGTGCTCCCTGGCCGGGGACGGTCGGTCTCCGGTCAGGTCGTCCGCCGCGGGCCCGCGCTGTACGGCTGCGGGCGGGGGCTCACCCCATGGGGTCAGCGGCGGTCGGAGCGGTCCCGGGCCGCGCGGTCGGCCGCGGCACGGTCGGCGGCGGCCAGGCCCTGCTGCCCGGCCAGCCGGCTGTGCCGTCGTCCGTAGGCGAAGTAGAGGACGAAGCCCAGGGCCATCCAGATGGCGAACCGCAACCAGGTCTCTCCCGGCAGGTTCAGCATCAACCAGCCCGAGGCCAGCACCGAGACGATCGGCAGGAGCGGGACCAGCGGCACGCGGAACGAGCGGGGCAGGTCCGGCCGGGTGCGGCGCAGCACGATGACGGCGACCGAGACCAGCGCGAAGGCGAACAGGGTGCCGATGTTCACCAGCGAGGCCAGCTCCTCGAGAGGCACCACGGCGGCGAGCACCGCGACGAAGACGCCCACGCCGATGGTGATCTTGTACGGCGTGCCGAAGCGCGGGTGGACCCGGGCCAGCGCGGGCGGGAGCAGGTGGTCCCGGCTCATCGCGAACAGCACCCGGGACTGCCCGAGCATCAGGATCATGACCACGGACGTCAGACCGGCCAGCGCGCCCACCGAGATGACGCTGGAGAAGAAGGACAGTCCGACGCTGTCGAACGCCTCGGCGAGGGGAGCCTCGGCCGACAGATCCGCGTAGTTCTGCATCCCGACGACGACCAGCGAGACGGCGACGTAGAGCAACGTGCAGATGGCCAGGGAGCCGAGGATCCCCCGGGGCAGGTCCCGCTTGGGGTCACGCGTCTCCTCGGCAGCGGTGGCGACGATGTCGAAGCCGATGAAGGCGAAGAACACGATGGAGGCGCCGGCGATGACGCCGCCCCAGCCGAAGGAGCCCTCGCTGTACCCGAAGAGGGTCTGCACGAGCGGGGCGTCCAGGCCACTCGCGTCCGGCGCCGCGGGCTCGGCGGGCGGCACGAACGGCGTGTAGTTCGCGGCCTCGATGTAGAAGAGGCCGACGGCGATGACGAGCAGGACGATCGCCACCTTGATCACCACGATCACGGAGGTGACGCGGGAGGAGAGCTTGATGCCGAGCACGAGGACGGCGGTCATCAGCGCGACGATGACGACCGCGGGGATGTTGAAGGTCGCGGTCTCCCCGGCGATCGACTCGGGCAGCGGGATCCCGATGTCGTCCAGCAGCTGGTTGAGGTAGCCCGACCAGCCCACGGCCACCGTCGCCGCACCCAGCGCCAGCTCCAGCACGAGGTCCCAGCCGATGATCCACGCGACGAACTCGCCGAGCGTGGCGTAGCTGAAGGTGTAGGCCGAGCCCGCCACCGGGACCGTCGAGGCGAACTCGGCGTAGCAGATGGCGGCCAGGGCGCAGACCACGCCGGCGATGACGAACGAGATCGCCACGGCGGGCCCGGCGTTGTCCCGCGCCACCACTCCGGTGAGCACGAAGATGCCGGTGCCGATGATCACGCCGACCCCGAAGACCGTGAGGTCCAGTCCCGAGAGGTTCCTCCGGAGCCGGTGCTCGGGCTCCTCGGTGTCGCGGATGGAGTCCTCGACGGACTTGACGCGCGCGGTGTTCGGTCGGTCCGTGTAGCTGGCCACGAGACGCCTCCCCCGGCTGCCGGCGAGGGCTCGCCGGTCCTGCCCGGCAGCGTGGCACGGGTGCCCGCGGGCCGCATGCCTACGCTGGCCACCGCCCCTGACCGCGAGCGTGGAGACGTGCCGTGACCGCGACCGACCCGCTGGGCGACGCCCGCCCCGACGACCCACCGTCGGCGCCGGCGTCGTCGTCCGCCGCCGACCGGCCGGCGCCGTCGGTGCCCACCACCCGCCCGCGGCCGGCCGGGGCCCCGGGGGCCGCCCCGAGCCGGCAGCCGGGGCAGGACGCCGTGGTCGACTGCGCCGTCTACGTCGACGGCCGGCGCCAGGCGCCGGTGCAGCCGGGCGAGGCGCTGGCCGCCGCCGTCGAGCAGGGCGGGTTCGTCTGGCTGGGGCTGTACGAGCCCAGCGCCCAGGAGCTCGACTCGATCGCGGCGGGCTACGGGCTGCACCCGCTCGCCGTCGAGGACGCCGTCTACGCCCACCAGCGGCCCAAGCTCGAGCAGTACGACGACGACCTGTTCATGGTGCTGAAGACGGCGACCTACGTGGAGCACGACCGGCTGACCGCGACCAGCGAGGTGGTCGACACCGGCGAGGTCATGGTCTTCCTCGGCGCCCACTACGTGATCACCGTCCGGCACGGCCGGCACGGCGACCTGGCCGACCTGCGCCGCCGGCTGGAGGACGAGCGGGAGCTGCTGTGCCTCGGCCCCGCCGCGGTCCTCTACGCGGTCGCCGACCTGGTGGTCGACACGTTCGTCGAGGTCGCCGAGGCCGTGCAGGACGACGTCGACGAGCTCGAGGCGTCGGTCTTCAGTCCCCAGCGCACCGACGACATCGGCCGGCTGTACCAGCTCAAGCGCGAGCTGATGTCGCTGCGGCGGGCGGTGGCGCCGCTGGAGCTGCCGCTGCAGAAGCTGTCCGAGCGGCACGTCGACGTCGTCCCGCAGGCGATGCGCTCCTACTTCCGCGACGTGCTGGACCACGCGATCCGGGTGCGCGACGCGGTGGCCGGGCTCGACGAGCTGCTGTCGTCGATCCTGCAGGCGTCGCTGGCGCGGACGCAGATGGCCGACAACCAGGACATGCGCAAGATCTCGGCGTGGGCGGGCATCATCGCCGTCCCCACGGCGATCGCCGGGATCTACGGGATGAACTTCGACCACATGCCGGAGCTGCACTGGCGTTTCGGCTACCCGCTCGTGCTGCTGGTGATCGCGCTGTCCTGCGTGCTGCTGTACCGCGGCTTCAAGCGCAACGGCTGGCTGTAGGTCCGCGGCTGCGGTCAGGCATAGGAAGCTAAACCCACGCTTAGACGCCGGAAACGTGCGTTTAGCTTCCTTTGCCTCCTGGGTCCCGCACCGATTCGGCCGGTGACCGGCTTTCCACAGGGCCACGCGCCGGCGTCCGCGCCCTGGTGGTGGCGTGCAGGCTCGCCGAATGCTCTGGCGCAGCGTCATCCAGGAGGTCCTGGCGGCACACGACGGGCTCGCGACTCGGCAGGACCTGCTCGACCGCGTCCCGACCAGCGTCCTCGATGGGTACATCGGCCGCCGCACGCTCTCGCGGATACTGCCCCACGTCTACTGCCGTGCGGGGGCACCCGTGACCGACGACCTCCTCCTCCACGCTGCCCTCTGCCACGCCGGGCCGATGGCTGCACTGAGCCACACGAGCGCCCTGGCCGTGTGGGGGGTCGTTCCCCTCCGCCGCCCGCTGCACCTGACCGTCGACCAGTCGGTCCGCCGCGCCGGCTCCCTGGACGTCGTCGTCCACCGCCGGCTGAGGTTCAGTCCCGAGGCGCCACAGTGCGTCGTCCGGAGGGGATTGCGAGTCACCGTCCTCGCCCGCAGCCTCGTCGATTCGTGGCCACTGCTCGATCTGCCCGAACGGCGACCCCTGCTGCTGGACACGGCGCGGCGCGGCCTCGTCGTCACGAAGGACCTGCGTGACGCCCTGGCGGAGCGACCCAACGTGGGAGGCCACCGCGCTCTGGCGCAGACGATCGACCTCATCGAGGACGGCTGCCAGAGCGAGCTCGAAGCCCATGGCGTGCTCAACGTCTTCCGGCACCGCTCCCTGCCGAGGAGCGTCGGGCAGTACCGGCTGGCCCACGCCGACGGCACGGTCAAGCTCGACCGAGCGTGGCCCGAGGTGAAGCTCGCGGTCGAACTGGACGGCGCTCGGTATCACACGTCACCGGAGGACCGTCAGCGCGACCTGGCGCGCGACAGAGAGCTCGCTGCTCTGGGTTGGGTCGTGCTGCGCTTCACCTACGCGGACGTGCTCCGGGACCCGGACGGCGTCCGTCGGAAGGTCCTCGAGGTCTACGCCGCCCGGGCCGCGCAGCTGCGCACCGGCTGAACTCCCAGCGGCCCCGAGGGCCCGCGGGCCGCGGCGGCGTGCGGCATAGGAGGCTTTACACACGTCTCGGCGCAGAGGACGTGCGTTTAGCTTCCTATGCCTCGGGGGTCTTCGCGGCCACGACCGCGTCGTAGACCGTGCGGCGCGGCAGGCCGGTGCGGACGACGACGGCGCGGATCGCGTCCTTGCGGCTGGCGCCGGCGGCCTCCTCGGCGGCGACCTCGGCGGCCAGCGCCTCGGGCGAGAGCTCCACCGCCACCTCCGGCGCTCCCCCGACGACGAGCGTGATCTCCCCGCGCACGCCCTCGGCGGCCCAGGCGGCCAGCGACGCCAGCGACCCCCGCCGGACCTCCTCGTGGGTCTTGGTCAGCTCCCGGCAGACCGCGGCCGGCCGGTCGTCGCCGAACGCGGCGGCCGCGTCGGTGAGCGCGTCGGCCAGCCGGTGCGGGGACTCGAAGAACACCATCGTCCGCCGCTCGGCGGCCAGCCCGGCCAGCCGTGACCGCCGCTCGCCGCCCTTGCGGGGCAGGAAGCCCTCGAAGCAGAACCGGTCGACCGGCAGGCCGCTCACCGCCAGCGCGGTCGTCACCGCCGACGGCCCGGGCACCGAGGTCACCTCCACCCCGGCGTCGATCGCGGCGCGCACGAGCGTGTAGCCCGGGTCGGAGACCGAGGGCATGCCGGCGTCGGTCAGCAGCAGCACCGTGGCCCCGCCGGCCAGCGCCTCGAGCAGCCCGGGCAGTCGGGCGCGCTCCACCGACTCGTGGAAGGTGACCACCCGCCCGGTCAGCGTCACCTCGAGGTCGGCGGCCAGCCGGTGCAGCCGGCGGGTGTCCTCCACCGCGAGGACGTCGGCGGTCGCCATGACCGAGCGCAGCCGCGGGCCGACGTCGCCGGGCTGCCCGAGCGGCGCGCCACCGAGCACCAGCCGACCTGTCACGCCGACGAGCCTGTCACGCCGGGCCTCCTCCCCGGCGCCCCTACCCTGGGGCCATGGCGGTCCTGGCTCCCGAGCGCGAGGAGCAGGAGCCACCGGTGCAGGTCGTGCGGCGACGGCGGCTGCCGGTGCGCCGGGTCGACCGCACCCCGCCGCTGCCGCGCGACACCCGCCTGTCGTGGGTGCTGACGGCGGTCCTCGGCGTCGCCGCGTTCGTCACCCGGCTCTGGGACATCAGCTACCCGCGGGACCTGCTGTTCGACGAGGCCTACTACCCGCCCGAGGCGCAGGAGCTGCTCACCTGGGGCCACGAGTACAACCGCGGCTACACGTTCATCGTCCACCCGCCGCTGGGCAAGTGGCTGATCGCGCTGGGCGTGAAGGCGTTCGGCTACGACTCGTTCGGCTGGCGGCTGCCGTCCGCGGTGGCCGGCACGATCGCCGTCGTCGTCCTGGTCCGGCTGGCCCGCCGGCTGACCGGCTCCACCCTGCTCGGGCTCGTCGCCGGGCTGCTGCTCGCGCTGGACGGGTTCTCCTTCAGCCTGTCCCGGATCGGCCTGCTCGACGTCTTCCTGCAGGTCTTCGTCGTCTCCGCGGTGGCCTGCCTGGTGGTCGACCGGGACCGCATACGGCAGCGCGTGCGGGACGCCGGCGAGGTGGCCGCCACCGGGTTCCGGCTCGGCCCGCGCGGCTGGCGGATCGCCGCGGGCTTCCTCTTCGGCTGCGCCTGCGCGGTCAAGTGGAGCGGCGTGTACTTCCTGGCCTTCGCCGCCGTCCTGTCGCTGTTCTGGGACCGCGCGGCGTGGCGGGAGGCCGGCGTCCCCCGGCCGACGCGGGTGGCGCTGCGCCGCGGACTGCCGGGCGCGGCGTGGGCGCTGGCCGCCGTCCCGGTGCTCACCTACCTGGCCAGCTTCACCGGCTGGTTCCTCGGCGAGACCTCGCAGGGCAAGGCCTGGGCGCAGCAGAACCCGGACACCGCGTTCCCGTGGGTGCCCGACGCGCTGCGCTCGCTGTGGCACCAGCACGCCGAGTGGCTGCGATTCCACAACGGGCTGTCCTCGCCGCACCCGTGGGAGTCGGGGCCGTGGAGCTGGCTGGTCAACGGCCGGCCGATCCTGCTGTGGAACCCGCAGGGGCTCACGGACTCCGCCGGCGACCAGGTGGTCCGCTACATCCTCATGGTCGGGACGCCGACGCTGTGGTTCGCCTTCGCGCCGGCGCTGGTGTGGCTGGCCTGGCGGGTCGTGGCCCGGCGGGACCCGGCGGCGATCCTGCTGGCGGTGATGATCGCGGCCGGCTGGGGCACCTGGTTCCTCAACGCCGAGCGCACGATGTTCGTCTTCTACATGGCTCCCGTGGTGCCGTTCTTCGTGCTCGCCGTCGTCCTCGTGCTGCAGGACGCGCTGGGCCCGGCGACGGCCTCGCCGCTGCGGCGCCGGGTCGGGCTCGGCGTGGTCTGCGGCTACGTCGGGCTGGTGGCCGCGACGTTCGTCTTCTTCTACCCGGTGCTCACCGGCCAGCCGCTGTCGCACGCGGAGTGGCTGGCCCGGATGTGGTTCCCCTCCTGGTTCTGACGCACGCGCGGGCGCGCGCCTGACCGCGCCGCCACCTACGGTGGGGTCCCGGACCGACCGAGGGGACGACGATGACCAGCACCGCCGACCGCCCCGCCGTCCTGACCGCGTCCGACGGCGACGTCTGGCAGGTCACGATCGACCGGCCGGACACGGGCAACGCCATCGAGCCGGTGCTGGCCGCCGAGCTGGCCGCGGCGCTGGAGGCCCGCCCGGAGGGCGCCCGCACGGTGCTGCTCCTGGCCAACGGCCCGCGGTTCAGCGTCGGCGGCGACGTCCGGCTGTTCGCCGCGGCGGAGGACCCCGGCCGGTTCGTCGGGGAGCTCGCCGAGGTCTGGCACCGCGTGGTCCGGCAGGTGCTGTACTGCCCCGTCCCCGTGGTCGCCGGCATCCAGGGCGCGGTCGCCGGCGCCGCGGTCGGGCTGATCGGCGCCTGCGACATCGTCGTCTGCGCCCGGTCCACGAAGATCCGCCCGGCCTACGGCGCGATCGGCCTCTCCCCCGACGGCGGCGCCTCGTGGGCGCTCACCCGCGCCCTGGGCGCCCCGCGCACGCTGGACCTGTGCCTCACCAACGGCTCGCTGACCGCCGCCGAGGCGCACCAGGCCGGCCTCGTCGCGCGGCTGGTGGAGGACGAGGAGGTGCACGACGCCGCGATCGGCCTGGCGCGCTCGGTCGCGGCCGGCCCGGTGCGGTCGATGGTGCGCACCCGGTCGCTGGTGCGGCAGGCGGCGATCCGCACCCTCGAGCAGCAGCTGGACGAGGAGGCGCGGCTGATCGCCGAGTCCGCCGGCGACCCCGAGGGCCGCGAGGGCGTGCGGGCCTTCGTCGAGAAGCGCATGCCGGACTTCCGCGGCGCCCGCTGACGCCGGCTCAGGCGGTCCAGCGGTAGACCTGCCCGTCGCGCAGCTCGACGGCCGACGGCGGCCCTGGCCGCGGAGCGGCGGCCAGCAGCGCCAGCACCCGCGTCCGCCCCCGGACGACGGCGTCGTCCGGCCCGGTCCAGTGCAGGTACGGGTGCAACAGCGGCCGCAGGGCGGCCCAGTCGCGGTCGGCCATCGCGGCCAGGGCGGCGGCGACGACGTCCACGCGGGTCAGCCGGCGGCGACCGGCGCGGCGGCGCGGCGCCGCGCCCGGGTGGCGGCGGCGAGCTCGTCGAGCATCGCCTCGGCCGTGGCGGGGTCGACGCAGGCGTCGGTGACGCTCACGCCGTACTCGAGCGCGCCGGGATCCCGCTGGTCGAGGTCCTGCCGGCCGGCCCGCAGGTGACCCTCCAGCATCACGCCGCGGATCGCTGTCTCGCCGGCGGCGACCTGCTCGGCGAGGTCGTGCACGACCGCGGGCTGGCGGCGGTGGTCCTTGCGGCTGTTGCCGTGCGAGGCGTCGACGACCACGACCTCCGGCAGGCCGCGGGCCCGCAGCGCGGCGCGGGTGGCCGCGACATGCTCGGCCGAGTGGTTCGGACCGTTGACGTCGCCGCGCAGGATGACGTGGGCCGTCTCGTTGCCCGTGGTGGACAGCTGCGCGGTCATCCCGTGCCGGTCCACGCCGAGGAAGTCGTGCGGCGCCCGCGCGGACACGACGGCCTGGACGGCGACCTCGATGCTGCCCTCCGGCGAGTTCTTGAAGCCCACGACGGCGGAGAAGCCGGACACCCGCTCGCGGGCGGTCTGGTCGGTGACGTTGCGCGCGCCGACGCCGTTGTAGGTGACCAGCCCGTTGACGTACTGCGGGGTGAGGGCGTTGAGCGGCTCGGCGGCCACCGGGACGCCCAGCGCGGTGATCGCGCCCATGAGCATCCGCGTGGCGACCAGGCCGACGCTGATCCGGTTCGAGCCGTCCAGGTAGGGGTCGTAGGCGAAGCCCTTCCAGTCGACCTCGGTGCGCGGCTTCTCGGTGTAGGTGCGCATGAGGATCTCGAGGTCGGCGCCGTGCCGCTCGCGCATCCGGGCGAGGAACGCCGCGTACTCCAGCGCCGAGACGGGGTCGTGGATCGAGCACGGCCCGGCGATCACGGCCAGCCGGTCGTCGGCGCCGGTGACGATCCCGGTGACGGCCCGCCGGCCGGCCCGCGTCGTGGCCGCGGACGGCGCCGTCAGCGGCAGCACGCTGGCCACCGCCTCCGGCGTGACGACGACGCTCAGCCCGGCGATCCGCGCGTTGACCAGGTCGGACACGTCGACCGCGTCGTCCTCCGGGGTGCCGAGGCGGCGGCGGACGTCGGGCAGCAGGCTCGCCTGCAGGAGGTCGACCTGCTCGTTCACCCGCTGCTGCACCGCGAGCAGCTGGTCGGCGATGCGCGCCGCCTCCGGCAGCAGCCGGTCGGCCGGCACCTCACCCTCGTACGGCATCCGCTGTCCCCCTCGTCCCCGGGCACGAGGCGGCCCCCGCGCCGGGAGGCCCGACCCGGACGGGCGGGGCCTCCCGGGGACGACGTTACGAGAAGACGCCGATGCCGGCGGCCTCGTTCCGCTGCTTCCACTCGGTGCGCGACATGCGGGTCGTGTCGACGTCGCGCGCCCGGGCCCGCAGCGCGCCGACCGTGGCCTGCTCCCGCGGGGTGTGGGCGAAGGGGTCCCAGTCGAAGAACCGGCAGGCGTTCTGCCAGGTGATCTTGTGGATGTCCTCGTCGCTGCAGCCCGCCTCCTGGAACTCGCGCCAGGCGAACTCCGGCGACTCCGGCCAGGTGGTGTCGGTGTGCGGGTAGTCGCACTCCCAGGCGATGGTGTCGATGCCGATCCGGTGCCGCAGCAGCAGGCCCGACGGGTCGGTGATGTAGCAGACCAGGAAGTGCTCGCGGAACACCTCGCTGGGCAGCTTCCCGCCGAAGTCCCCGCCGCCGTGCAGCCACGCCTGGTTGGTGAAGTGCCGGTCGATCCGGTCCAGGTAGAACGGCACCCAGCCGATGCCGCCCTCGGACAGCGCCACCTTGAGGTCGGGGAACTGCCGCAGGGTGGGCCCGAACAGCAGGTCCTGCGCGGTGATCGCGCTGATCTGGGTGGCCAGCACCATCAGGTGGTCGATCGGCGCCTCCGGCGGCCGCTTGATCACCTCGAAGCCGGCGCCGATGTGCAGCGAGAGCACCATGTTCTCCTCGCACAGCGCCTTGAGCATCGGGTCCCAGTGGCCGGACAGGAAGCTCGGGAAGCCCTGCACGTGCGGCGTCTCCAGGAAGCTGATCGACCGGCAGCCCTTCCTCCCCAGCCGGTGCACCTCCTCGACGCACAGGTCGATGTCCCACATCGGGACGATGCCCTGGGAGATGAACCGGTCCGGATAGGCGGCGGCCCACTCGTCGATCGCCCAGTCGTTGTAGGCGCGGAGCATGACCAGGGCCATCTCCTTGTCCCCGGCCTCGTGGAACGTGCGCGCGTTGAACCCGGCCATGGTCGGGAAGTTGAGCTGGGCCAGCACCCCGTTGACGTCCATGTCCCGGACCCGCTGGTGCACGTCGAAGCAGCCCGGCCGCAGCTCGGTGTAGGCGCCGGGGTTGAAGCCCCACTCCTCCTTGGGCCAGCCGACGGTGGCGGCCATGCCGAACGGGGTCGCGGTCCTCTCGCCGCCGAACACCCACTCGTCCACGCCCTGGGCGTTGCGCACCACCCGCGGCGCCTGGTCGGCCCACCGGGCCGGCACGTGGTTCTCGTACATGTCCGGCGGCTCGATCATGTGGTCGTCGATGCTCACCAGGATCATGTCGTCCATCTGCACGGGAGGTCCTCCTCGCGGGCGGGATGAGGGCCAGGACCGCGCGGCCCTGTGAGCTGCATCACACCAGCGGTGGATCCGTGTGGCAAGGCTTTCGATAGGCCGCCCCGCACGGCCCGGGCACCGCCGCTCAGCCCCTCGTGCGGTGTTCCTCGTGCTCTCGCGGCGTTGCAGCACCGCGAGGGCGCGGACGACACCGCAGGAGCCGGCCGGGCGGGTCCGTGCCCGGGAACGACTCAGGGCGCCCTCCGTGCGGAGGACGCCCTGGGTGTCGGGGTGGAGCTGAGGGGATTCGAACCCCTGACCCCCTCGATGCGAACGAGGTGCGCTACCGGACTGCGCTACAGCCCCTGACGGTTGGCAAGAGTACCGCCCGCCGGACCCGGCGCCGCGACGGGGTCGCGGCGCCGGGGTGTCGGGGTCAGCCGTTGACCACGCGCCGCGGCTCGTACTCGTCGATGTCGGCGAACCCGATGTCGTCGTCGTCCAGGCCGACGACGGCGCTGTTCTGCCAGCCGGCGGGCGCGCCGGCGCGGGCGGCGACCACCCGGCCGGGGCGCAGCGGGTGCACCGGCGCGAGCGGCAGGCTCGGGTGCCGCAGGCCCACGGTGTGGTGCACCGGCTCGGCCTCGTGGACCTCCTCCAGCGGCTCCTCCGCGACCACGGGGGCGGGACGCGCGGCCGGCCGGGCGGCGCGGCGCGCGGCGAGCCGGGCGGCCCGGCGGGCGGCGGCCTGCTCGCGGCGGGCCGCGGCGCGCAGCACCGCGAGGTAGGCCACCACCGCGACGTCGAACAGCGCCTGCAGCGCCCACACCCACGGCGCGACGAGCAGCGCCCCGACCAGGGCGAGCACCGCGAGGGCGACCAGCCCGGCCAGGGTGCGGCGCCGGACGGCGTGCACGTCCACCCGCAGCTCACCGGTCTCCAGCAGGGCGCCGCGGTCGACGGCGACCCGCTCGGTCGCCGCGTGCACGACCGGGTCGACGACCCGGCGGCGCTGCAGCGTGCGGCCCGAGTCGCTCGCCACCGGTCGCGTCCGCTCGTCGCCGCGGGTCACCACCATCGGCACCAGCACGACGAACCAGAGGACGACCAGAGCGGCCAGCAGCACACCCGATCCCATGGAGAACACCACCCGTCACACGAGTCACTTGCCGCGGCAGGTTATGCAGGTCGCTGCCCCATTCGAGGGAGGCGCGCGGTGTGTCGCCGGAGTGTTGTGTGACGGGAGTGCCGCGGAGACGGCGTGTCGACTCGGCGACAGACGGGGACCGGTCGGTTCCGTGCTAAGCGGCGTCGCTCCATACCCGCCGCGGACGGTCCTCAACCGCCGGCGCGGGCCAGCCAGCGGCCGAGCACCCCGCCGGGCACGTCCTCGGCCAGCAGCCCGTAGGAGAGGTGGTCGCGCCAGTCGCCGTCGATGTCCAGGTAGCGGCGGAACAACCCCTCCTGACGGAAGCCCAGCCGCTCCACCAGCCGCCGGCTCGGCCCGTTCTCGGGGCGGATGTCGGCCTGCAGGCGGTGCAGCCCGGCGGGGCCGAAGGCGTGGTCGCACACCAGCGCCACCGCCAGCGAGGCCATGCCGCGGCCGGCGACCGCGCGGTCGATCCAGTACCCCACGTTGCCCGAGCGCAGGGCGCCGCGGACCACGTTGTCGATCGTCACCTGCCCGGCCAGCCGGCCCTCGACCCGGACGGCGAAGGGGTAGCTCAGCCCCATGCGGGCGCGCTGCAGCACGCGCCGGCGCACCGCGCGGTACGCCGCCGGGGTGTGCCGCTGCGCCCACGGCTGGGTGGCGGTGGGCTCCCACGGGGTCAGCCAGTCCTCGTTGGCCAGCCGCACCCGGCTCCACTCGGCCGCGTCGGAGCGGCGCAGCGGGTACAGCTCGACCGGGCCCCAGGAGAGCCGGGCGGGCCACCCCGGGCGCAGCGCGGGATCGGCGGGCACGTCAGCCGCCGAGCAGCAACGGCATCACCGTCACCAGCCCGCCGGCGGCCACCTCGGTGACGTCCTCGTCGACGACGATCAGGCAGTTGGCGCGCGCCATGCGGGCGAGCATCGCCTCGTCGCCGTCGCCCAGCGGCTCGACGACGTACCCGCCGTCGGGGTGCCGCATGACCTGGCCGTGCAGGTACTGCCGGTAGCCCAGCGGCGAGAACACCGGCTGCGCCGCGATCGCCTGCACCGTGCGGCGGAACAGCTGCCGCTTGCCCAGCATCAGCCGGATCGCCGGGCGGACGAACACCTCGAAGGCCACCAGCGCGGCCACCGGCTCCCCGGGCACCACGATGACCGGCACCTGCTCCCGGCCGATCCGGCCGAAGGCCTGCACGGGTCCCGGGTGCATCGTCACGGGACGGAACCGGACGTCGCCGAGCGCGGCCAGCGCCTCGCGGACGGCGTCGCCCTCGTCGGGGAAGGTGCCGGAGATGAGCACCAGGTCGCTGCGCAGCGTCTGGCTCTCCAGCACCTCCGACAGCCGGCGCGGGTCGGCCGGCACGATCCCCGACCGATAGGCGTCGGCCCCGGCGTCGCGCGCGGCGGCGGCCAGCGCGTAGCTGTTGACGTCGACGGCCTGGCCGGGCGCGGGGTCGGTGGTGATGTCGACGAGCTCGCCGCCGCCGGAGAGGATGCCGACCCGCGGCCGCGGGCGCACCAGCACCCGCTCGCGGCCCACGGCGGCCAGCAGGCTGATCTGCGCCGGCCCGATCGGGGTGCCGACGCCGACGGCGGGCGTGCCGGGGGCGACGTCGTCCCCGGCGCGGCGGACGTAGTGGCCGGGCTCCACCCTCGCGTGCACGGTCACGGTCACCACGCCGCGGTCGGTCCACACGGCGGGGACGACGGCGTCCGCGCCGCCGGGCAGCAGCGCCCCGGCGGCGACCTTGTGCGCCAGCCGGGGGCCGATGGACGAGGGACCGGCCGCGCCGGCGGCGGTCTCCCCCACCACCGACAGCTGCACCGGGGCCTCCAGCGTCGCCGCGGCCACGTCCGCGGCGCGGACGGCGTACCCGTCGAGCGCGGCCTGGTCGAAGGCGGGCAGCGCCCGCTTGCTCACGACCTCCTCCGCGCACAGCAGGCCCTGCGCGTCGAGGACGGCGAGCTCGATCGGGTCCGGCTGGGGCACCGCGGCGAGGATCTCGTCGAGGTGCTGCTCGACCGTGCGCGGCAGCGGCGACTCCGCCGGGCCCGGGGGCGGCGGCACCGCCGACGGGTCGATCTGCGCGGTGTGCTGCACCCCGCCGCCCGGCAGCCCCGCCGCCGACTGCACGGACCCCGAGCGCAGGTCGAGCGCCGTGGTGTCCCGGTGCTCCCGCACGGCCGCCCCGGCGGTGTCCTCGTTGCTCCCCATCACGACGGTCGATGCTCCCCCCTGCGGGGCGCGGGTCAGGCCTGCGACGCGCCCTCGGCGGGCAGCTGGGCCACGAACTCGGTCAGCCAGGCGCGCAGCGGCGGGCCGAGGTCGTCGCGCTCGACGGCCAGCCGGACGACCGCCTTGAGGTAGTCGAGCTTGTCGCCGGTGTCGTAGCGGCGGCCGTCGAAGACGACGCCGTGCACCGGCTCCCCGCGCTCGACCAGCGTGGCCAGCGCGTCGGTCAGCTGGATCTCCCCGCCCCGGCCGGGGACGGTGTCCCGCAGCACGCCGAAGACCTCGGGCGCCAGCACGTAGCGGCCGATGATCGCCAGGCCGCTCGGCGCCTCGTCGACGGGCGGCTTCTCGACCAGGCCGGTGATGGTCACCACGCCGTCCTGGACGTCCTCCTCGATGGCGACCGCGCCGTACTTGTCGATGTTCTCCCGCCCGACGTCGAGCAGGGCGACCACGCAGCCGCCGTGCTCGGCCTGCACGGCCAGCATCTGCTCGAGCAGGTGGTCGCGGGCGTCGATCAGGTCGTCGCCGAGCAGCACGGCGAACGGCTCGTCCCCGACGAACGCGGCGGCCTGCAGCACGGCGTGGCCCAGGCCGCGGGCCTCGCCCTGCCGGACGAAGTGCACCTGGGCGACGTCGGTGGACTCGCGGACCGCGTCCAGCCGGCCGGCGTCGCCCTTCTTCTCCAGCGCGGTCTCCAGCTCGGGCACGCGGTCGAAGAAGTCCTCGATCGCGGCCTTGTTGCGACCGGTGACCATGAGGACCTCGGCCAGCCCGGCGCGGGCGGCCTCCTCGACGATGTACTGCAGGGCAGGCCGGTCGACGACCGGCAGCAGCTCCTTGGGCACCGCCTTCGTGGCGGGCAGGAAGCGGGTGCCCATCCCGGCGACGGGGATGACGGCCTTGCGCGCGGCGCGCGAGCTCGGGGTGGACATGGCGGCGAGCCTAGCCAGCTAGCCTGCCGCGGTGACTCCCCCCGACGAGGTGGGCGCGGCCAAGGCCGAGCTGCGTGCGTGCCTGCGGGAGCGACGCCGCGCCCGGACCGGCCCCGAGCGGGCGGCGGCGGCCGCGGCGGTCACCTCGGCCCTGCTCCGGGGTCTGGCCGGCCGGCGCACGGTCGCCGCGTTCTGCCCGGACGAGGACGAGCCCGGCAGCGGCCGGCTGCCCGCGGCCTTCACCCAGCTCGGCGCCCGGGTGCTGCTGCCCGTGGTCTCCGACGGCGACCCGCAGCTGCGCTGGGCCGTCGACACCGGGCGGCTGGCTCCCGGGCGGTTCGGGCTGATGGAGCCCCTCGGCCCGCGGCTGGGCCCCACCGCGCTCGGGACGGCGGAGGCGGTCGTCGTCCCCGCCGTGGCGGTGGACCGGGCGGGCGTGCGGCTGGGCCGCGGCGGCGGCTACTACGACCGGGCGCTGGTGCACACCCGGCCCGACGCGCTGCTGATCGCCGTCGTGTACGACGACGAGCTGCTCGACGCGCTGCCGGCCGAGCCGCACGACCGCCGGGTCGGCGTCGTCGTCACCCCCTCCGGCGGCTGGCAGGCGCTACCCGCCGGTCACTGAGAGGCTGGGCCCAGTTCGTCAGCACGGCGACATGGGCGACGACTGGAGCTCCCGCGTGTCCCCCGAGATCGTCTCGATCCTGGCCCTGGTCGCGATCTTCGCGGTCGCGACCTTCCTGCCGATCAACATGGGGGCGCTGGCGTTCGTCGCCGCGTTCCTGGTCGGCACCCTGTCGGTGGGGATGACCACCGACGACATCCTGGCCGGCTTCCCCGCCGAGCTGGTGGTGACGCTGATCGGCGTCACCTACCTGTTCGCGATCGCGCAGAACAACGGCACGGTCGACCTGCTCGTCCGCGGCGCGGTGCGGCTGGTCGGCGGCCACGTGGCGGCGATCCCGTGGATCATGTTCGCGGTCACCGCGCTGCTCACCGCGATCGGCGCCCTCTCCCCCGCCGCGGTCGCCATCATCGCCCCGATCGCGCTGACCTTCGCCGCCCGGCACGGGATCAACCCGCTGCTCATGGGGATGATGGTCATCCACGGCGCGCAGGGCGGCGGGTTCTCGCCGATCAGCGTCTACGGCGTCACCGTCAACACGATCGTCGAGGACGAGGGGCTGGAGTCCGCCCCGCTGACGGTGTTCCTGGGCAGCCTGTTCTTCAACCTCGCGATCGCGCTGGTGCTGTTCCTCGTGCTCGGCGGCCGGCAGCTGATGGGGCGGCGGATCGTCGTCGAGGCCCCCGTCGACGCCGGTCCGGACGACCGCACCGAGGTCCGCGGGCACGGCGCCGCGCCCGGCCCGGCCGTGGGCGGCCCGGGGCGGGACGACGGCGGCGGCGTCCTCACCGCGCAGCGGGTGACCGTCGACCAGGTGCTCACGCTGGTCGGGCTGGCCACCGTCGCCGTCCTGGCGCTGGTCTTCGACCTGGACATCGGCTTCGTGTCGATCACCGTGGCCACGGTGCTGGCCGCGTTCGCCGCCGCCCGGCACAAGAACGCGGTCAGCCAGATCAGCTGGTCCACCGTGCTGCTCATCGCCGGCGTCCTCAGCTTCGTGTTCGTGCTGCAGGAGGCGGGCACGATCGACTACGTCGGCGAGGCCGTCATCGGCCTGGGCACGCCGCTGCTCATCGCCCTGCTGCTCTGCTACATCGGAGGGGTGGTGTCGGCGTTCGCGTCGTCGACCGCGATCATCGGTGTCGCCATCGCGCTGGCGGTGCCGTTCCTGCAGTCCGGGGACATCGGCACCGTCGGGGTGGTGGTCGCCCTCTCCGTGGCCTCGACGATCGTCGACGTCAGCCCGTTCTCGACCAACGGCGCGCTGGTCCTGGCCAACGCGCAGGACGTGGACAGGGACCGCTTCTACAAGCAGATCCTGGGCTACTCGACGATCGTCGTGGTCGTGGGGCCGCTGCTGGCCTGGCTCGTCTTCGTGGTGCCCGGCTGGCTCTGAACCGATCGGAGTCCCCCGTGCCCGGACCGCTGGACGGGATCCTCGTCGTCGACCTGACCCGGGCGCTGGCCGGCCCGCACGCCGGGATGATGCTCGGCGACCTCGGCGCCCGCGTGATCAAGGTGGAGAACCCCGGCAGCGGGGACGACACCCGCGGCTGGGGCCCGCCGTTCGTGCAGCCGGACTCGGGCGACCGCGAGTCGACGTACTTCCTGTCGGCCAACCGCAACAAGGAGTCGCTCACCCTCGACCTGAAGGACGAGGGCGACAAGGAGCTGCTGCGGGAGCTGGTGCGGCGCGCCGACGTGCTCCTGGAGAACTTCCGGCCCGGCACGCTGGCCCGCCTCGGGTTCGGCACCGACGTGCTGGCGGAGCTCAACCCGCGGCTGGTCACGCTGGCGATCAGCGGGTTCGGGCACGACGGCCCGGAGGGCGGGCGCGCCGGCTACGACCAGATCGCGCAGGGCGAGGCGGGGCTGATGTCGCTGACCGGCTCGGGCCCGGACGACCCGCAGCGGGTGGGCGTGCCCATCGGCGACCTGCTGGCCGGCATCTACGGCGCCTACGGCGTGCTCGCCGCGCTGCTGGAGCGGGAGCGGACCGGCCGCGGCCAGGTCGTGCGCACCTCGCTGCTCGCCGCGATCGTCGGCGTGCACGCCTTCCAGGGGACGGCGTGGACCGTCGGCGGGCAGGTCAACCGGGCCCAGGGCAACCACCACCCCTCGATCGCCCCGTACGGGCTGTTCCGCTGCGCCGGCGGCAGCGTGCAGCTGTCCTGCGGCTCGGAGTCGCTGTGGCGGCGGCTGTGCGCGGAGTTCGGCCTGGACCCCGACGCCGAGGGGCTGGCCACCAACGGCGAGCGGGTGGGCAACCGCGACCGGGTGATCGCCCTGCTCGAGGAGGCGTTCGCCGGCATCGCGCCCGAGGACCTGCTGGCCCGGCTGGCCGCCGCGGGCATCCCGGCGGGCAAGGTGCGCACCCTCGACGAGACCTACGGCTGGGACCAGACCCTGTCCCAGGGCCTGCTGGTCGACGTCGAGCACGCCACGCTCGGCCGGCTGCAGCTGCCCGGCCCGCCGCTGCGCTTCTTCGCGGCCGGGCCGGACGGCGAGACGGAGACCACCCGCCGCGACCACACCGCTCCCCCCGTGCTCGGCGCGTCAGACTCTCAGCTCCGCGCCTGGCTGACCGAGGGGAACACATGAGTGGCACCGACGCCCGCACGCTCCGCGACCGGGTGCTGGACCCCGGCTCGTGGAAGTCGTGGGACGCCCCGATCCCGGTGCGCGACGTCGACCCCGGGTACGCCGCGGAGCTGGCCCGGGCCGCGGAGCGCACCCGCCAGGACGAGTCGATCATCACCGGCGAGGGGCTGCTGCGCGGGCGCCGCGTCGCCGTCGTGGCCGGGGAGTTCGGCTTCCTCGCCGGTTCGATCGGGGTGGCCGCCGCCGAGCGGCTGATCGCGGCGGTGGAGCGGGCCACCGAGGAGGGGCTGCCGCTGCTGGCCGCACCGGTCTCCGGCGGTACACGAATGCAGGAGGGCACGGTCGCCTTCCTGCAGATGATCGGCATCACCGCGGCCATCGCCCGGCACAAGGAGGCCGGGCTGCCCTACCTGGTCTACCTGCGGCACCCCACCTTCGGCGGCGTGCTCGCCTCCTGGGGCTCGCTCGGGCACGTGACGATCGCCGAGCCCGGCGCCTCGATCGGCTTCCTCGGCCCGCGGGTCTACCAGGCGCTGTACGGCGAGCCGTTCCCCGAGGGCGTGCAGACCGCCGAGCACCTGGCCGAGCGCGGGCTGATCGACGCGGTGGTGGCGCACGAGGACATTGGCGACGTCGCCGACCGGGCGCTGAGCGTGCTGGCCGCCCGGCAGACGTGGCACCTCGACGTCCGCGACGCCGAGCGGCCCACCGCCGAGGACGGCACCGGCGCCGACGACCCGGAGGACGGGCGCACCGCCTGGGACGTGGTCACCGCGTCGCGGCGCACCGACCGGCCCGGCGTCCGGCGGCTGCTGCGCACCGCGGCCACCGACGTGGTCGGCCTGTCGGGCACCGGCGCCGGCGAGAAGGACCCCGGGCTGCTGCTGGCGCTGGCCCGGTTCGGCGGGGCGCCGTGCGTGGTGCTGGGCCAGGACCGGCGCGGGCAGTCGCTGTCCGCGCCGCTGGGCCCGGCCGCCCTGCGGGAGGCCCGGCGGGGCATGCGGCTGGCCGCGGAGCTGCGGCTGCCGCTGGTCACCCTCATCGACACCCCCGGCGCCGCGCTGTCGCAGGAGGCCGAGGAGGGCGGGCTGGCCGCCGAGATCGCCCGCTGCCTGCAGGACCTGGTGATGCTCAAGGCGCCGACGATCGCGGTGCTGCTGGGCCAGGGCACCGGCGGCGGCGCACTCGCGCTGGTGCCGGCCGACCGGGTGCTGTCGGCGGCCAACGGCTGGCTGGGCCCGCTGCCGCCGGAGGGCGCCAGCGTGATCGTGCACCGCACGGTCGACCGGGCCGACCAGATGGCCGCCGACCAGGGCGTGCGCGCGACCGACCTGTGGCGGGCCGGGATCGTCGACCGGGTCGTCCCCGAGCGCCCCGACGCCGCCGACGAGCCGGTGGAGTTCTGCCGGCGGCTGGGCCGGGTGCTCGGCGAGGAGCTGGCCGGCCTGCTCGGCCGCGACGACAACGAGCGCTTCCGCAGCCGGCTGCACCGCTACCGCCACCTGGGCCGCTAGGCGCCCGGCCGGGATCAGGTGACCTGATCGTGACGCGTCCTCCCTCACGGTGTGCGGTGAGGGAGGACGCGCTGCGGTGAGGGAGGACGGCGTGCCGGCGGCCCGAGCAGGCCGGTGAGGCCCCGGTCAGGCGGCCGGTCGCTCCGCGGCCGGGAGCCCCCAGGCCCCGGCCACTAGCTCGAGGCTGCGGACCCGCTCCCCGACCCCGTGGGTCGAGGCCGACAGCATCAGCTCGTCGGCGCCGGTGTCCGCGGCCAGCCCGCGCAGCGCGGCGGCGACGGTCGCCGGCGAGCCGACGACGGCGTTGCTCGGCATCGCCTCGGCCGCCGCCCGCTCCGGGTCGACCAGCGCCTCCTCGAGCGACGGCACCGGCCGCAGCCGGTTGGTGCGGATGGCCAGCCGCATCAGCTGCCCGGGCAGCGCGAGCCGGCGGGCCTCCTCGTCGGTGTCGGCGGCGAGCACGTTCGCCGTCACCACGGTGTACGGCCGGTCGAGCACCGGCGAGGGGCGGAAGGTGTCGCGGTAGAGCGCGACCGCCGCCTGCACGTTCGGGCCGCCGAAGTGGTGCGCGAAGGCGAACGGCAGCCCGAGCTGACCGGCCAGCTGCGCGGAGAAGCCGCTGGACCCGAGGAGCACCACGGCCGGGGCGCTGCGCGCAGCCGGCGTCGCGCTGAACCGCTCGGCCAGGCCGCCCTCGACCCGCGGGTCGCCCAGCAGGCCGAGCAGGTCGAGCAGGTGCTGCGGGAAGTCCTCGGCCGACAGGGCCGCCGGGTCGCGGCGCAGCGCGATCGCGGTGTGCGCGTCGGTGCCCGGGGCGCGGCCGATGCCGAGGTCGATCCGGCCGGGGTGCAGGGCCTCCAGCAGGGCGAACTGCTCGGCGACCACCAGCGGCGCGTGGTTGGGCAGCATCACCCCGCCCGAGCCGACGCGGATCCGCTCGGTCACCGCCGCCAGGTGCGCGATCAGCACCGGCGGGCTGGTGCTGGCCACGGCCGGCATGTTGTGGTGCTCGGCCACCCAGATCCGGGCGTAGCCCAACCGGTCCGCGGCCTGCGCGACCCGCGTGGTGGCGGCCAGCGCCTCGGCGGTGGACTGGCCCGACCCCACGGTGGCCAGCTCCAGGACGGACAGCGGCAACGGCTCGGTCATGCTGGCGGCAACGTCCCCGGCACCCGGCCGGCTTCCCCCGAGAGGACGGCGTCCGTACGCGACCCCGCCGTGGACCGGCTGCTGACCGGCTCGACCCATCCGATGGCCGCCGGCGTGGGCCGCCTGCGCGCGGCCCTCCTCGACTCCGACCCCGCGCTCACCGAGGTCGTGAAGTGGAACGCGCCGAGCTCCCGGTACGCCGACGAGGACCGCATCACCTCCGACCTCGCGCGGCCCGACCGGGTGCTGCTCGTCCTCCACCGCGGCGCCCGACGGCGGGCCGACGCCGACACCTTCTCCTTCGACGACCCGACCTCCTTCGACGACCCGACGGGGCTGCTGTCCTGGCCGTCGGAGGACCGCGGCGTCCTCACCATCCGCGACGAAGCGGCGAGGGACACCGCCACCCCGGCCGTGCGCTCCGCCTAGCGCTCGGCGGCGGCGTCCGCGCCGTGCTCGACGCGCAGGCTGTGGTCGGGGTCGAGCCCCTCGAGCACCTGCTCCAGCACCTCCCGCAGCACGCGGGTCTGCTCCGCGGTCATGGGGTCGAACATCGCGGTGCGCACCGCCTCGACGTGGCCGGGCGCCACCTGCTGGACGACGTCCCACCCCGCGTCGGTGAGGACGGCGAGGTTGCCGCGCCCGTCCTCGGAGGCCCGTTCCCTGCGCACCCAGCCCCGCTCCTCCAGCCGGGCGACGGTGTGCGACAGCCGGCTCTGCGACTGGTTGGCGCGGCGGGCCAGGTCGCTCATCCGCCGGGCGCGCCCCGGCGCCTCGGACAGCATCGCCAGGACGACGTAGGCGGCGTGGCTGAGGCCGGCGTCCCGCTGCATCTGCGCGTCGAGGACCCGCGGGACCAACTCGCTCACGCTGAGCCAGGCGCGCCAGGCCCGCTGCTGCTCGTCGTCCAGCCACCGCGTCGCCACGGGGCGACGGTACGGCCGGCGCGGGCCGGTGGATCACCCCGGCGTCGCTCTACATCAGTTCGATGATCGTAGAAGGTTCGATGTCCCGTTCGTCCCCCGGGAGGGTGCTCGTCCATGAGTGGCTACGACTACGTCATCGTGGGGGCCGGGTCGGCCGGCTGCGTGCTGGCCAACCGGCTCAGCGCGGACCCGGGGACGTCGGTCCTGCTCGTCGAGGCGGGAGGCGGCGACCGCAACCCCTGGGTGCACGTGCCCAAGGGGCTGGCCTTCCTCGGTCCGGACAAGATGTGGATCAACCCCACCGTGCCGTTCGGCCCGCGGCAGCAGACCGAGTACTGGACCCGCGGCAAGATGATCGGCGGCTCCAGCTCGGTCAACGGCATGGTCTACAACCGCGGCTCGCAGGCCGACTTCGACAACCTGGTCGAGCTGGGCAACCCCGGCTGGGGCTGGGACGAGATCCTCCCGATCTACAAGCGGATGGAGGACCACAACCTCGGCTCCTCGCCGATGCGCGGCGAGGGCGGGCCGCTGGGCGTCACGGTGCGCACGAGGCCCGAGGAGCTCAGCGAGATGCTGATGGACGCCTACGGGGCGATCGGCGTCAAGCGCACCGACGACGTCAACTCCTCCGACGAGGAGCGCATCGGCTACACCCCGGGCAGCATCAGGCGCGGCCTGCGACAGAGCGCGGCCAAGGCGTTCCTGCACCCGGTGGAGAAGCGGCCCAACCTCACCGTGCGCAGCGGCGTGCAGGTGACGGAGGTGCTGTTCGAGGGCGACCGGGCGGTGGGCGTCAGCGCCCGGGCCGACGGCGCCACCACGGAGTTCCGGGCCCGCAGGGAGGTCATCCTCTCCGCCGGCAACCTGGGCTCCCCGCAGCTGCTGCAGCTCTCCGGCATCGGCCCCCGCTCGGTGCTGACCGAGGCCGGCGTCGAGGTGCGGGTCGACAGCCCGCAGGTCGGCGAGGGCCTGCGCGAGCACCGCTGCTTCCCGCTGCAGGTCCGGATCACGGACAACATCGGCTACAACAAGGTGCTCGCCAGCGTCGTCCGGCAGGGCGTCACCGGCGCGAGGTACCTGATCGACCGGCAGGGCCCGATCGGCACCCCTGCCTACGAGATGCTGGCCTTCTTCCGGGCGACCGAGTCGGCCACGCGCCCCGACGCGCAGGTGCTGGTCACGCCGTTCACGATGGGCTGGGCGCCGACCAAGTTCGCCGTGGAGAACCGCCCCGGCTTCTCCATGCTCGGGTTCGCGCTGCGGCCGACCAGCCTCGGCTCGGCGCACATCGTCTCGGACGACCCGGACATGCCGCTCCGCCTGGACCCCGGCTACCTGCGCACCGACCACGACCGCGAGGTGTCGGTCGGCATGTTCCGGCGGATGCGCGAGGTGCTCCAGCAGTCCCCGATCGCCGACAAGGTGGCGATGGAGATCCAGCCCGGCGCGGTGGTGAAGAGCGACGAGGACGTCCTGGAGTCCGGCTTCCTCCACGGCGGCCCCGGCTACCACGCCTCGGGCGCCTGCGCGATGGGCCCGGACGACTCCGACGTCGTCGACAGCCGGCTGCGGGTGCGCGGCGTCCAGGGCCTGCGGGTCATCGACACGTCGGTCCTCCCGGCGATGATCTCGGGCAACCTGAACGCCCCGATGATGGCGATGGCCTGGCGCGCCGCCGACTTCGTGCTCGAGGACGCCTGACCGGCGCGGCCGCCCGCCCGGGACCGGGCGGGCGGCCGGCGCCGGCTACTTCATCGTGGCGAGCTGGACGAGGTTGCCGCAGGTGTCGTCGAGGACGGCGACGACGACCGGGCCGTAGTCGGTGGCCTCCTGGGTGAACTGCACGCCCAGCCCCTTGAGCCGCTCGACCTCGGCGTACACGTCGTCGACGGCGAACTGGGTGAACGGGACGCCGTCGGCCACCAGCGCCTCCTTGAACGGGCGGGCCGCCGGGTGCCCGTCGGGCTCCAGCAGCAGCTCGACGCCGTCCGGGTCGGCGGGCGAGACGACCGTGAGCCACCGGGCCTCGCCGGCGGGCACGTCGGTCTTCTTCGTGAAGCCCAGCTTCTCGGTGTAGAAGGCGAGCGCCTTGGCCTGGTCGTCGACGAACACGCTGGTCACGTTGATCCGGATCACGGGCTGGGTGCCTCCCTGTCGAGGGGCCACCGTTCGACGATCGCCCGCAGCGGGCCCGTGTCGAGGTGGTGGAACTTGTACCGGCCCTGCCGCCGGGTGTGCACGAGACCGGCCTGCTCGAGCACCGCCAGGTGCTGCGAGACGGCCTGGCGCGAGGAGGCCAGGCCGTGCTTCATCGCCAGCCGGCCGCAGATCTCGAACAGCGTCTGGCCGTCCCTGTCGGTCAGCTCGTCGAGGATGATGCGTCGCGTCGCGTCGCCGAGGGCCCGGAACAGGTCGGGATCGGCGTCCACGGCACCGTTATAGGCAAGTCAGGACTTGCCTGTCAACGGGTGCCGGCTGGACGACGGCGACGGAGGCCGGCACCAGCACGCCGGCGAGCTGGACCGGGGTGAGGAACTCCCCGAGGACGAGCGCCGCCGGCGCGGTGGTCACGACGGGCTCGGAGGTGGACGAGCCCCGGCGCTCGACACCTCCCTGGCCGCGGTCACCGACCGGGTCCGCCGGCTGGACAGCGGGCCGGTGACCGGGGCGGTGATGGACGGACGGCGCGAGAGAGCGCATCATTGGCAGTCGCCGGGTGAGAGTGCCAACCCGGTACAGCCGAACTCCCGCCCCACCAGGAGCATCCCGCCGTGCCGACCTACCAGTACGCCTGCACCAACCCCGACGGCAAGCACCAGTTCGAGGTCGTGCAGTCCTTCACCGACGCGCCCGTCAGCGAGTGCCCCGAGTGCGGCGCCCCGGTGCGCAAGGTCTACGGCTCGGTCGGCGTCGTGTTCAAGGGCTCGGGCTTCTACCGCACCGACAGCCGGAAGAGCGCGTCGTCGAGCGAGTCCTCGTCGTCCTCGTCCGGGTCCTCGTCCGGGTCCTCGGGGTCGGACGGCGGCAGCGCCAAGAAGGAGCCGGCGAGCAGCTCGTCGTCGTCCTCGTCCTCCTCGTCCTCCTCGTCCTCCGGCAGCGGCGCCAAGGCGGCCAGCGCCGGCTGAGCCCGGCAGCCGCCGTCCACAGGCGGCGCGCCCGTCCACACCTCGGCGGCCGGTCCCCTCCCCCGGGGGCCGGCCGCGCATCGTCGGGGGCATGGTCCGTCTGCGCCGCCCCCGATCGGTCGTCCACCTGCTGCGCCAGTGCCTGGCCGGGCTGCTCGCCGCCGGCGCGCTCGTGCTCGCGCTGCGACCGGAACCGGGGCCGCCGCCCGGGGAGGACCCCGCCGTCGCGGTGGTGACCGCGGCGGCCGACCTGCCGGCCGGGAGGGTGCTGACCCTCGCGGACCTGGCGGTCGCCCGGTGGCCGGCCGCGCCGGGCGGCGCGGCCGGCGCGCCCGAGGACCTCGTGGGCCGCACGCTGGCCGGCGCCGTCCGGGCCGGTGAGCCGGTCACCGACGTCCGCCTGGTCGGCTCGGGCCTGACGTCGCTGCTGCCGGCCGGCACGGTCGCGGCGCCGGTGCGGCCGGCCGACGCCGCGGTGGGGGCGCTGCCGCGGGCCGGGGACCGGGTCGACGTCCTGGCGACGACCGACGGCGAGCCCCGGGCCCGGCTGGTCGCCGCCGGCGCGCTGGTCCTGCTGGCCGCCCCGCCCGCCGACGACCCGGGCGCCGGGCTGCTGCTGCTCGCCGTGGACGCCGGCACGGCCGCCGATCTCGCCGCCGCGGCGACGACGGCCACCCTCACCCTCAGCCTGCCGCCCCCGTGACCCGGCGTGCCCGGGTGGACGCGCACGGCGACGCTGTGGACCAATGGGCGCCATGCTGAAGGGATTCAAGGACTTCCTGCTGCGCGGAAACGTCGTGGACCTCGCGGTGGCGGTGGTCATCGGGGCGGCGTTCACTGCGGTGGTCACCGCGTTCACCGACTCGTTCCTCACGCCGCTCATCGCGGTGTTCGGCGGCGGCGGGGAGCTGGGCGGGACGTTCACGATCCGCGGCCAGGTCTTCGACTACGGCGCGTTCATCAGCCAGGTGATCACCTTCGTGATCACCGCCGCGGTCGTCTACTTCCTCGTGGTGCTGCCGCTGAAGAAGATCATCGAGCGGCGCAAGCAGGGCGAGGAGGCCGGCCCGGTCGCCCCGACCCAGGTGGAGCTGCTGGCCGAGATCCGCGACCTCCTGCGCGCGCAGCAGGGCCTGGGCCCCGGGGTCGACCACGTCGGCCCGGGCACGACGGTGCTGCCCGGCCAGCTCTGAGCCGTCAGTCGCTGCCCCAGTGGGGCGGGCGGTCCTCCAGGTACCGGCGCTCGTCGTCGCGGGGGTCGGCGGGCCGCTCGCCCCAGCCGAGGTCGCGGTCGTCGGGCGCCCGCTCGGCCGCCGCGACCGGCCCGGCCGGCCGCGGCTGCTCCTCCGGCAGCGGCTGACCCAGGCCCTCGACCACCTCGGCGCCGGGCAGGGTGGCCAGCACCGCGCCGGGGACGGCGAGCTTGCTCCCGCGGGTCCCCGAGCCGACGACCAGCAGGTCACCGGCGGCCACCGCGGCGTCCACCAGCACCGGCCAGCCGGCGGGCAGCCCGACCGGGGTGATGCCGCCGTAGGCCATGCCGCTCTCGGCGACGGCGACGTCCTGCGGCGCGAACGACGCCTTGCGGGCGCCGAGGTGGCGCCGCACCAGGCCGTTGACGTCCGCCCGGGTGGTGGCCAGGACCAGGCAGGCCGCGAGGGTGGTCTGCCCCGCCCGCCGGGCCGCGACGACCACGCAGTTGGCCGACGCGGTCAGCGGCACGTCGTAGGCCTCGCTGAACGCCGCGGTGTCGGCGAGGTCCTCGTCGATGGCGGCCACCCAGGCGGCGCCGCCGAGCGCCGGCAGCGCCGCGGCGACCGGCGCGCCGAGCAGCTCGGGGCGCTCGGCCGCGGGCAGCCAGGTCAGCGAGCCGAGGCGGGGGGCGGAGGCGGGGTCGGGCACGGGTCCGATCCTGCGGCATCCGCCGGCGGGCCCGCAGGCCGGTCCGGCCGGATCGCTGCGCTCCCTGGCCGGATCCCGGCTGGGCGGGCGTCATCGGCGCCGCCAGGATGGGGGTCATGATCGGTCAGCTGCACTCCGTCGTGATCGACGCGCCCGACGCGCACGCCCTCGCCACCTTCTACGCCGAGCTGCTCGGGATGGAGGTGAGCAAGGGCGGCCCGGGCGACGACTGGGTGGTCGTCACCGGGCAGGGGCACCGGCTGGCCTTCCAGCAGGCGCCGGACCTGCAGCCGCCCGACTGGCCGGACCCCGACCGGCCGCAGCAGTTCCACCTCGACGTCTTCGTGACCGACGTCGACGAGGCCGAGCCGAAGGTGCTCGCCCTCGGCGCCCGCAAGCTGCCCGGCGGCGGCGGGGACTTCCGCGTCTACGCCGACCCGGTCGGCCACCCCTTCTGCCTGGTCTGGGACGCCGTGTGAGCGCGGAGCTGCCGCCGGTCGACCTCCTCTCGGCCAGCCCGTTCGTCGCGGCGACCGCCTTCGACGTCACCGAGGCCACCGGCACCCGGGTCACCGGCACCGTCGAGACCGGCCCGCAGCAGCACACGCCCTGGGGTGTGGTCCACGGCGGGCTGTACTGCGCGGTGATCGAGTCCGCGGCCAGCATCGGGGCCAGTGCCGCCGTCGCCGACCGCGGCCAGTTCGCCGTCGGGGTCAACAACAACACCGACTTCGTCCGGCCGATGACCGCCGGCCGGCTGGACGTCGTCGCCGAGCCGGTCCAGCAGGGCCGGACGCTGCAGCTGTGGCAGGTCGTGCTCACCCGCGCCGAGGACGGCAAGCTCGTCGCCCGCAGTCAGGTGCGGCTCCAGAACGTGCCCCTGCCCGCGGCGTGACCGCGGCGGCCGCGGTCGCCGCCGCTCGGGCCGTGGCCGCCGCCGCGGGTGTGCCCTCCACCGAGCCGCGGGTGCTGGCCGACGGCGTCAACGTCGTCGTCCACCTGGGCCCGGCACCGCTGGTGGCGCGGGTCGCGACGGTGACGGCGGACCTGCGGCCCGACCCCGCCGGACCCTTCGGCCGGGAGGTGGCCCTGGCCGGCGCGCTCGCGGCGGCCGGGGCGGCCGTGGTGCCGCCGAGCGACCTCGTGCCGGCGGGACCGCACGTGCGCGACGGGCTCGTCCTCTCCTTCTGGCGGTGGGTCGAGGTGCGCCCTGAGCGGCCGGGCCCGGCGGAGGTGGCCCGGGCGCTGGCCGCGCTGCGCGAGCACCTGGACGCCGTTCCGCCGCCCGCCGGGGAGCCGCTGGACCGACCGCTGGAGGACCTCACCGCCTTCGCCGCGGACGGCGGCCGGTGGGGTGCCTCGGCCGCGCAGCTCGGGCGGCTGCGGGACCGGCTGGCGGAGCTGCGGCCGCGGCTGGCCGGCCCCGCGACGGCGCTGCACGGCGACGCCCACCCGGGCAACCTCCTGGCCACCGCGGACGGGTGGCGGTGGACCGACCTCGAGGACACCTGCCCCGGTCCGCCGGCGTGGGACCTCGCCTGCCTGCGGCTCACGAGCCGGCTCGACGGCCGGGCGGCGCTGGACGCCCTCCCCGGCGCCCCCTCCGACGCCGACCTGGCGCCCTGGCTGGAGCTGCGGCGGATGCACGCCGCCGTCTGGACCGCGGTCCTGGCCGTGCACCGGCCTGCCCACCGCGCCGCGGCGCGGGAGCGGCTGACCGCCGAGTTCGGCTGAGGCCCGGGCGCCGGCGGTCAGGCGCCGGGCACGTGCGCCGGGTCGAGGACGACGGAGAACAGTGCCCGCGGGTCCTGCAGGGTGGCCGGCGGCCGGGCGGCGGCGCGCGGGACGACGCGGTCCCAGCGGGCCGGCCGCCGGTGCGGCAGCAGCTCCCGGCCCTCGAACAGGTAACCGCCGACGACCTCGCCGAGCAGCAGCCCGGCCCCGTGCTCGACCGGGAGCCCCACCAGGTCGCCGGGCGCCATCTCGTCGAGGAGCGCCGACAGCTGGCGCAGGTCCTTGGCCGGCCGCCGGCCGGACAGCTCCTTGGACAGCGCCCGCAGCTCCGCCGGGGTGAGGCCGGTGGCGTCGACGTCGATGCCCGACTGGGTGCCCAGCCCGACGACGCCGGCTGCCAGGCAGGCGCCGAGCTCGTTGTGCGACCGCGGCCGCACCACCCACACCCGCACACCGTCGGGCTCGGGCGCGGGCGGGAGGTCGTCGGGCTCGGGCCAGACGTAGGGCAGGTCGTCGGGCTCGGGACCGAACCGCTCGGCGAACAGCGGCCGGTAGAAGTCCGGCTCCTTGGCCAGCAGGTTGGACCGGTGGGACAGGTGCAGCGCCGGGTCGCCCAGCCACGAGGGCAGCAGGCCCGCCCGCTGCAGCTCCTCCTGGGGCGCGTCGACCACCTCGGGGGCGAACTCGCCGATCAGCGTGTAGGTGCTGTCGGCGAAGCCGCGCTCCCGCCAGATGCGCACCATCGCCAGGCCGTAGGCGACCAGCGCGGGCGTGCGGCCGCGCCACATCCGGACCACCGGGTGGGACACCCACCCGTAGTCGGGCAGCTCCAGCGCCCGCAGCACCTGGAGGGTCTCGACGCGCTGCTTGCCCAGCCGAGGCGAGTCCAGCAGCCGCGCGCTCTCCGCGAAGTCGGCCACCGGCAGGAAGGTCTGCATCGCCGTCGATCCTCGCCGAGGGCGGGCCGTCGCGCCCGGTCAGCGGCGCGGCGGCCCTCAGCGGTCGGCGTCGAGCTCGCGCAGCGCCGCCTCCCACCGGGCCCGGCGCGCGTCGTCGTCCTGCTCCCACCAGACCTCGCCGCGCTCCCCCAGCCCGGTCTTGGCCAGCTGCACGCGGGCGCGGGCGGCGGCCAGCGCGACCGGGTCGTCCGACCGGCCGGCGCCGCGCACCGCGGCCCGCGCCACCCCCAGGTGGTGCAGCAGCCGGGCCCGCACGTCGTCGGGCAGCGCCGGGTCGGCGGCCCGCCAGCGACGCCCGTCGACGACGATCCACCGGCCGTCGTCGGTGCGGCCGACCTCGCGGGTCACGCGAGCCGGGCGACCAGCGCGGGCAGCACCTCACCGAGCGGGGCGTCGACCTTGACGTCGACCTTCGCGTCCCCGCGGGTCGCGCCGAGGTTGACCACGCCGACCGGGATACCGAGCTCGGCCGCCCGCAGCACGAACCGGTAGCCGCTCATCACCGTCAGGGACGAGCCGAGGACCAGCAGGCTGCCCGAGTCCTCCAGCAGGCCGAAGCACCGGTCGACCCGGTCGCGCGGCACCGTCTCGCCGAAGAAGACGACGTCGGGCTTGAGCGGTCCCCCGCCGCAGACCAGGCAGTCGACCATGACGAACCCGTCGAGCACCTCGTCGGGCAGCTCGGCGTCGCCGTCGGGGTTGACCTCGTCCGCGCGCGGGCCGAAGTGCGGGTTGGCCGCCCGCAGCCGCTCGTCGAGCTCGGCCCGGGAGCCGAGGTCGCCGCACTGCAGGCAGATGGTGCGGTCCAGCCCGCCGTGCAGCTCCACCACGTCCCGGGCGCCGGCGGCCTGGTGCAGCCCGTCGACGTTCTGCGTGACGACGCCGCTGAGCAGCCCGGCGGCCTGCAGGTCGGCGACCGCGCGGTGCCCGGCGTTCGGCCGGGCCGCCCGCATCTGCCGCCAGCCGACGAAGCTGCGCGCCCAGTAGCGGTGGCGGCCGCGGGGGTCGCGGCGGAAGGTCTGCCACGTCATCGGGCTGTGCCGGCGCAGCGAGCCGGTGGCGCCTCGGTAGTCCGGGATCCCCGAATCGGTCGACAGGCCGGCCCCGGAGAGCACCATGACGTCGCCGTCGGCCACCAGCTCGGCCAGGTCTCCCAGGCCGGGGACGACGGTCTCCTCGGCGGCGGGCAGCGCGGGGGTCACCGGCCCATGGTCCCCCGCCGGACCGGCTCGTGCCGGAGCGTGCGGCGACCGTCACCACCACCCCGGCCGCCGGTCCCGCCGGCGCGCGACCCAGTGCGCGCAGGGCTGCGACGACCGTGGGCCGACCCCCGCGCACTCCGGCCGTGGCCGCGGCCAGCCGGGCTCGCCCTGCTCGTCGGGCACCTGGAGGTCCGGCCGGAGGTCCCAGCCGTTGAGGAAGACCTCGCAGTCGCAGTGGCCGCCGCGGGCGCCGAGCCGCCGCTCCAGCCCCGTTGCCCGGGGCAGGCGCAGGTCGCGCCAGCGCCGGGCCCACCGCAGGGTGGTTGCGCAGCCGAAGGCGTCGAGCATGCGGTCGACGAAGCAGAACACGCACTCGCCGGCTCGCGGCGTGGTGAGGGAGACCTGCAGCGCGGCGAGGTGCCGCTCGATCTCGTCGGGTGTCGTGGCGTCCACGGGGTCCTCCACATCGGTCGGGGACCGCACGACACCGCGGGGGTCGGACAGCGCGGCACCGGACCTCCCCAGCGGTCCCCGTCGTCCACAGATCCGCCGGACCGCTGGACGGACCGGCCGTGGCGTGCCTCACCGCCTGCCCGCTGCCGCAGCCGGGTACCGGAGGCCGGTGACCGCACCGCTCTCCGTGGCCCGCTCCGGCGGCGGCGACCCGCTGCTCCTGCTGCACGGCATGGGCAGCTCGCGCCGGGACTTCACCGCCGTCCTGCCCGCCCTGTCGGCGTCCTTCGCCGTGCTGAACGCCGACCTCCCCGGGGTGGGCCGCTCCCCGGCGCTGGACCGCCGGCCGACCGTCGCGGCCCTCACCGACGTCGTGGAGCGCACGCTCGACGCCGAGGGGGTCGCCACCGCCCACGTCCTGGGCAACTCCCTCGGCGCCCGGCTGGGGCTGGAGCTCGCCCGCCGCGGGCGGGCACGGTCCGTCGTCGCGATCGCCCCCTCGGGGCTGGACCTGCTCCCCGAGCGGCTGGTCCAGGGCACCGGCATGGCGGTGGCCCGGGTGGTGGCGCGGACGACGGCGCCGCTGGTCGAGCCGCTGTCCCGGTCGGCGCTGGGCCGCACGGCGCTGCTGGCCACGCTCAAGGCGCGGCCGTGGAGCGCCTCGGTCGAGGAGGGGATCGGCGCCCGCGAGGGGTTCGCGGACTCCCGCGACTACTGGCGGACGCTGCTGTGGGGGCTGCTGCTGGACGTCCCCCGCGGCATGGACCGCATCGACGTCCCCGTCACGCTGGTGCAGGGCGCCGCCGACTGGATCGCGTCGGGCCAGACGGTCCGCTACCTGCCGCTCGTGCCCGGCTCGCGGTTCCGGCCGCTGCTCGCCGCGGGCCACGCCCCGCAGTCCGACCGGCCCGGCACGATCGTCGAGCTGGTGGAGCGGACCGCGCGCCGGGCGGGCTGACCCGGGCGACCGGCGGTCAGCCCGCGGCGCCCAGCTCCCGCTCCAGCCGGCCGAGCAGGTCGGCGTACACCCGGCGCAGGCCCTTCGGCGCGAAGGTGCGCTCGAAGAAGCCGCCGATGCCGCCCGCGCCGTCCCACGTCGTGCGCACCCGGACGGTCGTGGCGTCCGCGCCGGCCGGGGCCACCGTCCAGGTGGTCACCATCGAGGAGCGGGTGTCGCGCTCGACCAGGGTGTCGGCGTCCGGCTGGGTCACCTCGACCAGCTGCTCGCGCACCCGCTTGGAGGTGGCGGCGAACCGCCACGCGACGCGGGTGCCCGCGCCCTGACCGCCGGACTCGACCCGGTAGTCGGAGAACTGCTCGGGCAGCGACCGCCGGCGGACGCCGGCGTAGTCGGCGAGCCCGGCCCGCACCCGGTCGACCGGGGCGTGCACGACGGATTCGGCGGTGGCGACGACCTGTCCCATGCCCGCCATCCTGCCGTCGTCCCACCCGCGGCCGCGGGGGTGGTCAGCCGCCGCCCTCCTCGGTGTTGAGGTATCCGCAGCGGAACCGCGCGCCGGCCATGGCCTCGGTGAACCGCGCCTCCCAGGCCGGGTCGTCGGCCGGGAACTCGGCGAACACCCGCTCCTCGAGGACGACGGGCAGCCCGTCGAGGCCGGTGCAGGAGCGGCGCAGCAGCACCCGCGTCCGCCCGTCGACCTCGTCGTGGGCCGGGGCCCAGCGGGCGGCGGCGACCGCCTCGGCCATCCGGGCCCGCTGCCGCGGCGGCAGGGCCGGCCGCTCCGCTCCCGCCAGCGACCACAGCCGGCGCTCGGGCCAGGTGACCCACACGATGACGAGCGCCAGCACGGCCACCAGGGCCACCGCTGCCACCACACCGGGCATGACCCGACGGTAGTGCGCCCCGCCGGTGGCGGCTGCATCCCGCGGCGCCGCCCGGCGGTGTGGTCGTCGTCCACCGATCGGGTGGACCCCGCGCGGCCGGTCGCGCTGCGTGATCTCCGGGCGCCGGGACGCCGTTACCGTCCCGCCGCGCGAGCCGCCCGGCCCGCACGGAGGTGCGCCATGCGCTCGCGGTCCCTGGTCCAGGTCCTGCTGCTCGCCCTGCTCGTCGGCCTGGTGGTCGGTGCGCCGACGGCTCAGGGCGCCGGCGAGCCGGGCGTCGTCCACGTGACCGCGGCCGGCGACTTCGGGGCGTCGGGGAACACGCGCGCCGTCCTCGCCGGGATGGCGGCCCAGCAGCCCGACCTCGCGCTGGCCCTGGGCGACCTGTCCTACGGCCTGACCGGGCAGGAGCAGTCCTGGTGCGACCTGGTCACCTCCTCGCTCGGCGCGGGGTTCCCCTTCGAGCTGCTGGCCGGCAACCACGAGAGCAACGGGCAAAACGGCAACATCAACGACTTCTCCGCCTGCCTGCCCAACCAGCTGCCGGGCCTGGTCGGCACCTAGGGGCGCCAGTACTTCGTCGACGTCCCGCAGGTCGACCCGATCGCCCGGTTCGTGATGATCTCCCCCGCCCTGCCGTTCCCGGACGGCACGTGGAGCTACGCCGCCGGCACCCCGCGGTACGCCTGGACCACCGCCGCGATCGACGGCGCCCGCGCCGAGGGCATCCCGTGGGTGGTCGTCGGCATCCACAAGCCGTGCCTGTCGCTCGGCGTCTACAGCTGCGAGATCGGCGGTGACCTGATGCAGCTGCTGGTGGACCGCCGGGTCGACCTGGTGCTGCACGGCCACGAGCACCTGTACCAGCGCACGCACCAGCTCGGCACGCGCACGGGCTGCGCCGCCGTCACCCCCGGGGTGTTCGACGCCGACTGCGTCGCCGACGCGGACGCCGACATGGCGCAGGGCGCCGGCACCGTCTTCGCCACCTCCGGCGCCGGCGGGCAGGAGCTGCGCAGCGTGAACACCGCCGATCCCGAGGCCGGCTTCTTCGCCGCCTCCTCGGGCAGCAACCGCAGCCCCTCCTACGGCTTCCTGGACCTGCGGATCACCGCCGACCAGCTCGCCGGGCGCTTCCTCCCGGTCTCCGGCGGCACGTTCACCGACTCCTTCACCATCCGCCGCGGCGAGGCCCCGCCCCCGCCGCCCAACGCCCGGCCGACGCCGTCCTTCACGTCCACGGCCGCCGGGCTCACCGTGGCGCTGGACGGCCGGGCCTCGACCGATCCCGACGGCACGGTGGCCGGGCACAGCTGGGACCTCGGCGACGGCACGGCCCCGGCCGTCGGGGCCCAGGTGCAGCACACCTACGCCGCCGCCGGCAGCTACCCGGTGACCCTGACGGTCACCGACGACGACGGCGCGACGGCCGTCCTCACCCGGACGGTCACCGTCGCGGCAGCGCCGCCCACCGGCGCGTTCGTCACCGACACGTTCGCCCGCACGGTCACCGGCGGGTGGGGCACCGCCGAGGTGGGCGGTGCCTGGACGACGTCGGGCACGACCGGCTACTCGGTCGGCTCCGGCGCCGCCGCGCTGGCCCTCACCCGGGCCGGCACGACGCGGTCCGCCTGGGTGGGACCGGCCCGCACCGACACCGACCTGCGGCTCACCCTCGCCGTCGACCGCGTGCCCACCGGCAACGGGGCCTACGTCGACGTCGTCGGCCGGCGGGTGGGCACCGACACCGAGTACCAGGCCCGGGTGGTGCTCCTGGCCGACGGCCGGGTCAACGTCTCGCTGCGTGCGCTCCGCGGCTCGGCGACGGCGTCGACCATCGCGGCGGGGACGACGCTGCCGGTGTCGGCGGTCTCCTACGCCGCCGGCACGCCGCTGAACGTGCGGCTGCAGGTGACCGGCACGAGCCCCACCCAGCTGCGGGTCAAGGTCTGGCGCGCCGACCAGCCCGAGCCGGCCGCCTGGCAGCTGTCGGCCACGGACAGCGGCGCCGGCCTGCAGGCCGGTGGCGCGGTCGGGGTCACCGCCTACCTCTCCAGCAGCGCCACGAACGCACCGGTGACGCTGCGGATCTCCCAGCTCGGCGCGCGGCCGGTCGGCTGAGCCGTCGACGTTCCGGGGAGTCCGCTCCGGGCCACCGACACGGCTGTGGGATCGTGACGGCCGCGCCCCCGTAGCTCAGGGGATAGAGCATCGGTTTCCTAAACCGTGTGTCGCAGGTTCGAATCCTGCCGGGGGCACCCTTCAGCGATGTCCGCGCCCAGGGCGTGGTCACCACAGGCGCGGACCGGGCGCCGGGCTCAGGCGTCGCGTCGGCGGAGCGCCAGCGCTCCCGCGACCAGCGGCACCAGGGCGTAGGCCGCGACGACCAGGATCCCGGTCGCGGGGGCCAGTTCGTCGCCGACGGCCGAGAGGGAGTCCTCACCGCCGCCGAGGAACGCCCCGGATGCCGGCAGCGGCAGGTAGTCGACGAGCACCTCGACCCAGTCCAGGGTGATGAACACCAGCACGGTGGGCAGCAGGAGCAGGACCGACAGCGCCACGGTGATGGCGCCGGCGCTGGAGCGCAGGAGCGTGCCCACGCCGAGTGCGAACAGCGCCGCGGCGACGAGGAAGTAGACGGTGCCGCCGAACACCTGCCAGGTCCGGGCCTCGTCCAGGGCGGGGACCATGTCGTGCTCGGACAGCAGCGGCATCGTCGCGACGTAGGACAGGGCGATCCCCAGCGTGGCGACCGCGACGGTCGCCACGGCCAGCACCGTGGCCTTCGCGGCCAGCACCGGCACGCGGGTGGGCACGGCCGCCAGGGTCGAGCGGATCATCCCGGTGGAGTACTCCCCCGTCATGAGCAGCGCGCCCAGCACCGCGACGGTGAGCATGCCGAGCTGGAAGCCGCCGGAGACGACCTCGGCGCCGCTCAGGGCCGCGAGCTCGGGCGCCGTCGTGGGGTCGGCGGCCATGGCGTCGAGGGAGGCGGCCACGGCCAGGGAGACGCCGGTCATCAGGAGCACCGTGGCGGCCAGCGTCCACCAGGTCGACCGCAGGGAGAGCAGCTTGGTGAGCTCGCCGCGGAGGACCCCCGGGAAGGTGGGGCGGGCCTGCACGGCGACACGGACGGCGGGGACCGGGACGGGTGCGGTGACGGCGACGGTCGTGCTCATCGGTTCTCCCCCTCCGGGGCGGACGGGCTGGTGGCGGCCAGGTCGGACCGGTACTCGACCGCGTCCTGGGTGAGGCTCATGTAGGCCTCCTCGAGGGTGGCGCTGCGCGGGCTGAGCTCGTGCAGCGCGATGCCGGAGGCGCAGGCGACCTCTCCCACGGTCTCGGCGTCGATGCCGCGCAGGTCGAGCGTCCCCGGCTCCGGGGAGGTGACGCTGATGCCGTCGCCCCGGACGAGCTCGGCCAGCTCGCCGGCGCGGGGACTGCGCACGCGGACGGCGGCACCGGAGACGGAGTCGATGACCTCCTGCACCGGGCCGGCGGCGATGATCCGCCCGCGGCCGATGACCAGCAGCTGGTCGGCCGTCTGGGCCATCTCGCTCATGAGGTGGGACGACAGGAAGACCGTCCGTCCCTCGTCGGCGAGGGAGCGCACGAGCCGGCGCACCCACTGGACCCCCTCGGGGTCCAGTCCGTTGACGGGCTCGTCGAGGACCAGCGTCCGCGGATCGGCGAGCATCGCCGAGGCGATGCCGAGGCGCTGGCCCATGCCGAGGGAGAACCCGCCGACCCGCTTGCCGGCGACGGTGCCCAGGCCGGTCATCTCGATGACCTCGTCCACCCGGGAGGACGGGATGTTGTGGGTGGCGGCCATGGTGCGCAGGTGGGAGCGGGCGCTGCGGCCGGGGTGCACGGCCTTGGCGTCCAGCAGCGCACCGGCCTCGCTCAGCGGGGAGCGGTGGGCGGCGTAGGGCCTGCCGTTGACGGTGACCGTCCCGGAGGTGGGCCGGTCCAGCCCCATGATCATCCGCATGGTGGTGGACTTGCCGGCGCCGTTGGGCCCGAGGAAGCCGGTGACCGAGCCGGGGGCGATCGTGAAGCTGATGCCGTCGACGGCGGTCGTGGAGCCGTAGCGCTTGGTGAGCTCGTGGGCCTCGATCATGGCGCTTCCTCTCGCGAGTGCTGCTGGAGGGACGAGGTCGTCGATCCGGGTCCACCGGGGACGCGGAGGACGACGTTGCCGCGCTTGTGGCCGGTGTCGACGTAGCGGTGCGCCTCGGCGACGTCGGCCAGGTCGAAGGCGCGGTCGACGACCGCCCGGTAGGCACCGGCCTCGGCCAGCTCGACGAGGGCCTCGAGATCGGCGGCGACGGGCTTGCCGCCGTCGGTGGCGATCCGGTGGCCGGTGCGCCGGCTGCGCAGGGGTGCCCGCAGGATCGCGGGCAGGTCGGCGATGACGAGCAGCAGCGCGCCACCGGGCCGGAGCAGGTGCCGGACCCGCTCGTAGGGGGCGTTGCCGACGCAGTCGACGATCACGTCGTAGCGGGCCGGACCGGCGGTGACGTCCTCGGTCGCGTAGTCGACCACCCGGTCGGCTCCGAGGGAGGTGACCAGGTCGCGGTTGGCCCCGCTGCAGACCGCGGTGACGTGCCCGCCGGCGTGCTCGGCCAGCTGCACCGCCGCGGTGCCGACCGCACCGGAGGCGCCGTTCACCAGCACCGTGGCACCGGGGACGAGGTGCGCCTGCTGCAGGAAGCGGCGGGCGGTGAGGCCGCCGAAGACGAGGGTGACGGCGTCCTCGAACGTCATGTCCGCGGGCTTGCGGGCGATCGCGCCGTCGGACCGGATCCGGGCGTACTCGGCGTGCCCGCCGAAGTCCGCCCCCAGCATCGCGATCACCTCGTCACCGGGCGCGAACCGGGTGACGTCGCGGCCGACGGCCTCGACGACACCGGCGGCGTCCATCCCGAGCACGCGGCGCTTGGGCCGCAGCAGTCCGATCCCGGTGGCGGCGAGCAGGCCGAGCCCGCGGGGCACCTCGCGGCTGCGGGCGCGGTGGTCGGCGGCGCTGACGGTGCTGGCGTGCACCCGGACGAGGACGTCGTCCGGGCCGACCGTCGGCCGTGGGACCTCCTCGACCTCGACGGTGTCCGGGCCGCCGAAGCGGCGGTAGACCGCGGCCCTCATCGCTGGTCCTGCCGGGCCTGCAGGGCGGCGACGGCGGCCGGCTTGAAGCCCTTGACGACGAGGTAGACGCCGAGGGAGAACTCCCACACCGCGATGGGGAGCACGCCGGCGAGCGAGGCGGGCGAGGTGCGGTCGTAGAGGTCGAAGAAGATCGCCAGGTCGGAGGCCAGCAGCAGCGGGGCGCCGATCAGGCCGATGGTCGGGAGGATCCGCGGCACGAGGCCGGAGCGGTACAGGACGGCGCCCAGGCAGAGGGCGTTGACGGCCGGCATGAGGCTCTGGCTGAGCAGGAACGTCCAGTCGTAGGTCGCGGACAGGGTGTGGCCGGCGGTGAGCAGGGACGCCGGGTCCGCGTCGGCGGTGCCGGCGACGTCCTGGCGCAGCGTGACCAGGGTGAGCACGCTGACGACGCCGACGATGATGAGGGCGCCTTCGACGACCCGGGAGGCGACGAACCCGAGCGCGGCGGTCTCGCTCTGCCGCCTCGCGACGCGGAACAGGACCACGGCGGTGCCGATGCCGGCCAGCGCGACGACGACCTCCGACAACGCCGCCCAGAGCACGCCGGCGTCGCTGCCGGCGCCGAGGACGAAGTCGTCCTCCTCACGCACGTCCTGGTACAGGGCGAGGGTCGGCACGGACACGAACGTGAGCAGGTAGAGGACCCCGGCGGCGAGCGAGGTCCGGCGCAACGGGTCTGCCGGGGGGCGGGTCACTGCCGTGCTGGACGCGGTGATGGTCATGGCGTCTCCCTCTCGGGCTGGCGGGACGTGGTGGTGTGCGTCGGATCCGCGTCGAGGCGGACGAGCGACAGCAGTGGCAGACCCAGGTCCCGCACCACCTGCAGGACGCCGTGCAGTGCGGCCTGGTCGAGGACCGTGCCGCGCAGGACGGTGGTGCCGTCGGGCTCGGTGTCGAGGGACAACCCGTCGAACGTGGCGGCCCACCGGGCGTCGAGGCGGCCCTCGAGCCGGATCTCGTAGCGCCGGGGGACGTCCGGACGACCTGTCGTCGATCTGCTCATCGCCTGCTCCCGCTTCTCCGGACGCGGGAAAGCTAGGAGCGGAGGTGGTGAGCCGGGATCACCACACCTGGTGATCCGGGTGGTGATCCGCGAGGAGTCGGTTCCCCGTGGTCAGCGCGGGAGGAGGCCGAGTTCCCCGGCCCGGCGGACGGCCGCCCGACGGCTGCTGACGCCGAGCTTCGCGTAGACGTTCCGGGTGTGGGTGCGCAGCGTGTTGAGCGACACGAAGAGCCGGCGCGCGATCGCCGGGCCGTCCAGGTCGCTACCGAGCAGGCGGAGGACCTCCAGCTCCCGGACGCTGAGTGGATCGGCCAGCCCGTGCTGGACAGCGGTCCCGACGTGGCCGTCGGGCCCGGCGTCCAGGAGCCGGCGCGCGTACGCGGGCGCGGTTCCCCGCTCGGCCGCGGCCTGCAGCAGCTCGGCCATCGTCGGCCCCTCGTCCAGGAAGAGGCGCACGAGGCCCTCGGGCTCCGCGAGGTCGAGCGCCCGCTCCAGCGGGCCGACAGCGCCGCGGACGTCGCCGTCCGCCCGGCGCGCGAGCGCGGTCAGCACCTGCAGCTCGATGACGCTGCCCGTCCGCTGCCCCTCCTCGGCCGCGCGCAGGAGCCGCTCGGTCAAGCCGGTCGCCTCGCGCAGGACGGACGGGGCACGGTCGGCGGCGTACCGGGCGAGGAGCACCCGGACGAGGGTGATGTGCTCGAACTCGCGCACATAGGAGAGGTCGTCGTCGACGGAGAGCCCCCGTTCCCGGACCCAGTCCACGGCATCGGCCAACCTGCCGTCGGCGAGCCACAGCCGGGCCCTGACCGCGGGGATCGGCCGGACGTCGGGTGAGAAGTCGCCGTCGTAGCGGCGCTCGGCCTCGTCGAGCAGGTCGAGCGCTGCGGCGAGGTCGCCGTCGAGCTCGGCGAGCCGGGCCCTCGCCAGCAGGCGGCGGTGCGGGTTCTTCGGCAGGTCGGCGCGCGTGCCCAGTTCCTCGCTCCTGGCCAGGTGGTGCCGAGCCGCCTCCCGGTCGTCGCGTTCCAGGAACAGCCGGCTCATGCCCACGTGCATGTCCGCCGCTCCCCGCAGCGGCGGGACCGCGGTCTCGGCTCGCGCGAGTCCCCGCTCGTAGATGCCCATGGCCTCGCGGAGACGCCCCTGGGCGATCCGGATGTCGGCGAGGGTGACCGCACCGCCGACCACGTCGGAGGAGTAGCCGCCCTCGTCCAGGCACGCCATGCCCTGGGCGTACCAGCGGTGGGCCGCGGCCAGGTCCCCGGTCGTCCAGTACGCGAGCCCGAGGATGGCGGCCGGTCCGCCGCGGGCGAGGTGGTCGTCCGGTGCCGCGAGGTCGAGGGCCCGTCGGGCGTGCGCCATGCCGGCGGCCACGTCCCCGGAGGCCAGCGCGTACCCGGCGCGGTGCATGGCCAGCTGTCCGGGCAGCCGGCGCGCCGCGTCCAGGTCCGCGACGGGTGTCTCCGCCGCTGATGACGGGTCCTCCAGCCACCGCTCGGCGTCCCGCAGCAGCGGCTCCACGCCGCTCAGCTCCCCCGTGGACATCAGCGCCCCTGCGTACCCGACGCCCAGGACGGGCCTGGTCCGGAACGACTCGACCGGCAGCGACTCCATCCAGCGGCGCAGCGTGACCTCCTGCCGGCCCTGGGTGAGGACGGGGATGGCCCGCTCGATCAGGTCGGCCGCGCGCTGGTGGTCCCCTGCGGCCAGCGCGTGCTCGATCGCCTCGGACCTGTCGCCGTTGCGCTCGAACCAGGCGCCGGCGCGCCGGTGCAGCTGGGAGACCGTCTCCGGCCGCTCGGCCAGCAACCGTGCCCGGAGGACGTCGGCGAACAGGTGGTGGAAGCGGTACCAGTGGCGGCGGTCGTCGAGGGGGACCAGGAAGAGGTTGGCGCGCTCGAGGGTCCCGAGCAGTTCTCGCCCGTCGTCCCTCCCCGTGACCGCGTCGCACAGCGCGCCGTCGAACCGGCTCAGGATCGAGGTCTGCAGGAGGAAGGTCCGGACGTCGGCGGGTTGCCGCTGCAGGACCTCCTCGGCCAGGTAGTCGACGATGTACCTGTCGTCGCCCGCGAACCCGGCGATGAAGCCGGCGACGTCGTCGCGGCCCTGCATCGACAGCGCCGCGAGCTGCAGCGCGGCGATCCACCCCTCGGTGCGCGCGTCGAGCGCGGCGACGTGCTCGGCGGTCAGGGTCAACCCCATCGCCTCGTTGAGGTAGACCGCGGCCTCCGCTGCGGTGAAGCGCAGGTCCGCGGCGCGGACCTCGACCAGCTCACCTCGTGCCCGCAGCCGGGCCAGCGGGAGGACGGGGTCGGCGCGCGTGGCGATCACCAGGTGGACGTGCGGAGGCAGCCGCTCGAGGAAGTAGCTCAGCTGGTCGTGCACCTCCGGCGAGGAGACCACATGGTAGTCGTCCAGCACGAGGACCACGTCGTCGTGGACCGTGTCCAGCTCGTTGACCAGCGTCGCGAGCACCTCGTCGATCGAGGAGCGTGCCTCCTGCAGCACGGCGAGCGCGCCGACACCCGCGCCGTCGACGGCGGTCCGGAGAGCTGCGACGACGTACGTCCAGAAGACCACCGGGTCGTCGTCCCGCTCGTCGAGCGAGACCCAGGCGATCGACCGCCCCTCGGCCGTGGCAGCCAACCACTCCGTCAGGAGGGTGGTCTTCCCGAACCCGGCCGGGGCCGAGACCAGCGTCAGAGCTGCGTCCCCGCGGCTCAGGCGCTCGATCAGCCGGGGACGCGGCACCAGGCCACGTCGACGTCGGGGCACGTGCAGCTTGGTGTTGAGCAGAGGGCCCACTCCGACCACCACCCTCGCGGGGTCAGGCGCCGGCGCCGACGACTCCGGGTCACCGGCTCCACCGTCGGCGCAGGGCACGCATCCTGTCAGCGCCGTCCGGCGGTGTCGACGGGCTCCCGCCTCGTCGTCCTGCAGCGGCGGCCGGCACCGGCAGGTGGGCCCGGACCCACGCACGGTGGGTCCGGGCCCCTGCGGGCACGCCGCGCCTCAGCTCGCCCGCACCGTGAACGGCACGGTCAGGACCGACCCGTCGCCGAGCCGGAACTGACCCCAGAGCCGGTAGGTGCCGGCGGTCGGGAACTCCGCGTGCACGTCGAGCTCCGGGCCGAACGTCTGCCCCGGGAGGGCGAAGACCGGCCGACCGGAGCCGTCCTCCACCTCGGCGTGCTCGTGGGCGAAGGTCTCCCCGTCCGCCCGCATGACCACCACGTGCCCGGCGGCGGCGAGGTACGGCCGCAGGTCGTCGATCGCCGCGCCGGTGCCGGCGTCGGTGAACGAGAGGTGCAGGTCGCTGCGGCCGCCGGCCTCGGCCTCGCCCTCCAGGGCGACCCGGACGCCGTCGACGACCACCGTGCGCGGCCCCTCGGTCAGGACCACGGGCGCGGGGGCCTCCCCGTGCACGGTGACGACCTGCCGCTGGTGCACGTCACCCATCTCGCCCTGCCGCCGGAACTCGGTGTTGACGACGTAGCGGCCGGCGGTGGGGAAGGTGAGGTCGACGGCGAGCTCGCCCGGCCGTCCGGTGGGCTCGGGGTGCACGTGGGCGAAGGTGCCCAGGTCCTCGCGGGTGGCGATGAGGTGCATCCACGCCTCGTGGCTGCGGGTGAGGTCCTCGACCGGCCGGCCGGTGTCGTCGACGACGGTGACGACCACCCGGGTCGGCTCCCCGGGCCGGGCCTGCGCGGGCACGTCGAGGCGGACGTCGACCCCGGCGTCGGCGGCGTCGACCGGCGGCACCTCGGCGGTCATCATCACGCTCATCGCCGGGCGCATCGGCATGCCGGTGCCCTGCATCCACGCGAGGGTGCCGTTCATCCCCCGCTCGGCGAAGTCCATCCGGCTGACCGCGGTCAGCCCGGCGCCGAGCGCCAGCGCCACGACGGCCACCGCGGTGAGGTAGGCGTACTGGCCGACCCGGGCGCGCAGCGGCGGGTGCAGGATCTCCGCGACCGTGGCCGGGCGCCGGAACCGGCGCAGCCGCAGGGCGTTGGTGAGCACGCTGACCGAGCTCATCGCCATCGCCGCCGACGCGAGCACCGGGTCCAGCAGCAGCCCGTCCCACCCGTAGAGGGCGCCGGCGGCGACCGGGATGAGCAGCAGGTTGTAGCCGAAGGCCCAGCCCAGGCCCTGCTTCATCGTGGCCACGGTGCGCCGGGAGAGGGCGATGGCCGAGACGATGCCGCGCAGGTCGCCGCCGACGAGCGTGATGTCGGAGGCGGCGACGGCGACGTCGGCGCCGGTGCCGATGGCGATGCCGACATCGGCGGCCGACAGGGCGGCGGCGTCGTTGATGCCGTCGCCGGCCATGGCGACCACGTGCCCCTCGCCCTGGAGCCGGCGGACCTCCGCCGCCTTGTCGGCGGGCAGGACCTCGGCGAGGACGTGCTCGATCCCCACCTGGGCGGCGATGGCGCGGGCCGTGGCGGCGCCGTCGCCCGTCAGCATCCAGACCTCGACGCCGAGGGCCTGCAGCTGCGCGACGGCCTCCGCGGACTCGGGCCGGACGGTGTCGGCGACCGCGAGGACGGCGGCCGGCCGGCCGTCGACGGCGACGAACATCGCGGTCTGCCCGGCGGCGGCCGCACGCGCGGCGGTGGCGGCGAGGCCGGCGACGTCCACCCCGCGGGCGGTCATCAGCGCCTGGTTGCCGACCAGGAGGTGGCGGTCGCCGACGGTGGCGTCGATGCCGTGCCCGGGGATCGCGTCGAAGGAGCGCAGCGGCGGCAGGTCGAGCGAGCGCGCCCTCGCGGCGGCGACGAGCGCCTCGCCGACGGGGTGCTCGCTGCCGGTCTCGGCGGCCGCCACGAGCGCCAGGACGTCGTCGTCGTCCCAGCCGCCGGTGGTGGTGATGCCGGTGAGAGCCGGCTTGCCGCGGGTGATGGTGCCGGTCTTGTCGAGCACGACGGCGGTGACCCGGCGGGCGGTCTCCAGCGCGTCGCCGTTGCCGATCAGGATGCCGAGCTCGGCGGCGCGGCCGGTGCCGACCATGACCGCGGTCGGCGTGGCCAGCCCGAGCGCGCACGGGCAGGCGATGATGAGCACCGCGATGGTCGTGGTGATGGCCATGGTCATCGACCCGGTGTCCGGACCGAACAGCGCCCAGGCGGCGAACGTGGCGGCGGCCAGGGCGAGCACGACCGGCACGAACCAGGCCGAGACCCGGTCGGCGAGCCGCTGGAGCGGCACCTTGGCGCCCTGGGCGTCCTCGACCAGGCGGACGATCTGCGCCAGCGCGGTGTCCGCGCCGACCGCGGTGGCCCGCAGCACCACGGTGCCGGTCCGGTTGACCGTGGCGCCGATGACGGTGTCCCCGGCCGCCTTGTCCACCGGCAGGCTCTCGCCGGTGAGCATGCTCTCGTCGACCGCGGTGGCGCCCTCGGTCACGACGCCGTCGACCGGCAGCTTCTCGCCGGGACGCACCCGCACCAGGTCCCCGACGACGACCTGCTCGACCGGGACGTCGACCTCCGCGCCGTCGCGCAGCACGCGCGCCGTCCTGGGCGCGAGGCCGACGAGCGCGGTGATCGCCGCGGCGGTCCGCTTCTTCGCCCTGGCCTCCATCCACCGCCCGGCCAGGACGAGGGCGAGGATGACCAGCGAGGTCTCGAAGTAGACGTGCAGCGGCAGGCCCCAGCTCTCGGCGGCCGCCGGCCAGAGGGTGACGAACGCGCTGTACGCCCAGGCGACGCCGGTGCCCAGCGCGACGAGGGTGTTCATGTTCGTCGAGCGGTGCCTCGCGGCGGCCCAGGCGGCGCGGTAGACGTCGCGCCCGGCCCAGAACTGGACGACGGTGGCGACGACCAGGATCGCGGGCATCAGCCAGTCCATCGTGTCGATGTACAGCGGGACGTACATCAGGCCCATCAGCCCCAGCCCGACGGCCAGGGTGACCTGCCACCTCCGCTTCAGGACGGCGAGCTCGGCGTCCCGCTCGTCCGGGCCGTCCCCGTCCTCGGCCGGCGCCGGGGCGGGCTCCTGCGCCGCCCGCCGCGCCGTCGCCCGGTAGCCGGCGCGGGTCACCGCGGCGGTCAGCTCCTCGAGGCCGACCCGGTCGGGGTCGAAGCGGACGGTCGCCACCTCGGTGGCCAGGTTCACCTCGGCGGCGGTCACGCCGTCGAGCCGGTTGAGGGCCTTCTCGACCCGGCCCACGCAGGACGCGCAGGTCATGCCGCCGATCTCCAGGGTGCACGCGGCGGTGGGCGGTGCGGTCGTCGTCATCTCGGCTCTCCTGGTCGGTGCGGCGGGATCGGGTGCGGGTCGACCCTCGCCGCGGGGGCGGGTCGGTCGGACCGGCGGAATCGCCGGGTTCAGCCCTGCGCGGCGGCGGCGTAGGCCGCCGGGGTCCAGGCGGCCAGCACCTTGGGCCGGAGGGTGGCGCCGAGGCGGCGGTAGAAGCGCTGGGCGCCGACGTTGTCGGGCTCCATCCCCCAGCGGACGAGCAGCTGCTCGGGTACGGCCAGTGCGGCGAGGGCGCCCATCAGCCGCCGTCCCACGCCGGCGTCGCGGGCGCCGGGCCGGACGTAGAGGTCGTCCAGGTTCAGCACGTCGCCGCCGGTCCACAGGTGCAGCTGGCGGACGGCGGACACGTAGCCGACCGGGCCGCCGTCCCGCTCGGCCAGCAGCACGACCACCTCGGGCCGGCCCAGGAGCCGACGCCACTGCTCCGCGTCGACGTGCACGTGCGCGGACTGGTCCTCGTGCGCGGCGATCTCGCCGACCATCGCGGCGACGTCGGCCGCGTCCCGGGGGTCGGCCCGGCGGATGGTGAGCGGGGAGCTCGTGGGGGTCGCAGCGGTGGTGGTCACGGTGGGTTCCTCTCGTCGTGGGACCGCTGCGCGGCAGCGGCGGGGTGGTGCGGATCGGCCGGGCGGGAGCCGCGCGGGAGCGGGCTCCCGGCCCGGCGGCCGGTCAGGAGCGGAGGGTGTAGCCGGCCTCGTCGACGGCGGCTGCGATGTCGGCGCGGTCGACGGGTCGGTCGGCGGTGACGGTGACGGTGCCGCCGGCCAGGTCGACGGTGACGGTCGCGACGCCGTCGACGGCGGCGATCTCCTGGGTGACCGCGCGCTGGCAGTGCGCGCAGGTCATGCCGGTGACCGTGAAGGTGGTCGAGCCGACGAAGGTGCGGGGCGTGCCGGACAGCATGGGGACTCCTCGTGTGGTCGCTGCTGGGTGGACGGGTCGAGCGTCGGTGAGCGGCCGGGTGGCTCTCACCGGTGGAACCGCCGGGATCCGTGCGGAGGATCGCCGGGTCAGTGCCCGTGCCCGTGGCCGTGCGCATGGCCGTGGCCGTGGGCGGTGGCGCCGGCCGGGGGCCGGCCGCCGGGGACGGCGAGCAGGGTGAGGACGAACAGGGCGGCGAGGACGCCGGCGGTCGCGGTGAAGGCGCGGGCGTAGCCGTCGGCGAGGCCGGTGGTGGCGGCCAGGTCGCCGGCGACGGCGGTGAGCGCCGCGACGCCGAGCGCGGCGCCGATCTCGTGACCGGTCATCATCAGCCCGGAGGCGAGCCCGGCCCGCTCGGCCGGCACGTCCCCCATGGCGGCGACCGAGATGGCCACGAACATCGGCCCGACACCGGCACCCACGAGCAGGAAGCCGGGCAGGACGTCGGCGGCGTAGGACGTCCCGCCGGCGTTCGCGGCGAGCAGCAGCGCGCCCGCGGCCATGACCGGGAGGCCGAGCAGGATCAGGGCGCGGGCGCCGACGTGCCCGACGGCGTGGGACGCGACCGCGGCGGACACGGTGATGGCGGCGGCCAGCGGCAGGAACTGCAGCCCGGTGACGACCGGCGAGGCGCCGACGACGGCCTGCAGGTACAGCGAGCCGAGGAAGACCACGCCGACGACCGCGCCGGTGACGCCGGCCATGACCGCCGACGCCGAGACCAGCGAGCGGATCCGCCAGGTCGACGGCGGCACCAGCGGCTCGGGGGCGCGGCGCTCCAGCCGGGCGAAGGTGGTGAGCAGGACCGCGGCCGCGGCGAGGGCGAGCCAGGTGCGCGGAGCCGTCCAGCCCGCCGAGCGGGTCGCCTCGATGCCGGCGACGAGAGCCAGCAGCCCACCCACCAGCGTGAGGGCACCGGGGACGTCGAGGCGGCGCAGCCCGCCGCGCCGCGAGCCGGCCCGCGGCACGGCGCGCAGCGTGCCGAGCACGACGGCGAGACCGATCGGGACGTTGACGAAGAAGACCGCACGCCACTCCAGCGCGCTGGTGAGCACTCCCCCGAACAGCACGCCGGCGGCGATGCCGAGGCTGCCGACGGTCCCCCACACGGCCAGCGCGGCCTGCCGCTGCCGGCCCGCGTAGGCGGTCATGACGATCGACAGCGCCGCCGGGGTCAGCAGCGCCGCGCCGGCGCCCTGACCCGCTCGGGCCAGGACCAGCATCAGCGGGGTCTGCGCCAGCCCGCTGGCCAGCGAGGCGGCGGTGAACAGGGAGATGCCGGCCAGGAACGCCCGTCGCCGGTCCAGCAGGTCGGCGATGCGCCCGCCGAGCAGCAGCAGACCGCCGGAGAGCAGCACGTAGGCCGAGACGGCCCACTGGTAGTCGGCGGCCGACAGCGCCAGGCCCTCGCTGATGGAGGGCAGCGCCACGTTCACCACCGACACGTCGAGGACGACCATGAACTGGGCGGCGATCATCAGCGCGAAGACCGTCCACGGCCGGCGGGGGCCGTCCGCGGGGGCCTGGGGCGCCGCGGTGGACGGGCGGGGACCGTGGTGCGCGGAGGCCACCGGTTCGGCGGCGGTGTGGGGCGACATGGCTCCTCCTCGGGGGGCGTGCGGGTGTGGGCCCACGCTCGCCGTCGCCGCGGTCGCTCACGCCGGGGAAACCGCCGGGTCTGCCCGCCCCCGGCCCGGCCTCCGCCCTCGATACGGTTCGGCCCGTGCTGGCCGGACGCGACCCCGAGCGGGCGGTGATCGCCGCACTGCTCGACGCCGCCCGCGCCGGGTCGGGCGGCGCGCTGGTCGTCTCCGGCGTGGCCGGGTCCGGGAAGTCGACGCTGCTGGACGACGCCGTCGCCGGAGCGCCGGACGTGCGGGTGCTGCGCACCTCCGGGGTGGAGTCCGAGTCCCCCCTGGCCTTCGCCGCCCTGCAGCGCCTGCTGTGGCCGCTGCGCTCCCGGATCGGCACCCTCCCCGGCCCGCAGCAGGCGGCGCTGCGCGCGGCGCTGGGCGAGGCGGAGGGCGAAGGCGACCGCTTCCTGGCGTTCCTGGGCACGCTGAGCCTGCTCGCCGACGCGGCCGAGCAGGCACCGGTGCTCGCGGTCGTGGACGACGCGCACTGGCTCGACGACGCGTCGGCGGCGGCGCTGCTGTTCGCCGCCCGCCGCGTGCAGGCCGAACGGGTGGCCCTGCTGTTCGCCGCGCGCGACGGCGACGCCCGCCGCTTCGACGCACCCGACCTGCCCGCCCTGGTCCTCGGCGGGGTCGGCGGGGAGGACGCCGAGGCGCTGCTGACCGCGCGCGCCGGCAGCGCGGTCGACCCGGCGGTCCGCGACCGGCTCGTCGCCGCGACCGACGGCAACCCGCTGGCCCTCGGCGAGCTCGCCGCCGCGCTCAGCGCCGACCAGCTGGCGGGCCGGGGGCCGCTGCCCGCCCAGCTCCCGCTGACCGACGGGGTCGAGCGGTCGTTCCTCGACCGGTACCGCCGGCTGTCCGAGCCGGCCCAGCGGCTCCTGCTCACCGCCGCCGCCGACGACACGGCCCGGCTCCCCGTCGTCCGGGAGGCCGCGGACCGGATGGGCGCCGACGACCGGGCCCTCGACGAGGCCGAGCGCACCGGGCTGGTGCGGGTGGACGGGGACACCGTCGTGCTCTTCCACCCGCTCGTGCGCTCGGCCGTGTACCGGGCCGCGACGAGTGCGCAGCGCCGCGCCGCCCACCGGGCGCTCGCCGAGGCGCTGCGCGCGGATGCCGACCGCCGGGCCTGGCACCTGGCCGCCGCGGCCGACCGGCCCGACGACGAGGTCGTCGCCGCGCTGGACGCGGTCGCCGAGCGCGCCGCCGCCCGTGGCGGGCACGAGGCCGCGTCCGCCGCCTGGGCCCGGGCCGCGGAGCTCACCGGCGGCAGCGAGGCCCGGGGACGGCGGCTGTACCTGGCCGCGTCCTCGGCGTGGCTGGGGGCCCACCCCTCGGAGGCGACGGCGCTGGCCCGGGCCGCCACGGCCGACGTCACCGAGCCGCTGCTGCACGCGCGGCTGCTGACGCTGCAGGGCCAGATCGAGTGGAACACCCGCTCGCTCGACGACGGCTACGACCTCGTGCTGCAGGCCGCGCAGGTCGCCGCCGGGGTCGACGAGGCGATGGCGCAGCAGCTGGCGATGCTGGCCGCCGCGCTGGCGGCCTTCGGCGCCCGGTCACCGCGCGCCACCGACCTGACCGGGCTCGTCCCCCCACCCGCGCCCGATGCCCCGAGCCGCACCCGGGCCGCGGCAGCCCTGTTCCGCGGGTTCCTCGCCGCCGGCCGCGCCGACTGGGCGACCGCGGCCGACGCGTTCCGGCGCGCCTTCGCCCTGACCGACGGCGATCCGGTCGACGACCACGTGCTCCAGCCCAACCTCGGCGTCGCCGCCCTGGTGATCGACGACGACGAGCACGGGCTGCGGCTGCACGGACAGCAGCTGACGGCGGCCCGCGGCGCCGGCGCGCTCACGATGGTCGAGCACGCGCTGACCCGGGGCGCCCAGTTCCAGATCGCCACCGGGGCGTGGGCGGCGGCCGCCGCCCCCCCCCCCCCGCCGCGCCCCCCGACCAGGAGCACCGCCCACCCCCGGCTTTCAGCACAGGCCCCCGCCGAGCAGGCCCAGGTAC
>NZ_JBJGZO010000017.1:0-102397 GCF_054050575.1 Blastococcus sp. SYSU D00868
GCTGGGGAACGGGACCGTTCCCCAGCGACTCCGGTCACTGCGCCGGACGCAGCGTGATGCTGACGGAGTTGATGCAGTAGCGGTCGCCGGTCGGGGTCTGCGGCGCGTCGTCGAACACGTGCCCCAGGTGGCTGTGGCAGGTGCCGCACAGGACCTCGGTGCGCAGCATCCCGTGGCTGCGGTCCTCCCGGAGGACGACGTTGTCGGCCGAGGTCGGCTGGTAGAACGACGGCCACCCGCAGTGGCTGTCGAACTTCGTCTCCGAGGTGAACAGGTCGGCCCCGCAGGCCCGGCAGGTGTAGACGCCGACGGTCTTCGTGTCGACGTACTCGCCGGTCCACGGCCGCTCGGTGCCGGCCTGGCGCAGCACCGCGTACTCCTCGGGGGAGAGCTGCGCGCGCCACTCGGCGTCGCTCTTGGTGACCTTGGGCTGCTGCTCCGCGGACGTCGTCATGCGTCCACGCTACGACGTGCGTGCCACCGGCCGGGGCCGCCCGCTCACCGCCCCAGCCCCGCCTCCCGCGCCCGCACGATCGCCTGCGCCCGGTCGGTGACCTGCAGCTTCGTCAGCACGTTGGACACGTTGTTGCGGACGGTCTTGGGCGACAGGTACAGCGCCGCGGCGATCTGCGCGTTGGACCGGCCGGCCGCCACCAGGTCCAGCACCTCCCGCTCCCGCGCGGTCAACTGCGGGAAGGCGGCGTCGGGCCCGCTCGGGCGGCCGGCGAAGAACTCGGCGATCCGCCGGGCCAGCGCCGCGCCGAACACCGCACCGCCGGCCGCCACCGTGGTGATGGCCCGCACGACCTCCTCCTGGTCGGCGCCCTTGAGCAGGTAGCCGCGGGCGCCGGCGCGGACGGCGGCGAACACCGTGCCGTCGTCCTCGCTCATCGTGAGCACCACGACGCCGACCGACGGGCTCTCGGCGGTGATCCGCCGGGTGGCCTCGATGCCGTCGAGCACCGGCATCTGCACGTCCATGACGACGACGTCGGGCTGCTCGTCCAGCGCCATCGCCACCGCGCTCGCCCCGTCGGCGGCGGTGCCGACGACGGCCAGCCCCGGCACCGAGCCCAGCAGCATCGCCAGGCCGTCCCGGTAGACCGGGTGGTCGTCGACCACCAGCACCCGCAGCGGCTCCTCGGGCTCGCTCACCCTCGCGCTCCTCCCTCGACGGGCAGCTCCGCCCGCACCACCGTGCCGCCCTCCGGCGGGCACGTCACCGAGCACCGGCCGCCCAGCTCGGCGGCGCGTTCCCGCAGCGACACCAGGCCCACGCCCGCGGGGGCGGCGGGGTCGATGCCCCGGCCGTCGTCGGCCACGGTCACCGCGAGCCGGCCGCCGGCGTCGCGCTCCAGCGTCACCCGCACCGCGGTGGCGCGGGCGTGCCGGGCGACGTTGGCCAGCGCCTCCGAGGCGATCCGGTAGGCGGCCACCTCCACGGCCGCGGGCAGCCCGTCGGTGCCCGGCCCGGCGGTCACCGTGGTGGCGACGGCCGCCGGCAGCAGCCGCTCGGCCTGCTGGCGCACCGCGCCGGCCAGGCCGAGGTCGTCCAGCGCCGGCGGGCGCAGGTCGTGCACCAGCCGCCGGACGTCGGCCAGCGCGCCGGCGACCTCGTCGCGGGCCTGCCGCAGCACCGCGTCGGCGTCGTCGGGCCGGGCGCGGGCGAGGTTGCGGGCGGTGTCGATGCGCAGCACCACCGCGCCGAGGGCGGGACCGAGCCCGTCGTGCAGGTCGCGGCGCAGCCGGCGACGCTCCTCCTCGCGGGCGGCGACCAGCTGCTCGCGGCTGGCCTGCAGCTCGGTGGCGAGCGCGCTGGCCCGGGCCGCGGCGGCGGCCTGCCGGACGACGTCGGCGAGCAGCCGCTCGTCGCGGGCGACGAGCGAGGCGCGCACGCCGTCGCGGGGGAGCAGCAGCCGCCCGACCTCCTCGCCGCGGTAGGCGATCGGCAGGGTCTGCACCGCCGGCGGGCGCCGTCCCGTCTCGGCCAGCAGCCGCCCGCCGGAGGCGGAGTCGACCTCGACGCCGACGTAGGGCGACCGGAAGGCCTCGGCCACCGCGGCGGTGACCGCCATGAGCTGCTCCTCGGCGCCGCCGGAGCGCTCCAGCCGCTCGGCCAGCCCGGAGACCACCCGATAGGGGTCCTCCCGCTCGCCGAGGACCCAGCGGCGGACCAGCCGCCACGCCTGGGCGCGCAGGGGCACGTACAGGCCGGTGACCACGAGCAGGGCGAGCAGGGTGGCGTCCCGGTCGCCCAGCCGCTCGCCGAGCAGCGCGCCGGCGGCGGCGATGACGGCGAGGTCGAGCAGGACGACGGCCACCGCCAGCCCGCCGTAGACCAGGGTGCCGCCGAGCAGCCGGTCGATGTCGACCAGCCGCGGCCGCAGCAGGCCGACGGCCACCGCGCCGCCCGTCAGCCCCACCGCGGTGCCCAGGGCGATCGAGGTGAGGTCCCCGGGCACCAGCAGGGTGGCCAGCATGACCAGGCCGTCGACGACGCCGGCCCACATCAGCCAGCGGATCTGCTCCCGGCGCGCGCCGGAGGCCCGGCGGTAGCGGGCGACGACCACGGCCAGCGGGACGGCGATGCCCAGCACGGCGGCCGGGAAGGCGACCGCCCGCAGCGGGAGGACGAGCCCGGCGGGCAGCGGGAGGCTCGTGGGGTCGAGGTCGATCCGGTCGTAGAACGCCGGCGTCGTCGAGCCGGCGCCGGCGTCCAGCAGCTCGGCCGGGGCGACCAGGAGCAGCAGCGGCAGCACGGAGGAGGCGAGCAGGCTGGCGACGGCGACCGGCCGCCAGCGGCCGGCGGGCAGCCGCCCGTCGGGGTAGACGAACAGCAGCAGCGGCAGGCCGAGCAGCAGCCACGCGCCGAAGCGGGAGACGAACCAGAAGGCGGCCGTGGCCCCCGGCAGGACCTCCTCCCCGCGGAGGGCGAAGACCAGCCAGGACTGGGCCAGCCCGTCCAGGCCCCAGACCACGGCGTTGCCCGCGAGCACCCACGCGACCGGGTGGCGCGGCAGCCGCGCGACGAGCAGCGCCGCGGGGACCGCCAGCAGCAGGCCGGGCAGCCCGATGAACCAGCCCGGCGACGCCAGGGCCTCCGCGCGCACCGCGGCGGGCGTCAGCAGGTCCAGCACCGCGGCGGCGACCAGCGACCCCGCGCTCACCAGGGCGACGGCCCAGGCCGCCACCCGGCTGACCCGGCCGCGCGGCGGCCGCTGCGGCCCCGGTCCGGGCGCCGGCGGCCGGGCGGCTCCGGGCGCGGCGGCGACCGGGGTCGCGACGTCGGGGGCGGCGGTCACCGGGGGATCGTGCCCGACCGGCGTCCCGCCCGGCACGAGGCAGCTGTCCCGAGTCGCCCGGGACGGTGAGCGTGACCGGATCGAGGGCGGCGGCCCCTGGGTGCCCGGGACACCGCCCGCCGACGGTGGGAGCAGGCCGGGGCACGAGGCGCCGGCACCCGTCCCGGAGGTCCCCATGACGCTCAGCACCAGCCCCGTCCCCGCCCGCACCGACACCGCCCGGCCGGCCGGCGCCCCGCCGCGGCAGGTCCCGATCCGCGCGGTCCGGGGCGCCGGCGCCGCCGTGACCGCCGGCGCCGCCGCCTGGGCCGGCTGCATCCTGGCCTTCGGGCTCGGCGACACCGAGGGCGCCGGCCTGGTCGTCTACGGCATCTCCGGGCTGCTCTTCCAGTTCGGCCTCGTCGCCCTGGTCGCGGTGCAGCTGCGCACCGGCGCGACGGGGACCGGCCGGCTGGCCCGCGGGTTCCTGCACGCCGAGCACGCCATGCTCGGTCTCGCGATCCTCTCGTCGCTGCAGACCATCGTGGTCCCGGCCTGGGACGACCACCCGGCGGCCCTCGCCCTGGACGCCTTCTGGCCGCTGTCGATGCTCGGCATGTTCGCCATCGGCATCCGCATCGCGATCGCCGGCCGGTGGCGCGGCGCCGCCCGGTTCTGGCCGCTGGGCGCCGAGAGCTGGGCGCCGGTGTGCATCCCCGTCGCCGGGGCGCTGCCCGACGCCGCGCCCTACGTCGCCGCCGGCCACCTGCTGGTCGGCTACGGGCTGCTCGGCGTCGTCCTGGCCCTGCGCCCGGAGCTGACGCTGCCCCGCGACTGACGACGGGCACGGCCGGCGCCCCGCCGTCCCCGGAGGGCGGGGCGCCGCGCGCGGGGGAGACTGGCGGCCATGACCGCCCCCGACGGCCCGCTGCCCGACGTCTGGTTCACCCGCGACCTGCCGGTGCTCCGGGCGATCGCCCGGCTGGTCGACGGCCCCGAGTACGGCGGCAACCCCTACCTGGGGCAGGTCGTGCCGGCCAGCGGGCTGGCCAAGCCGGAGGTGGTCGCCGCGGCGCGGGCCCTGGTCTCGGCGGGCTACGTCGAGGCGCTGACCAACTACGCCGGGGAGATCGTCCGCTTCACCGGCATCTCCCCGGAGGCGCGGCGCCTGGCCGGGCTCTGGCCCACGCCCCAGGAGGAGTGGGCCCGCCTGCTGGAGCAGGTGGCCGCCCGGGCCGGCAACGCGCCGACCGACCTCGAGCGGGAGCGCTGGCGGGCGCTGGGGGAGGCCGCGGCCGCCGTGGGCCCGGACTCCGGGGCGCTGCTCATGTCCGCGCTCATCGGGGGGTACGTGCCCCGGGCGCGCTGAGCGCTCAGGCCGAGTCGGCGACCGGCGCCCCGTCGTGGACCTGCCGGGCGCAGTGCGCGCAGCAGTAGAAGTGACCGTCGACGACGACACCGTGGCCGATGACCTTGCAGCCGCAGTGCTCGCAGACCGGCGCCATCTTGTGGATCGCGCACTCGAAGCTGTCGAAGGTGTGCCGCGCGCCGGCGGCCACCACCTCGAAGCTCATGTCGTAGTCGTTGCCGCAGACCTCGCAGACGCCCATGGCCCCTCCTCGCCGCGCCGGGCAGACCCGCCGTCCGTTCCCCGGACGGGGCCGGCCGACACCGCCCCCGGCAACGACAGCGCCCCGCCCGGCGGAGCCGGACGGGGCGCTGCGGACTGATCGGGGAGGATCAGAGCGGGGTGACGTTCGCCGCCTGCGGGCCCTTCTGGCCCTGCTCGATGTCGAACGAGATCCGCTGGCCCTCGTCGAGCGAGCGGTACCCGCTGGTCTGGATGGCCGAGTAGTGGACGAAGACGTCCGGTCCGCCACCGTCGGGGGTGGCGAAGCCGAACCCCTTCTCAGCGTTGAACCACTTCACTGTTCCTTCGGGCATTGCTCGCTCCTTGCTGCGATGGTGCATCGGGGTCCTGCCATAGCGCAGGGCCTTCCCGACGACGCTGACCTTAGCCGTTCGGGACGCCCCAGGGGGAGCGGGGCGTGCGCCTCCCGTCGCGCAGTTCTTGCGGTGATCGTGCGGGAGCCGGGCGGGTGAGCTGCGGTGCGGCCCCGAGAGTCGTCCGTGCCGGACGAACCGGCCACGGACACGCAGGGAGCCCCGTCATGAGCACCGCCACCACCGCGCCGCAGTTCGTCGCCCTCGTCGACGTCGACGACCTGGAGGACGGCGACCTCGCCGCCCGGATCGCCGAGATCGGCATGCCCGCCGCCCCGGCGCCCCGGCGCTCGGTGCCCGCCTCGCCGGCCGGCCGGCAGGCCGAGATCGACGCCGTCGTCACCGCCTGGACCGTCGTGCGCGACCGGCGCACCGCCGTGCACGCCCACCGGCTCGGCGCCCGCGCCGCCGCCCTGGTCGCCTGAGGCCGGCAGCCGCCCACGGCCTCCGGCCCGAGCCAGGTGCCGCCGCTCGACCAGGCCCTGCTCCCTCCTCGCCGGGCCACCGGGTCGGGGCAGGCGGGACCGGTCTCGCCGCGCGGCGACGGGGAGGCCGCGGCGGCTACCGTGCGGCGGTGCCCGACCTCTTCGCGCCGCTGCCCCTCGCCCACGGCCGCCCGCTGCCCAACCGGCTGGCGCTGGCGCCGCTGACCAATCGGCAGAGCCACGACGACGGCCGCCTGTCCGAGGCCGAGCGGCGGTGGCTGGTCCGCCGCGCCCGGGGCGGCTTCGGGCTGACGATGACCTGCGCCTCGCACGTGCAGCCGAACGGCCAGGGCTTCGGCGGGCAGCTGGCGATCCACTCCGACGACCACCTCGAGGGCCTCACCCGGCTGGCGGCCGACCTGCGGGCGACCGGCACGCACGCCGTCGTGCAACTGCACCACGCCGGCGCCCGGGCCGACCGCGGGTGGGTGACCGACCCCGTCTCCGCCTCGGAGCTCGACGGCGCACGGGCGCTGACCCCCGACGAGGTCGGGCAGCTCGGCGCCGACTTCGTCGCCGCCGCGGTCCGGGCGGAGCGGGCCGGCTTCGACGGCGTGGAGGTGCACGGCGCGCACGGCTACGTGCTGACCCAGTTCCTGTCGGCGGAGACCAACCGGCGCACCGACGCCTACGGCGGGTCGCCGGAGAACCGCGCCCGGCTGCTGCTGGAGGTGCTGGCCGGCATCCGCGCCGCCTGCGGGCCGGACTTCTCCCTCGGCCTGCGGCTGTCGGTCGAACGGTTCGGGCTGCGCACGCTGGAGATGCGCGACCTCGTCGCCGAGCTGTACCGGCGGGCCGACCTGGACTACCTGGACCTGTCGCTGTGGGACGTCGGCAAGCACTCGATCGACGAGGACGCCCAGGGCGAGCCGCTGCTGGAGCTGTTCGCCGGGCTGCCGCGCGGCGAGGTCCGGCTCGGGGTCGCGGGGAAGGTGCGGACGCCGGCCGACGCGCGCGCCGTCCTCGAGCGCGGCGCCGACCTCGCGTTCATCGGGCGCGCCGCGATCCTGCACGGGGAGTGGCCGCAGCTGGCCCGCGACCCGGCGTGGCAGCCGCTGCGCGGACCGGTCGACGCCGACCACCTCGCCGGCCAGGACGTCTCGCCCGCCTTCGTCGAGTACCTCCGCAGCTCCTTCCGGGGCATCGTGGCGCCGTGAGCGGTGGGACGAGCGAGAGCGGGACGACGATGAGCGACGCAGCGCAGGAGCCGGGCCGGGCGAACATCGGGGTGGTGGGCCTGGCGGTGATGGGCGCGAACCTGGCCCGCAACCTGGCCTCCCGGGAGGGCAACACGGTGGCGGTGTGGAACCGCTCGCCGGAGCGCACCAAGGCGCTGGTCGACCAGTTCCCCGAGACCGGCTTCGTGGCGGCGGACTCCGTCGACGAGTTCGTCGCGTCGCTGGCCCGGCCCCGCACGGCGATCGTCATGGTGCAGGCCGGCGCGGGCACCGACGCGGTGATCGAGCAGCTGGCCGAGCGGTTCGAGCCCGGCGACATCATCGTCGACGGCGGCAACGCCGACTTCCACGACACCATCCGCCGGGAGGCGGCGCTGCGGGAGCGGGGGCTGGACCTCGTCGGGGCCGGGATCTCCGGCGGCGAGGAGGGCGCCCTGCACGGGCCCTCGATCATGCCCGGCGGCTCCGCGGAGGCCTACGCGACGCTGGGGCCGATCCTGGAGTCGATCGCCGCGGTGGCCGAGGGGCGGCCGTGCGTGACCCACGTGGGCACCGACGGCGCCGGGCACTTCGTGAAGATGGTGCACAACGGCATCGAGTACGCCGACATGCAGCTGATCGCCGAGTCCTACGACCTGCTGCGCCGCGTCGGCGGGCTGGACGTGGCGGCGATCGCCGACGTGTTCGCCGACTGGAACACCGGCGACCTGGAGTCCTACCTGATCGAGATCACCGCGCAGGTGCTGCGGCAGACCGACGCGCGCACCGGCGGGCCGCTGGTCGACGTGATCGTCGACGAGGCCGGCTCCAAGGGCACCGGGGTGTGGACGGTGCAGAACGCCGTCGGGCTCGGGGTGCCGGTGTCGGGGATCGGAGAGGCGGTGTTCGCCCGGGCGGTGTCGTCCAAGCCGGCCCAGCGCGCCGCGGTGCGGGCCACGGTCGGGCAGCGGCCAACGGTGGCCGAGGTCGAGGACCGGTTCGCCGACGACGTCCGCGCGGCGCTGTACTCGTCCAAGGTGGTGGCCTACGCGCAGGGCTTCGACCTCATCGTCGCCGGCGCCAGGCAGTACGGCTGGGACATCGACCTGGGCGAGATCGCCTCGATCTGGCGCGGCGGCTGCATCATCCGCGCTCGCTTCCTGAACCGGATCGTGGAGGCCTACCACCGCGATCCGGACCTGCCCACGCTGCTGGCCGACGCCTACTTCGCCGACGCCGTCGCCGCGGGCGAGGACGCCTGGCGGCGGATCGTGTCGACCGCCGCGCTGTCCGGCGTCCCCGCGCCCGGGTTCGCCTCGGCGCTGTCCTACCACGACTCGCTGGCCGCCGAGCGGCTGCCCGCGGCGCTGATCCAGGGCCAGCGGGACTTCTTCGGCGCGCACACCTACCGGCGCACCGACGCCGAGGGCGTCTTCCACACCCTCTGGTCCGGCGACCGCAGCGAGATCGCCACCCGGCCCTCCACCCACTGAGCCCGGCGACCCACCGAGCCCGGCGAGATCTGCACACTCGTCGCCATCAGCCCGTGATGGCGACGACTGTGCAGATCTCGTCGAGGGACCGGGTCAGCCGGCCAGGCGGCGCAGCGCCGAGCGGATCTGCGCGGCGTCCATCGGGTCGGTGGACAGCGCGCTGTGCAGCACCAGGCCCTCGACCAGGGCGTCGACCTCCCGGGCGGTCGCCGGGTCGAGGTGCCGCTCGAGGCTGCGGCGGCTGCGTGACATCCAGTCCTGGGTGACCGCGCGCAGCGCCGGGTCCCGGGCCGCGGCGACGTACAGCTCGACCGCGAGCACCAGATCCCGGGGGGAGCCGAGCAGGTCGCCGGTCACGTGGCCGACCAGCGCCTCCAGCGCCGCCTCCCGGTCCGGGGCGGCGCGCATCCGCTCGTCGAAGCGGGCGGCGACGACGTCGACGTGCCGGGTGAACGCCGCGGCGAGCAGGTCGGTCAGCGAGGCGAAGTGGTAGGTCAGCGACCCCAGCGGGACGTCGGCCGCCCGCGCGATCGCCCGGTGCGTCGCCGCGCCGACGCCGCGCTCGGCGACCACGTCGAGGGCGGTGTCCACCAGCCGGTCCCGGCGGCCCGGGTCGTGCCGGCGCGGCCGCCGGGCGGGGACGGCGGGCACGGCGGGGGCGCCGTCGGCGCTCACCGGTCCCCGGGGTCCAGGGTGCGGACGACGCGGGCCGGGTTGCCCACGGCGACCACGTTCGCGGGCAGGTCGCGGGTGACCACGGCCCCGGCGCCGACGACGGTGTTCTCGCCGATGGTCACGCCCGGCAGCACGATCGCCCCGCCGCCGAGCCAGACGTTGTCGCCGATGGTGATCGGCTCGGCGGCCTCCCACTTGTCGCGGCGCGGCTGCGGCTCGACCGGGTGGGTCGGGGTGAGCAGCTGGACGTTCGGGCCGATCTGCACGTCGTCGCCGATGGTGATGGCCGCGACGTCGAGGGCGACCAGGCCGAAGTTGGCGAAGCAGCGGGCGCCGATGCGGACGTTGCTGCCGTAGTCGACGTGCAGCGGCGGCCGGATCTCGGTGCCCTCGCCGACCGCGCCGAGCAGCTCCGCCAGCAGCCGCCGGCGCAGCGGCGCCTGGCGCACGGTCGTCGCGTTGTAGGCCGCGGCGAGGTCCAGCGCGCGGGCGCTGTCCTCGGCGATCTCCGGGTCGTCGGCGACGTACAGGTCGCCGACGAGCATCCGCTCGCGCATCGTCCGGCCGTCGTCCTGCGGTGCGGGCTGCATGAGAACGACCGTACACATCGCCGCGGTCAGGACGTCGGCGGATCCAGCAGCACCACGTCGTCCTCGTGCAGGCTGCAGGCCACCAGGACGCCGTCCCGCTCGGCCACCGCGGTGACGAAGCCGTAGCCGGCGTCGGTGGAGCGCAGGTCGTGCACCGGCTCGCCGTCGGGGGTGAAGGCCATGACCCAGGCGACCGGGGTGGCCGCCGGCCGGATCCGCTCGGGGACGTTCCACAGCAGCAGCCGCAGCACGCCGGGCAGCGGCAGCAGCCGGTCGAGCAGGGCGTTGCGCGGGGCGGCGACGGCGACCCACAGCAGCCCGTCGCTGCCCAGGCTCATGTTGTCGGGGAAGCCGGGCAGGTTCTCCACCACCGGCTCGACCCGGCCGGCGTCCGGGCCGGTCAGCCGGTAGCGGGAGACGCGGTAGGCGGTGGTCTCGGCGAACAGCAGCGATCCGCCGTCCGGGGCGACGACGAGGCCGTTGGCGAAGTCCAGGCCGCGCAGCACGGTGGTCACCGTGCCGTCGGGGTCGCGGCGGACCAGCCGGCCGGTGCCGGAGTGCTCGAAGACGTCGCCGAGGTGGGCGTCGACGTGCCAGCGGCTGGTCGAGGTGGTGAACCAGATGGTGCCGTCGGGGGTCTGCGCCACGTTGCTGGCGAAGGTCAGCGGCTCCCCGTCGACCCGGTCGACGAGCACCTCGACGGCGCCGTCCGCGCCGAGGCGCAGCAGGCCGCGGTCGTGGTCGCAGACCAGCACCCCGCCGTCCGCCGTCGGCTCCAGGCCCAGCGGCCGGCCGCCCGTGTCGCCGACGACGGTGACCTCACCGGTCGCCGGGTCCATCCGGACCACCCGCCCGCCGGCCACCCCGGTGAGCACCCGCCCCTGCGCGTCGAACACGACGTCCTCGGGGCCGTGCCCGCCGGGGGGCAGCCGCCGGGCGATGCGCAGCGGGGCGGTGCGGGGGGTGCGCCCGCCGTCGGGCGGCGCGGCCGGCGGCCGCCAGCGCCGCGGCCGGATCAGCCGGCGGGTCACGCCGCGCCCCCGACCGGGGCGGCGGCGCGCTCGGGGGTCATCCGGCGGGTGCGGGCGATGATCCGCCGGCAGCGCAGCTCGAGGACGACGACGGCGACGCCGAAGAGCCGGAACTGCCGGTTCGTCGTCTGCCCCGCCCGGTAGCGCGCGTAGACCTGCTGGGCGATGACGGCGACCCGGAACAGGCCGAACACCTCGTACCAGGCCCACTCGGCGCGGGTCACCCGCCGCCCGGTGCGCTCGGCGTAGCGGGCGACGACCTGCTCGCGGGTCATCATCCCGGGCAGGTGCGTGGGCTGGCGGCGGAAGGCCTGCATCAGCCGGCCGTCGTCGGCCTGCACCCAGTAGCCCAGGGAGCTCGCGAGGTCCATCAGCGGGTCGCCGACGGTGGCCAGCTCCCAGTCCAGCAGGCCGACCGGTCGGGTGGGGTCGGCGGGGTCGAGGACGACGTTGTCGAACCGGAAGTCGTTGTGCACCAGCGTGTGCGGGCGGTCGGCGGGCTGGTGGTCGGCCAGCCAGCGCATCACCGCCTCGAACCGGCCGACGTTCCACGTCCGCGCCCGCCGGTAGCGCTCCGACCAGCCCTCCACCTGGCGGCGCACGTAGCCCGGCCCCCGGTCGAGGTCGGCCAGGCCGGCGGCGGCCACGTCCACGCCGTGCAACTCGACGAGCAGGTCGACCACGTTCCGGCACAGGGCGGCGACCTGCTCCCGGTCGAGCTCGACGCCCGGCGGCAGCTCCTTGCGCGGGATCGGGCCGGCGATCCGGCGCATCACGGAGAACGGCGTGCCGATGACCGCGGTGTCCTCGCACAGCGCCACCGTGCGCGGCACGGACGGCAGCACCCGGCCCAGCGCCTCCTGGATCCGGTGCTCGCGGGCCACGTCGTGGGCGGGGCCCCGGTGGGAGCCGCGGGGCGGGCGGCGCAGGACCAGGTCGCCGTCGGGGTAGCGCAGCAGGTAGGTCAGGTTGGACACCCCGCCGGAGAACTGGCGCAGCTCCGGCACGGCGGACAGGTCGACGCCGGCGGCGCCGGGGTCGGCGTGCGCCGCCAGCCAGGCCGCCACCGCGGCGACCTCGAACGCGTCCTCGGCCCGGACCTCGCGGGCGCCGTCCGACCGGGTCCGCTGCGGCGCCTGCTCGTCCATCGCCGACAGCCTGCACGGGCGCCGGGGCCCGGGCGCCGCCGGGGTGCTGGTGCCCGCCGCCGGCCGGACCGGTAGACAGGGGGACCGGCACGCCGCCCATCCCCCGAGTCCCGAGGAGCCGTCCGTGCGCGCAGTCCAGATCCAGACCCTGGAGGGCCCCGAGGCGCTGCGCGCCGTCGAGGTCGACGAGCCCGCCGCCGGCGGCGGCCAGGTGGTCGTGGACGTGCACGTCGCCGGGGTCACCTTCCCCGAGGTGCTGCAGAGCCGGGGCGAGTACCAGATCAAGCCGGAGCTGCCGTTCGTGCCGGGCTCCGAGGTCGCCGGCGTCGTCCGGTCCGCGCCGGAGGGCGCCGCCGTCCGGGCGGGGGACCGGGTGGCCGCGTTCCCGGGGCTGGGCGCCTACGCCGAGGTGGTGGCCGTGGACCCGCGAGCGGTGTTCCCGCTGCCCGACGGGGTGTCCTTCGCGCAGGGCGCGGCGCTGCCGATGAACTACCTGACCGTGGACTTCGCGCTCACCCGGCGCGGCGAGCTGCGCGAGGGGCAGACCGTGCTGGTGCACGGCGCCGCCGGCGGCATCGGGACGGCGGCGGTGCAGCTGGCCTCCGCCCTCGGCGCGCGGGTGATCGCGGTGACCTCGTCGGAGGAGAAGGGGGAGACCGCCCGGGCCGCGGGCGCGTCCGACGTCGTCCTCGCCGACGGCTTCCGCGACCAGGTCAAGCAGCTGACCGGCGGGCGGGGCGTCGACCTCGTCGTGGACCCGGTGGGCGGGGACCGGTTCACCGACTCCCTGCGCAGCCTCGCCGTCGAGGGTCGGCTGCTGGTCGTCGGCTTCACCGGCGGCGAGATCCCCACGGTCCGGGTCAACCGGCTGCTGCTGAACAACATCTCCGTCGTCGGCGTCGGCTGGGGCGCCTTCTGGATGAGCACCGGGCCGGAGTACCTGCAGGAGCAGTGGGCGCGGCTGCTGCCGCTGCTGGAGGCGGGCCGGCTCGACCCGGTGCTCGGCACCCAGTACCCGCTGGAGCAGGCCGCGCAGGCGCTGCTGGAGCTGGACCAGCGGCGCGCGCAGGGCAAGGTGCTGCTGACCGTGCGCTGAGCGCGCCCGGTCAGCGCGGCTCCGGGTGGGCGGGCGCCGGGTCGAGGGGCGGCTGCAGCAGCAGCTCGGACCCGCCGGCGGCCGTCGCCCGGGCCACGTCGCGGAGCACGTGGACGCCGGCCGGGTCGGTGGCCCGGACGTCGTGCAGGTCCACCAGCACCCGCCGGTGGCCGCCGCGGAGCAGGGACTCCACGGTGCCGCGGAGCAGGTCGGCGCCCTGCACCGTGAGGTGCCCGCTGACCCGCACCGCGCCGCGGCGGGTGTCCACGACCTCGGTCATCGCGCCGGTGCTCATGGCCCACCCTGGCAGCCGCCGGGGCGGCCGGAGGGGTCCCGCGGTGAACGGTCACGGGCTCGTCACACAGCCGCAGCGCGGGCGTCGCGGCGTCACGACGGCGGGGCGACGAGCAGCTCCTGGTAGTCGGCGGCGGTGACCGGCCGCGTCGTCAGCTCCCCGGTCGGCAGCGGGGTCTCCAGCGGTTCCCCGTCGTGGGTGAGCAGCACCCCCCGCACCTCCGGCAGCGTGCCGGCGGTGAGCACGATCTGGGCGACGGCCAGCCGGCTCTCCGACCCGTCGGGGGTCTCGCCGGGGCCGGTGAGGTCGACGGTCACCGTGCCCTGGTCGACCGCGGTCACGGCCAGCCGCACGCCCGGCGCCAGCACGGTGGTCAGCTGCCGGGCGCGCTCGTCGGCGGTCGGGCCCGCGGCCAGCTGGCCGAGCCGGTCGCCGAGCCGGTCGCACAGCCCCGCGCCGCGGACCTCGCGGGGGCTGGGCACGAGGACGTCGTCCGGGCCGAGGAGGTAGAGCTCGGCCCGCTGCTCGGTGGCCTCCGACGGCGGCTGGGCCGAGGGGCTGCTGGACGGCGACAGCAGCCCGTAGGGCCCCTCGGCGGAGTCGAGGAACGCACGGCCGGCCGAGCCGGACTCCACGACGGCGCGCAGCGAGGCGGGCACTTCGCTGACCGCCTCGTCCACCGCGTACCCCTCGTCCTCCAGTGCCCACCGCAGCGCGGTGCGGATGGGGTCGTCGTCCTCGACGACGAGCAGACGGGGGAGCCACTTCGGCCATGCTGCCACCCCCGCGCGGCGCCCCAGGGCGGCCGGGGCAACCGTCACGGAACCGCAAAGCTCCCGTCCGGCAGGCCGCAACGTCGCCCCGGCACGCTGGACCGGGACACCGACCCCTGCCGATCGGAGGCCCGCGCCATGACCAGCCCGGCGGTGGACGCGGCTGCGGACGAGGTGGTCGTCGCGCTCGACGAGGCGCTGCTCGCCGACGGGCTCGCCGACGCCCGGTGGCTGCTGCGCGACGCGCTGCTGGCGGGCGCGCGGCGGATCGTCGTCGACCTCGGCGGCGTGCAGCACCTGGCCAGCCCGGCGCTCGCCAGCTTCCTGTGGGCGCACCGCACCTGCCGGGCCCGCGGCGGGGGCGTCGTGCTGCGCAACGCCGACCGGCGCACGCGCGACATGCTGCTGCGGACCGGCCTGTGGCGGGTGCTGCAGGTGCAGGGCGGCCGCGGCGCGCGCCGGGTCCGCCGCGACCGGTCCGATCGCTGAGCGGGAGCGGCGGCGGAGCATGACGGTCCCGTGACGACCGGCCGCCGGCCGTGTCCGCCCCACCGGCCCGGGTAGCGCCGGGCGCAGTCGACATCCGAGGAGGTCCCCGTGCTGGGGTTCATCGCACTGCTGCTCGTCATCTGGCTGGCGCTGACCGTCGTCGGTGCCGTGGTCAAGGGGCTGTTCTGGCTGGCCGTGATCGGCATCGTGCTGTTCCTGGTCACCGGCGCCGTGGGCTGGACGAGGCGGCACACCCGGACCTGACCGCGCGTTGACGCCCCGGCCGGCCCGCCGCTAGCTTCCGGGCTCCCGAGCCACTCCCACCGAGGAGCCGGCTCGGGAGCTGCGCGGTGCCACGGGGACACGACGCCGGTGCCGGCCGCCGTCCGACACCCCTCCGAGGAGAAAACGTGAAGCACCAGGCGCGCAGGACCGGGCCGTACGGCATCGGGCTGGGGATCCACACCGTGCACGTCGCCGAGTCGGTCGAGCCGGTCGCCCGCTTCCTGGAGGACGTGCTGGGCGCGGTGCTCTTCATGGGCGTGGACGAGCCCGGCTACCTGGAGCCGGAGGACCGCTGGGCGTGCGTCGGCGTGGTCAGCGACTGGGCGATCGAGGTCATGGCCCCCAACCAGCCGGTGGACGCGACCAAGCCGGTCGGGCGGTTCTTCACCAAGTTCGGCTCGCACCTGCACTCGATCGGCTTCGAGGTGGACGACGTCGTCGGCCTCGGCAACGCGCTGATCTCCGCCGGGCTCTACATCGGCGCGCCCGGTGGGGGACAGCTGGAGAAGATGCCGGAGGACGCGACCTACTGCTTCCCCAGCCCCGCCCAGACGGCCGGCGTGATGGTCCAGCTGACGGCCTTCTCGATCCCCGGCGACCCGCGGGTGCTCGACAGCTGGAGCTCGCAGGTGAAGCAGTGGGCGAACATCCACCCGATGGGCATCACCGGGCTCGCCCACCAGACGGTCGGGGTCCGCGACCTCGACGCGGCGGTCGCCCGGTGCGTCGAGCTGTTCGACGCCCGCCCCGTCGCCTCCGGCGTCTCGGAGGTGGAGGGGGCGCGCTACCAGCTCGTGCAGATGGGGGACCTCCTGCTCCGCCTGGCGGAGCCGACCGACGAGACGTCGGCGCTGGGCCGGCACGTCGCCCGCTGGAAGAACATGCTCTACAGCGTGACCTTCCGGGTCCGGGACCTGGCGGCGGCGGAGGCCTGGCTGACGGCCAAGGGCGTCGGCGCCGAGCGGCTGTCGGAGGGCCTGCTGGCCGCCGACCCGGACGACACCTTCGGCATGCCCCTGTTCTTCACGACCGACCCGGTGGAGGAGGTCCCCGCCGCGTCCTGACGGCGCCGGACCACCCGGACGGGGTCCGCCGGCGGCGCGCGGTAAGAGCGTCGCCCCCGGCGACGCCAACGGGACATGACCGCCCACCGCACCGCCGGGGCGACCTCCGTCCGGCGGCCGCCACCGGACGTCGAGGCCTGGCGCCGCCGGCGGCTCGCCGACGCCGGCTTCCCGGCGCCGCTCGCCGCCCGGCTCGCCGCCACCCCGGGGGTCGACCTGCACGCCCTGCTCGACCTGGTCGACCGGGGCTGCCCGCCCGAGCTCGCGGCGCGCATCCTGGCGCCCGTCGACGACGCGGAGGTGGCTCCGTGACCATGGCCGGGCCCGGGCGGTCGGCCCCGGAGCGGGCCGGCGGGTCGCCGCCGCCGCCCGACGACTGGGTGGCGGCGCTGCGCACCTCCGGCCCGGTCCGCGAGGACGCCCTGCGGCGGCTGCACGGGCTGCTGCTGCGCGCGGCGCGGGTCCAGGTCTCGCGGATGGCGGCGACCCGGGCGGCGATGGGGCCGGCGCAGGTGGAGGACGTCGTCCACCTGGCGGCCGACGAGGCGATGGTCGCCGTCCTCGGGAAGCTGTCGACCTTCGAGGGCCGCAGCCGGTTCACCACGTGGGCGTACAAGTTCGCGGTGCTGCAGGCGGCAGTCGAGGTGCGCCGCCAGGCGTGGTCGGGGCGGGAGGTGCCGCTGGAGGCGGCGCCGGCGCTGGTCGAGCAGCGGCCCTCGCCGGACCAGTACGCCGAGGCGGCCGACCTGGCCGCCGCCGTCCGGCGGGCCATCGACTCGGCGCTCACCCCGCACCAGCGGCGCATCGCGCTGGCGCTGATCGTCGACGAGGTCCCGATCGACGTGCTGGCGGAGCGGTTGGGCACCAACCGCAACGCCCTCTACAAGACCCTGCACGACGCCCGCGGGCGGCTGCGCGCCGACCTCGCCGCCCGGGGCTACCCGGTGCCGGCGGCCCGCCCCGGAGGAGGAGCACCGTGACCGCGACCGGAGGACCGCTGCCGCCCGACGCGCTGCGGCGGCTGACGACCGATCCCGGGCCGTGGCTGTCGTGCGACGACTGCTTCCGCCTGGTGGACCGCCACGTGGAGGGCCTGCTCGCCGGAGCCGAGCACCCGTCCGGCGGCGAGAGCACCGCCATGGCCGCTCACGTCGCCGGCTGCCCGGCCTGCGCCGAGGAGGCCGCCACCCTGCTGGTGCTCGCCGCGGCGGACACCGGGACCGACCCCGGTCGGGCGCTGCGCCGGCTGCTGGACGGCGGGCGGTAAGACCGGCCGCCGCCGGGACGCTCACCTGTCAGTGACCCTCCCCGCGACCGGGCGGGGAGGGACCGTCCGGACGGAGCGAGGCCATGACCGTGCTGCACCACCTCGGTCGCCACGGCGCGCAGGAGTCGCACCCGGCGCCGCGCGGGGACGACGCCGCGGCGCCGGACGCCGACCCGCGCGTGTACGCCGTCCAGCGGCTGGGTGCCGTCGCCGTCGGCGGCACGTTGCTGGTCTTCGGCGCGTGGGGGGCCACCACCGGCGTCCCGTTCCTGGACATCGCCGGGGAGGACGTCCTCGGCATGTCCGTCAACGGCCTGCTGTCGCTGCTGTCGCTCGTCGTCGGCGCCGGGCTCCTCGCCGCGGCCTGGCGCGGCCCGCGGGTCGCCTCGACGGTGATGATCACGCTGGGGGTGCTGTTCCTGCTGTCCGCGCTGGGCAACCTCGCCGTGCTCCGGACGGGCCTGAACCTGCTCGCGTTCCAGATGAGCAACGTCGTCTTCTCCGTCGTCGTGGGGCTCGTGCTCCTCGTGCTCGGCGCCTACGGCCGCGTCAGCGGCAACCTCCCGCCGGACAGCCCCTACGCCCACCCGCACCCGGACCCCGACGAGCCGCCGGACCTCCCGGAGACGCCGGCGGAGGTCGCCGCCGAGTCCGCGATGCGCGCGGCCGAGATCGCCGTCGTCGAGCACCGGGCGACCGAGGACCAGCGCCGCCGGGTGGCGGCGATGGCGCAGGTGCACCGCCGGTACGACCGGCGCCGGGTGTGGACGACGTTCGACCGGCCGGCCGGCGACCCGCCGCGCCGGTGACCACCGCGATCCCGTCGCCGAGGAGGCACCCATGGTCGAGAGCTCCGCGAAGGCGGCCGGCCACCCGATCCACCAGCAGCTCGTGGCCTTCCCGCTCGGGCTGCTCGCCACGGCCGTCGTGTTCGACCTGCTGCAGCTGGCCACCGACCGGGACGGCTTCACGATCGCGAGCTACTACATGATCGCGGCGGGCGTGCTCTCCGGGCTGTTCGCGGCCGTCTTCGGGGCCATCGACTACCTGGGCATCCCGGCCGGCACGCGCGCCCGCCGGGTGGGCGCGGTGCACGGGCTGGGCAACGTCGTCGTGGTGGTGCTGTTCGCGGTCAGCTGGCTGCTGCGCGGGGACGAGCCCGGCCACGTGCCCACCGGCGCGGCGCTGGCCCTCGCGCTCGTGGCCGCCGGGCTCGCGCTGGTCACCGGCTGGCTCGGCGGCGAGCTGGTCGACCGGCTCGGCGTCGGCGTCGACGCCGACGCCTCGGTGGACGCCCCGGCGTCCTTCCACACCGGGATCCACCTGGGCTCCGCCGCCCGGTCCGGTCGCCGCGTGGGCGCGTCGCGGACCCGCTGACCGGGCCGGCGTCGAGCGGCCGTCCGTCCCGGGATCCCCCCCACCCGGGACGGACGGCACCTTCCCGGCCGGCCGGAACGGGTGGAGGCTGGCCCTCCGGGTGCGGCTGCGCAGGCACCGCCGCCGACCGCACAGGGACGGGTCCTCGCCGATGAGCAGCACGGGTGCAGCCGGGGCGCCGGGCGGCCTCCGCTACGGGCAGGCCTCGGGACGCTGGGTGCTGCTGGCGACGGTGCTGGGCTCCGGGATGGCCTTCATCGACGGCACCGTCGTCACGATCGCCCTGCCGCAGATCGGCGGCGACCTCGGCGACGCCCCGGCCGGGCTGCAGTGGGTGGCCAACGGCTACACGCTGCCGCTGGCGGCGCTGATCCTGCTCGGCGGCTCGCTGGGCGACCAGTTCGGCCGCCGGCGGGTGTTCGTGGTCGGCGTCGTCGTGTTCGCCGCGGCCTCGCTGGCCTGCGCCGTCGCGCCGAGCATCGGCACGCTGGTCGCCGCCCGCGCGGCCCAGGGCGTCGGCGGGGCGCTGCTGACGCCCGGCTCGCTGGCGATCCTGCAGGCGTCCTTCGCGCCGGACGACCGCGGCCGGGCCATCGGCGCGTGGTCGGGGCTGACCGGCGTGGCCGGCGCGCTCGGCCCGCTGCTCGGTGGCGTCCTCATCGAGGCGACCAGCTGGCGGCTGGTCTTCCTCATCAACGTGCCCCTGGCCGCGGCGGTGCTGTGGGTGACGGCGCGGCACGTGCCGGAGTCGGTCGACCCGGAGGCGGCGCGGGGCGTCGACGTCGCCGGCGCGCTGCTCTGCGGGCTCGGACTGGGCGGGCTGACCTACGGGCTGACCGCGTGGGCCGGCAGCGGGGGAGGGGACCCGCTCGTGGTCGGGACGATCGCCGCCGGCTGCGTCGCCCTCGCCCTGTTCGTGTGGGCCGAGCGGCGCACGCCGCACCCGCTGCTGCCGCTGGGGCTGTTCGCCTCCCGCACGTTCAGCGCGGTCACGGTCGTCACCTTCGCCGTGTACGCCGCGCTCGGCGGCGTCTTCTTCCTCGTCGTCGTCCAGCTGCAGGTCGTGGCGGGCTTCTCGCCGCTGGCGGCGGGCAGCTCGATGCTGCCGCTCACCCTGCTGATGCTGGTCCTGTCGGCGCGGGCCGGGGCGCTGGCGTCGGCGGTCGGGCCGGGGCTGCCGATGACCGTCGGCTGCGGGATGTGCGCGGCCGCCCTGGTCCTCATGAGCCGGATCGGCCCGGGCGCCACCTACGTGGCCGACGTGCTCCCCGCGGTGACCCTGCTGGGCCTGGGCCTGTCGCTGACGGTCGCGCCGCTCACGGCCACGGCCCTCACCGCCGTCGAGGACCGGCACGCCGGCGTGGCCAGCGGGGTGAACAACGCGGTCGCGCGCACGGCCGGGCTGCTCGCCGTCGCCGTGCTGCCGCTGCTCTCCGGGGTCGGGTCCAGCCTGACCGACCCGGCCACGCTCGACCCGGCCTTCGCCACCTCGATGCTGATCTGCGCCGGGCTGATGGCGGCCGGGGCGCTGGTGTCGGCGACGGCGCTCCCGCGGCGTCCGGTCCGCGAGGAGCCGGCCGCGCAGCCGGCCGCCCGGCACTGCGCGATCGACGCGCCGCCGCTGGCCACGACCCCCGCCGGGCCGGCGTCGTCCTGACCCGGGTCGCCCGCGGTCAGGAGGAGGGGTCGCCCCAGGTGGCCGCCCGGTCCGGGTCGCGCTCCGGGACGACGTGCACGGCCGCCTCCTCCGCCGACGCGGCGCCGGAGTCGATGCCGACGTCGGAGGCGTACAGCTCGGGCTCCTCGTCGTCCCACTCGCCGTCGTCCTCGACCAGCCGGCCGGCGCGCCGGTCCCCGACCTCGTCGTCGAGGGGCTCGCCGTCGGTGTCGGAGGTGTCGCCGAGACCGTCGCCCTCCGGGTCGTCGAGGTCGGGCAGCTCGCGGGCGAGGCGGCCGTCCAGGCTCTCCCCGGCGGACTCCTCCTCGCCGGTGGTGCCCCACTCGTCGACGCCCCACGGCCGCTCCGCCGGGGACCAGCCCCGGTCGAGGACGTCGCCGACGCCGCCGAGGTCCTCGAGCGTGTCGGAGGCGTCGAGCAGCCCCGAGGCCTCCTCCGGGTCCGTTCCGTCGGTGCCGTACGGGTCGGTCATGCCGATCCACCTCCCGGTCGGGGGACGAACGGGCGCCAGCGTGCCAGGTCGTCGCCGCGCCGTCTGCCCTGCCGCGACCGGCGCCGTCCTCGCCGGACACCGTCCGGGGGCGCCCGTGACGGTCTCGTGACGACTCGTCCCACGCCGCGTCGTCCGGCGCCCGCCGGCCTGCCCGCGCGGCACCGTTCGACCACCACGACGACGCGACCACGACGACGCGGAGGAGACGCCGATGTGCTGCACCCGGGTGGCCGAACCGGACCGGCGGAGCAGGTTCTGCACGCGATGCGGGCGCCGGCTGGTGCCCTCGGCGACCCTGCGCCCGGGCGCGCGGGTGGTCCCGCCGGGGTCGCCGGTCCGCTGAGCGTGCGCGGGGGCGCGGGTCGGTCAGCCCCGTGGCTCGGGGATCGCCGGTCCGCGCAGCGACCGGAAGCCCGCCCGGAGCTCCTCGACGAACAGCTGCGGCTGTTCCCAGGCGGCGAAGTGCCCGCCCCGGTCGAGCCGGTTGTAGTGCACCAGCCCGGGATAGGCGCGCTCGGTCCAGCTGAGCGGGGCCTCGTACTGCTCACCGGGGAAGACGCTCACGGCGACCGGGAGGGTGACGCCCTTCGCGTCGAAGAAGCCGCCCCGGTACTCCCAGTACAGCCGTGACGCCGACACCCCGGTGTTCGTCAGCCAGTACAGCGTGATGTTGTCCAGGACCTCGTCGCGGGTCAGCTCGCCGGTGCTGCTCGCGGTCCGCTCGAGGGCCGCGGTGACCGCCGCGGCGGGCTGCCCGTCGGCGTCGTTGTGGTCCAGCAGCCAGGCGGCCAGCCCGACGGGGGAGTCCGCGATGCCGTACAGGGTCTGCGGGCGCGCGGCCATGTAGCGCGCGTACTCCACCTGGCCGAAGGTCCGGATCAGCTGCTCGTAGGCGCGCCGCTCCTCGGCCGACAGCCCGGCGGGCGGCGGCGCGCCGGCCAGCGCGGCGGCGTTGACGTCGGCCGGCACGGTCGCCGGCATGTTGGTGTGGATGCCGAGCAGGCCCGGCGGGGCCTGCAGTCCCATCTGGTCGACGACGAAGGCGCCCCAGTCGCCGCCCTGGGCGACGTAGCGGGGGTAGCCGAGGCGATCCATGAGCGTGGCCCAGGCCCGGGCCATGCGCTCCGGGCCCCAGCCCGTGCTCGTCGGCTTGCCGGAGAACCCGTAGCCCGGCATCGACGGGATCACGACGTGGAAGGCGTCGGCGGCGCTCCCGCCGTGCGCGGTGGGGTCCACCAGCGGGTCGATGATCTTCAGCTGCTCGATGATCGAGCCGGGCCAGCCGTGGTTGACGACGATCGGCAGGGCGTCCGCGTGCCGCGAGCGGACGTGCAGGAAGTGGATGTCGAGCCCGTCGATCTCGGTGACGAACTGCGGCAGCGCCTGCAGGCGCGCCTCGCAGCGGCGCCAGTCGTAGTCGGTCGCCCAGTGGCGCGCCAGCTCGTGCATCGTCGCCAGCGGCACCCCCTGGCTGGAGTCCGGGACGGTCTCCCGGTCGGGCCAGACCGTCGCGGCGACGCGACGGCGCAGCTCGACGAGCGCCTCCTCGGGCACGGCCACCCGGAACGGGCGGACGGCCTCGCCGGTCTGTTGCGCGACGGCGGTCACGGCGTCGTCCCCCTCAGGCTCGCGGCTCGGGGATCCGCGGTGCGCGCACCGGACGGAACGCGGCCCGGACCTCGGTCGTGAACAGCTCGGGCTCCTCCCAGGCGGCGAAGTGGCCGCCCCGGTCGACCTCGTTGAAGTACGCGAGGGTCGGGTAGCTCTGCTCGGCCCAGCGGCGCGGGGTCCGCCAGATCTCGCCGGGGAACGTGGTGAAGCCGACCGGGACCGAGACGTCGACCGGCGCCCGCGCGGCCGCCGCCGCGGTCGCGGCCACCCCGTAGCTGTCCCAGTAGGACCGGGCCGCCGAGGCGCCGGTGCCGGTCAGCCAGTACAGGGTGATGTTGTCCAGCACGTGGTCCCGGGTCAGGTTGCCCGTCGGCCGGCCGTCGGTGAAGGCCCGGGCGATCTTGTAGTAGCTGTCGGTGTCGTGGTCGAGCATCCAGGCGGCCAGGGCGACCGGTGAGTCGAGCAGGGCGTAGCCGATGGTCTGCGGCCGGGTCGCCTGCTCGAGGAAGTACGCGAAGCCGCCGGCGCGGAAGGTCGCGAGCGCGTCCAGGGCGGCCCGCTCCTCCTCGGTGTCACCCGGCAGGGAGCCGCCCAGCGCGGTGACGAGCAGGTTGAGGTGGATGCCCAGCAGCCCTGACGGTGCCTGGCGGCCCATCGCGTCGGTGACGCCGGCACCCACGTCGCCGCCCTGGGCCACGTAGCGGTCGTAGCCGAGGCGGGTCATCAGCTCGGCCCACGCCCGCCCGACGCGGGCGACGTCCCAGCCCGGCTCGGTCGGCTCGCCGGAGAGGCCGTACCCGGGCAGGGAGGGCAGCACCAGGTGGAAGGCGTCCCCGGCGTCGCCGCCGTGCGCGGTCGGGTCGGTCAGCGGGCCGACCGTCTCCAGCAGCTCGACGACCGAGCCCGGCCAGCCGTGCGTCATGACCAGGGGCAGCGCGTCCGCGTGCGGCGAGCGCACGTGCAGGAAGTGCACGTCGACCCCGTCGATGCGGGTGACGAACTGCGGCAGCGCGTTCAGCCGCGCCTCGCACCGGCGCCAGTCGTACTCGGTCGCCCAGTAGCGGGCCAGCTCCTGCATCGGGGCGAGCTGGACGCCCTGCGAGCGGTCGGTCACCAGCTCCCGGGTCGGCCAGCGGGTGGCGGCGAGGCGCCGGCGGAGCTCGGTGAGCGCCTCCTCGGGGACGTCCAGCCGGATCGGGCGGATGGCCTGGCCGGTCTCCTGCGCGGCTGTGGTCATGGCGGTGCCTCTCTGTACGGGGGAGGGCCGGGCTAGCCGAAGGTGACGGCGAAGGCCCGCGCGCCGGGCTCGCCGAACCGGATGTCGAAGGTGCGCTCGGCGGTCGGGTCGCTCTGACGGACGAGCTGGTACAGCCGCGGCTCCGTGGCCGTTCCGGTGCCGTCGCCGTCGACGTCGTCCCCGGCGTCGGGGCCCGGAGGGCGCCCGTCCAGGCGCACCTCGAACCGGACCGGGGCCCCGGACGGCGGCGGCGTCAGCACCAGGTGCAGGTCGCGGGCGGAGAAGCGGACGGCGAGGCGGCCGCCCGGCTCCTCGAGCCGCACGGCGTCCGGCTCGACCGTCCAGGCGCCGTCGAGCGCCCACGCGCCCAGGGGGAGCCGGGCCGGGGTGGTGTAGCGGCGCGGGCGGCCGGACGCCGCCCCCTCGGGCGAGGCGAAGCCCTCGGTCCGCTCGGCGCCCAGGTAGGTCTCCGCCGACGCGAGGTCGGTCCAGTCGGCGGCGGCCTCGATGCCGGAGCCCTCGACCCGGACCGGGTCCGGGAGCCGGTCGCGGGCGCCCGCCTCGGCGAGCAGCTGCCGGACCACCCGCTCGGACTCCTCGTAGGCGCCCTCGCCGAAGTGGGAGTACCGGATCTCCCCCTGCGCGTCGACGAGGTAGAGGGCCGGCCAGTACATGTTGGCGAACGCCGACCACACCGCGTAGCCGCCGTCCAGGGCGACGGGGTGGGTGATCCGCCGGTCCGCCACCGCCCGGCGGACGTTGGCCGGGTCGTGCTCGAACGGGAACTCGGGGGTGTGGACGCCGAGCACGACCAGGCCGGCCTCGCGGTAGGCGTCGGCCCAGGCGCGCACGTAGGGGGCGGTGCGCAGCCAGTTGATGCAGGTGAAGGTCCAGAACTGGACGGCGACCACCCGGCCGCGCAGGTCCTGCGCCGTGAGCGGCGGTGAGTTGAGCCAGCCGGTGGCGCCGTCCAGCGACGGCATCCGGCCGCCGGGCGGGCGCCGGCCGGGGGCCCAGCCGGGGCCGCGGACGGCCTCGCGGATCGCGTCGAGCAGGGAGCGCTCGGTGTCCATGACGGGTTCCTCCGTTCGTGCGCGCCGGGGGGACGCCGCGGCGGCCTCAGTCGCGCGGCGCCCGCTCCGGCCTGCGGCGCAGTTCCTCGGCGAGGGCGTGGACCGCGGCCGCGCCGAAGCGGCGCGCCCAGCGGTCGAGCCAGTCCGGCTGGTCCAGGAAGAACACCCAGTCGTCGACCACCGCACGCCGGATGAACAGGAACGGCACGGGCGACCGGAACGGGTGGAAGTCCGGGTTGTGGACGGCGGTCCCCTCGTGGCCGTCGTAGAACGGGCCGAACACGATCCCGTCCTCGTCGTAGGACGGGACGGCGAGTCGTCCCAGGACCTCGTCGAAGACGCCGCGGGCGCGGTCGGCCGGCAGGTCGGGGAAGACGACCACGATGACGTCGTACTGGGCGTCGGGCCCGTCGCCGGGTTCGATCGCCCGGAACAGCGTCCGGTACCCCTGCACGAGCTCGGCGACCGACCGCGCGTCCCGGCCGGTGATCCGCTCGGCGGCCAGCCGGAGCGTCCGGCGCTCCAGGGACCCCGGGACGAAGGGGCAGACGGGCCCGGGCCGGCCGAGCTCGGCGTGCGGTCGGACGATGAAGGTGCCGATCCAGTCCGCGACGGCGGAGAGCGCGGCCCGGTCGCCGTCCGGGAGCCGGCTCGCCCGCCCGGCGTCCCCGAGGTCCTCGGGGAGGAGGAGATCCGTGGTCTGCGTGGGCATCGGTCCTCCTCGGGGGCGGGGAGTCGGCCGTCGTGGGCCGCGGCCGGCCGGGCGAGGGCCACGCTAGGCGCGCGGGGGCGGCCCGCTATGCGTCATCCGACCCGTTCGGTGCAGCGGCCACCGGCACGGCCAGCAGCTCGGCGCCGCGCAGGTCGAGCAGGATGCGGTCCTCCTGTCGCGCGTAGCGGAGCACCACGTCGGCGCAGTTCGGGCAGCGGAGCACGAGCGCCGGCGCGTCCGCGTACAGGAGGTGCGCGCCGAGCATCGACGTCGTCCCGCAGGAGGCGCAGCGCGACCGCGCGGTGGTGAGGTCGACCGTGAAGAGGTCGGCGAGCAGGCCGGCGGCCGCGTTGCCGTCGAGCCGCCGCGCGTCGGTGGTGTCCACGGTGCCGGTCGGGACGGTCATGGTGGCTCTCCAGGGGTTCCGTAGCGTTCGATCCGGATGGACGACGGTGGGTGGCCGAGCCCGACCAGGGCCGAGCTCACAGACTCGGCGAACGTCGTGGCGCCGCAGACGAAGACCCGCGGGTCCTCGTCCGGGCCGAAGCAGCACCGGCGCAGCATGTCGGCGTCGATCCGGCCGGACTCGCCGGTCCACCCGGCCGGCGCCCCGCGGGTCAGCGTCACCGTCGTCTCGGGGCCGAGCACGTCCCGGGCCAGGACGTCCTCCCCGGTGCGCGCGGAGTACAGCAGGCGTACCCGGGTGGCCGAGCCGACCCGCCGGTGCTGGTCGAGCATGGCGACGAAGGGCGCGACGCCCGACCCGCCCGCGACCAGCTGCACCGGCCGCCGCGCCTCCGCCGTCCCCTCCTCGTCGGCGGCCGCGGACCACACGAAGTAGCCGCCGATGGGCCCGCGCAGCTCGAGCTCGTCGCCCTGGGCGAGCTCGTCGACGAGGTAGGGCGACACCTCACCGCCGTCGAGGCGCTCGACCAGCAGGTGCAGCTCGGGGACCTCGGGCGGTGACGCCAGGGAGTAGCTCCGCATGGCGGTGTACCCGTCCTCCGCCGTGAGCCGGACGACCAGGTGCTGGCCGGGCAGGTGCCCGGCCCAGTCGGGCACGCCGAACACCAGCCGGTGCACCCGGGGGCTCTCCGGCCGGTTCTCCAGGAGCCTGGCGCGCAGCCAGCTCAGTCGCCGCTGTACCGCTCTTCGCGCCATGGGTCACCGTGGGCGTGGTACCCGAACGTCTCCCAGAAGCCGGGCTCGTCGTGCGGCAGCAGGGTGAGGCCCCGCAGCCACTTCGCGCTCTTCCACAGGTACAGGTGCGGCACGAGCAGCCGGGCCGGGCCGCCGTGCTCGGGGGCGAGCGGCTGCCCGTCGTAGGTGTCCACCACCCAGGCGCGGCCGCCGGTCACGTCCTCCAGCGGTAGATCGGTGGTGTAGCCGCCGTCGGACCAGGCCACCACGTAGCGGGCCGTGTCCGGCCGGTCCTGCAGCAACGTGTCCACCGAGACGCCCTCCCACCGGGTGTCGAACTTGCTCCACGTGGTGACGCAGTGGATGTCGACCGACAGCGCCTCGCGGGGCAGCGCCCGGAACTCCTCCCAGTCCCACCGGCGCAGCTCGCCGGTCTGGTCGGAGACCGTGAGGTCCCAGCGGGTCAGCGGGGTGTGCGGCGTGGGCCCGGCGGACAGCACCGGGAAGCCGTCCCCGACGTCGTACTGGCCGGGTGGCAGCCGGCCGTCCTCTCGAGCCGCACGCCTCTGGCGGCCGAATCCACGCGACAGCACGGCCATGGGGGCTCCCTCCCGGGGGTGGTCGCGACGGTAGGGGCCGACGGTGGTGCGCTGCATGCGCCGGATGACTCGTCTGCCGCACCGGCCTGGGCCGTCGCCGGTGCGAGGGGGAGCGGCGCACCGGCGGACGACGATCCCGGCGGTGCCCGCGAGGGTCGGTCGACCCTTCCGCCGGGCGTCGCGGCGGACGACCGTGACCGGCGACCACGGGGAGGCAGGAGGGGGATGGCCGTGTCCACCAGCGGGACCCCGGCGGCGACGCCTGTGGCGGAGCAGGTCCGGCCGACGACGGTCGGCGACCTGATGCGGCCGGCCACCATGACCGTCGAGCTGCGCGCGCACCTGGCCGCGGCGGCCTACCTGATGAGCAGGTCCGGCGACGGCGCGCTCGTCGTCACCACCGACGGCAGCACCCGGGCGCCGCTGGGAGTGGTCACCGACTGGGACGTCACCCAGGCCGTCGCGCGGGGCGAGGACCTCGAGCGGGCGCGGATCAGCGACCTCCTGCCGCGCGAGACGGTGACCGTGGCCCCCGGCACGCCCGTCGACGACGCCACGCGCCTGATGCTCGACCGGGGTCTGCACCACCTGGTCGTCGTCAGCGAGGGCGGGGTGGTGGGCATCGTCGACCTCATGGACATGTGCCGGGCGCTGATCGGCTCGGCGTCCCCGCGTCCCGCCGGCGGCGCATCGGTCAGCTGACCTCCACGGCCCGGCCGGCGGGGGTGCCGAGCGCGTCCCGGAGCGCCGCGCGCGAGGTGATGCCCAGCTTCGGGAAGACCCGGTACAGGTGCCCGCTCACCGTCCGGGGCGACAGGTAGAGCCTGCTGCCGATCTGCTTGTTGGACAGCCCCGAGGCGGCGAGCATCGCGATCTCGTGCTCCTGCGAGGTCAGCGCGTGTGGCGCGGCCCCGGGTTCCGGGCCGCCCCGGGCCAGGCCGGTGGCCCGCAGTTCGGCGTCCGCGCGGCGGACCCAGGGGCCGGCCCCCAGCGTCCGGAAGTCCTCCGCGGCGCCCGTCAGGTGGGTCCGCGCCGCGTGCATCCGTCGCGCCCGGCGCAGGTGCTCGCCGTAGGCCAGCCGGATCCGCGCCCGCTGGAAGGGGTGCCGCGCCGCGCCCGGCAGCGCGAGGGCCCGGTCGAACAGCAGCACCGCCTCCTCCCCGGAGGCGACGAGGGCGGCGGACCCGGCGGCCGCCAGCGCGTGCCCCGCCGGGTCGGCGAACAGCGGGGCGCGGCTCATCGCGGCGACGTGGGCCTCGGCCTCCCGGGTACGTCCGGTGCGGACGGCCGCCTCGACCAGGTCCATGGCCACCGGCACCGCGACCGGTGCGTGGGGCGGGAACGCGCCGGCCCCGCTGATCCGCGTGAGGTGCTCGTACGCGGCCGCGGCGTCGCCCCGGCCGAGGGCGTCGAGTCCGCGGACCCGTGCGGCGAAGTCCTCGAAGACCCGCAGCCCGCGGGGGGTCGCCCACCGGAGCATCTCCTCCGCGAGGGCGTGCGCCCGCACCTCGTCGCCCCGTGCCGCGGCCAGCAGCGCCTGGCAGTAGACGCCGGTCAGGGTCACCAGGTCGTACCCCAGCTCGCCGCCCCGGGCGATCCCCTCCGCGGCCGTCCGCTCGGCCTCGTCCCAGCGGCCGGCCTCGAACGCGTCGTACGACAGGAGCACCAGGGCGTGGACCGCGGAGGCGACCGCGCCGCCCCCGCGACCGTCCCGCACGACGCGCCAGAGCGCCGGTCGGCACCGGGCGACGCGGTCGGCGTACAGGGCCGCGGTCGCGATCCGGACGACGCGGCTGGGGTCGACCTCGGCGTGGGCGGTCGCGACGAGGTCGTCGAGCCGGGCCAGCGCCTCGGGTGTCGCCCGCACCGGGTCCGCGAAGACGGTCCGGGAGACCTCGAGCACCGGCGGGACGGCCGCGCCGAGCGCCGCCAGCGCCCCCTCCCACGGGCGCCAGAGCTCCTCCCGACCGCCGAAGTGGCAGACGAGCAGCAGGCTGTGGAGGGCGTCGTCAACCGTGTCCGGGCCGGCCCCCCGGTCGAGGGCGTGGGTGACGGCACGGACGAGCAACAGGTGCGCCGTCGCCGCGTCCCCCTCGCCGTTGAGCAGGTGGTGGGCCGCGGCGACCGGCACCTCCGTGGAGCCGGCGGTCCCCGGGTCGGCGTCGCGCGCCTCGGACAGGAGCTCGGGCACGGCCCGCAGGTCGCCGGCGGCCTCCGCGCCGACGAAGGCGGCCGCGGCCAGCCGGCGCGCCCGCGTCCCGCCCTCGGCCGACAGCTCCGCGGCGTGGACGAACGCGGTGACGGCGCGGACGACGTCGCCCTTGCGCCGGGCCCGCCGGGCCGCCTCCTCGAGGAGGCCGGCGGCCAGGTCGTCGGTGCCGACGACGGAGCGGGCGAGGTGCCACGCGCAGCGGTCGGGCTGGTCGAGCAGCGCGCCGGCGAGCGCGGCGTGGGTGCGGCGGCGCTCGCCGCTGGTGGCCGACTCCACGACCGCCGTGCCGAGGAGCGGGGGGCGCAGGGAGACCCGGCCCCGTGCCAGGTCCACCCGGGCCAGGCCGGCGCGTTCGGCGGGGGCGAGGTCGTCGAGCCAGGCCTCGTCGGCCGTCGTGGCGCGCAGCGTCGCGAGGTCACCGGTCCCCTCCAGGGCGGCGGTGAGCAGCAGCAGCCGGGTCCGGTCGGGGAGCGCGGTCAGCTGCCGGGCGAGGCCCCGCCTCAACCGGGCGCTCAGCGGCAGCCACGGTGGGAGCGGGGCCGAGCCGGTGCGCTGGGCCTCGGTGAGGACGGTGGGGAGCTCCGCCAGGGCGAGGGGGTTGCCCTGGGCGGCCGCCAGGACCCGCCGTCGGACGGGGGCGGCCAGCGTCGGGAAGCGGGCCTCGAGCAGCCCGGCGGCGGCGTCCTCGTCCAGCGGCCGGATCTCGGTGGTGGGCAGGCCGGCCGTGAGCAGCGGGCCCGCCTGCTCCGTGCGACCGGCCCCGAGGACGCCGAGGCGCCGGCCCGGCGCGCGCCGCGCCACGAACCCCAGGACCCACTGGCTGGACCCGTCCACCCAGTGGAGGTCGTCGACGACGAGCAGGACCGGACGGGTCGCCGCGGCCGCCTGCAGCAGTTCCAGGACCGCCGAGGACAGCAGCAGCCGCTCCGGCTCCGCTCCGGCGCGGAGGCCGAGGGCCACGCGGATCGCCTCGCCGGAGGCGCGGGGCAGGCGTCCGAGCGAGGGGAGCAGCGGGCCCAGCAACTGGTGGAGGGCGGCGAAGCCCGTCTCCGCCTCGAGCTCCACCCCGTCGGCGCGCAGAACCCGTGCCCCGGAGGCGGCGGCGTGCCGGGCGGCCGCCCCGAGGAGGGCCGACGTGCCGACCCCGGGTTCGCCGGCGAGGAGGAGCGCCCCGCCGTCCGCGAGCGCGGCGTCCAGGAACGAGCCGAGCTGGGCCAGTTCGGCGGCGCGCCCCACCAGGCCGCCGGGCGGCCCGCTCGCCGGTACGGGGACGGGCATCCTGCCCCCTCGCCCGCCCGCGACCCGGGCGACTCCGGCTGGTCTGGCGACTGAGAGCCTCTCTCAGTCCAGGACGCCGGGACCAGGGACCTTCGCCTTCGCCGGCGGTCGCCGAGCCGTGCCTCGCGAGGCCCCGCATGCCGAGCGCCCGTCCGGCCGGACGGGCGCTCGACGTGCGGACCGGACCGTCAGGACGGCGTCCTCGAGGACTCCCGCACGGCGTCGCGGATGACGTCGGCGACCACCTTCGGCTGCGACACCATGATCACGTGCGAGCCGTCGGCCTCGGTGATCCGGGCCCCCGCCCGCTCGGCCATGCGCCGCAGCACGTCCGCACCGGCCGCCGTGTCCCCGGTCGGCACCACCGCCCACGAGGGGAGGCTGCGCCAGGCCGGCGCCGAGGTCGGTTCGCCGAAGCCGCGGACGGAGATGGGCCGCTGGGTCGCCGCCATCACGCGGGCCTGCTCCTCGGTCACGTCGGCGGCGAAGGCGTCGTGGAACCGCTCCTCGTCGATGTAGAGCTCGGTCTCCGTGCCGCCGTCCCCGGTGGGGTAGGTGCGCGGGACGAGGGCGCTGTCCAGCACGCTGTCCTTGGAGCCGGCCTCGATGTCCTGGAGCGTCTCTCCCTCGTCGGGGGCGAACCCGGCCACGTAGACCAGGCCCACGACGTTGCCGGCCTGCAGCGCGGCGTTGGTGATGACCGCCCCGCCGTAGGAGTGCCCCACGGCGAGCACGGGGCCGGGGATCTGCGCGAACGCGCTGGCCGCGTAGGCGGCGTCGTGGGCGATGCCGCGCAGCGGGTTGGACACCGCCCGCACGGACAACCCCTCGGCGAGGAGCTGGGCGGTGACGTCGTTCCAGCCCGAGCTGTCGGCGAAGGCACCGTGGACGAGGGCGACCGTCGGCCGCTCGCCGGCAGGGGTGCTCTGGGTCATGACTGGCTCCTCCGGGGTGCTGCAGCGGGCGTCCGGACGCGCGGCGGGATGTCGCGCGTCGGCGTCGTGCGGCCGGGACGTTGCCCTGGGCGACCGGGGTGCGGCATCGGTCATGTGACGGTGTCGGCCGGCGCGGATGGCCGTTCGCGGGCCGGCACCGGGATAGTGGCGACCGCATCGGTCGGTCGGACACCGGGGTGGGTCGACGGTCATGGTCACCAGCGCGCGGCTCGGCGGGACCCGCGCCCAGCGCCGTGCCCGCATCGAGCAGACGGCGCTGGAGATGTTCCGCGTCCGGGGCTTCGACCAGGTGACGGTCGAGGAGATCTGCGCCGAGGCCCAGGTCGCGCCGGCCACCTTCTACCGGCACTTCGGCACGAAGGAGGCGGTGCTCTTCGCCTACGAGGAGGGCTTCACCGCCGCGCTGCGGTCGGCACTGGACGCCGCCGCCGCCCTGCGCCCGGAGGCGCACCTCGGCGCCGTGCTGGACTCCTTCGCGCAGTTCCTGGAGTCGCAGCGCGACCTCCTCGCGCTGCGGGACCAGATCGTGCTCGGGCACCCGCGGCTGATGCAGCGGACCCTCCTCGTCCAGCGCGACCTCGAGGTCGCGCTGGCCGGCGGGCTGGCCGGCCTGCGCGGACTGCAGGCGCCCGACGAGACTGCGCTCCTCGAGGCCGGCGTCGGGCTCCTCGTCCTCCGGGTCGCCGTCCGGTCCTGGCGCGCCGGCCGCGCCCCCTCGCTCCCGGCCGCCGCCGCCGAGGCGCTGGACCGGCTGCGCAGCGTGGTCGCCGAGCGGACGGGGCGGGCCGGCTGACGCCCGGACCGCCGGCGGAGGCGTCGGCAGTCAGCTGACCGATGCCCGGCTCCCCTCGGGGCGGCAGGCTCGGGGACTCCGCTCGCCCGGAGACCACCGACCGCCCTCGGGCTGGAGGCACGCCATGGGATCCCGGCCGACCACCGACGTCACCGCGGGCAGCGACGAGCTCTCGGACAGGCTGCGCCGCACCGAGTTGCAGCGGAGCCCGTCCTCCGTCCCCGGCGTCGAGATCGTGCAGGTGCTGACCGAGATCCCCGTCGGGATCGCGTCGGGCTGGCACGTCCACCCGGGGGAGGAGGTCGGCTACATCGTGGCCGGGACGGTGGAGATGGCGATCGAGGGCCGGACGAGCCTCGTCCTGCAGGCCGGCGACGGTTTCCTCATCCCGCCGCGCACCCCGCACAACGCCCTCGACGTGGGGCCGGGCCCCGGCCGCATGCTCTCCACCTACTTCGCCGCGGCCGGAGAGCCGCTGTCCTCGCTCGTCCCCGGTCGGCCGTGACGCCGACCGAGAGGGGGGGAGAGCCGATGCCGCACGCAGCCGGCGCAGCGCGCTCCCTGCCGCGCGCGTTCGAGCAGCTCCCGCTGTCGCAGGTCACCGTGGGCGAGGTCTCGCTGCGCGTCCGGACGGGTGGCTCCGGGCCGCCGCTGCTGATGCTGCACGGTTACCCGGAGACCCACTACGCCTGGGCACTCGTGGCCGGGGACCTGGCCGAGGACTTCACGGTCGTGGCGCCCGACCTGCGCGGCTACGGAGGGAGTTCCCGCCCGCCTGCGGTCCCCGGGCACGAGAGCTACGGCAAGCGGGCCATGGCGAGCGACTGCGTCCAGCTCATGCACCTGCTGGGTTTCGACGAGTTCCACGTCGTCGGGCACGACCGGGGTGGCCGGGTGGCCTACCGGATGGCGCTGGACTCGCCGGGAGCGGTGCGCCGGATGACCGTGATGGACGTGATCCCGACGGCGGAGGTCTGGGCCCGGGCCGACGACCGGTTCGCCGTCGGCTACTGGCACTGGGGCTTCCTCGCCCAGCCCCACCCCGTCCCGGAGCGGCTCATCGGGCGGGACCCCGAGTTCTTCCTCTTCGACGCCGAGTTCGGCGGGGCGATCCGGGGGTTCCCGGCCGAGGCGGTCGCCGACTACGGCCGCTGGGCCCGGGAACCGGAGGCGATCCGCGCGATGTGCGAGGACTACCGCGCGGGGGCGACGTGCGATCGGCGCTGGGACGAGGAGGACCGGGCCGCCGGCCGCCGGATCGGCTGCCCGACACAGGTGCTGTGGGCGGGGCGAGGGCTCCTGGAGGCCTGGTACGACACGCTCGCGGTCTGGCGGGACTGGGCCGACGACGTGTCCGGCCGCGCCCTCGACTGCGGGCACTTCCTGGCCGAGGAGCGCCCCCAGGAGGTCGTGGCCGCCGTCCGCGGGTTCCACGCGGAGCACGACCGGGGGCGCGGGGTCGGTTGACCTGCTGCGTCGCAGCGCCACGCCGGTCGGCCGCCCACTGCGGGTCGAGGCCCGCTTCGCGCGTGCGGAAGGGCCCCAAGCGCACGGGCTGGGGTCGAGCTGCGTGTAGGCGTGCCCTGACCGATGGCCGGACGGCGGTCGCGAGCGGGATCACCACGGTGTGCGGTGACGAGCGTCACATCGGTGACGAACGCGCCGGGGCCATGGAGTGCGGTGCCGGCACTGGCGTGTCCGCGCCGGGACGGCCACCCCGCGACTGAACGATCGCGGCCTCAGCCGGCGCCAGGCTGACCGACAGGCCGAGACGATCGGACGGTGCCCCCATGCAGCAGTTCCTGGACCGGAGGCAACCCGCAGCCCGGGTCCGACCCCAGTCCCGCGAGATCCCGCTCCCACGCAGGTGCGACGCCGCCGGGAGCGGGACCGCCGCAGGCCAGGACGACCGGCAGCAGATCACCCGCGACGCCCGGCCGACGCCGGTGACGTCGGCCGTGACGCCTCCTCGTGGTCGCCCTCGTCGATCGGGCAGCCAGCGCCGGACGGGCGACTCGTTCCAGGAGACCCCAGTCGTCGTGGACCTCCCGGGGGCCCTCGAGCCGGTGGCCGGACCGGATGCCGGGGTCGTGACGGCGGCGGCTGCCGTGCCCGGGGCGCTCGAGCCGGACGGCCCGGAGCTCGTCGCTCACGGGGTCCCCGTCGGGGACCTGCCGGAGGGCACCGGCGTGCCGATGGTCGCCGCGGCGACGCCGGTCCCTGGTGAGCCGGCGGAGGTCCTCGAGGCGCAGGTCGGTGCTGGTGACGGCCCGGGCCTCGAGCCGCGCAGCCTCGAGGAGGCCGACCCGGACCCGACGGCGGGGTCCACCGGTGGGGACGTCCCGGAGGACGCGGGTGACGCGAGGGAGATCGCAGAGGAGCCGGTCGCCGCCGACGGGTCGGGGGAGACCCCCGACGTCCTCCCCGGTCTTGAGGTCGAGGAGGGCCGGGCGGAGCTGGTGGCTGCCGAACCTCCCCGCGCGGAGGTGCCCGCCGACGCCGGTGACGCGCTGGTGGTCGCGGCCGAGCCGGTCGCCGCGGCCGAGCCGGTCGCCGCCGCCGAGTCGAGGGAGACCCCCGACGTCCTCCCCGGTCTCGAGGCGGTCGAGGAGGGCTCGCCGGAGCGGGTGGCTGCCGGGCCTCCCGACGCCGAGGTCCCCGAGGGCGCCGGTGACTCAGTCGCCGGTGACGCGCTGGTCGCGGTGGCCGAGCCGGTCGCTGCGGCGGAGCCGGTCGCCGCCGCCGAGTCGAGGGAGACCCCCGACGTCCTCCCCGGTCTCGAGGCGGTCGAGGAGGGCTCGCCGGAGCGGGTGGCTGCCAGGCCTCCCGACGCGGAGGTCCCCGAGGGCGCCGGTGACTCAGTCGCCGGTGACGCGCTGGTCGCGGTGGCCGAGCCGGTCGCCGCGGCGGAGCCGGTCGCCGCCGCCGAGTCGAGGGAGACCCCCGACGTCCTCCCCGGTGCTGAGGCGGTCGAGGAGGGCTCGCCGGAGCGGGTGGCTGCCAGGCCTCCCGACGCGGAGGTCCCCGAGGGCGCCGGTGACTCAGTCGCCGGTGACGCGCTGGTCGCGGTGGCCGAGCCGGTCGCCGCGGCGGAGCCGGTCGCCGCCGACGGGTCGAGGGAGACGCCCGACGTCCTCCCCGGTGCTGAGGCGGTCGAGGAGGGCTCGCCGGAGCGGGTGGCTGCGGGGCCTCCCGACGCGGGGGTCCCCGAGGACGCCGGTGAATCGCTTGTCGCCGCGGCCGAGCCGCTCGCTGCCGGTGGGGTGCCGGATGTCGCTGATCCCCCTCGTGACAGCGCGGGTGGGACGGCGGATCAGCCCGTGCCGGGGGTGGTCGAGCAGGCCGGCCAGCAGCTCGTGGCGGTCGAGCCCACCGGTGGAGGCGCGCCCCAGGGCCTGGGGCGGCTGTTCGTCGCCGCGGCCGAGCAGATCGCAGCCGGCGGGCCAGCCGGGAGCTCCTGTCTCCTCCGCGGCGACGAAGGCCGAGTCGTCGAGGACGGCGACCCGGAGGTGCTCGACGGCGGCATCCAGCTGGTGGCCGGCCAGGGGAGCCGGCAGGTCCCCTGGCTGACAGGTCCGGGGGTCGTGCCGGGCGTCGTCAGACAGGCGGCGCCGATCGTGTGGACCGGCCCACGGTGGAGCGGGAGGTGATCACGTAGCCGCCACCCGCAGTCGGCGGACCCGTGGAGGCAGAGCTCCTGGGGACGACGAGCAGCAGCGTGTCGTGCCGGTAGGAGCCGCGCTCCGCCTGACCCGGCCCGGGGACCGCGTCGCGACCACCCAGCAGGCGCGGCTCCCCGGCGACGACCACCACGTCACCGCCGGGGGGCCGGTCGCGGATGACCTGGTGCGCGTGGGGGAGAAGCTGGAGGTGCGGGTGCGCGGCGCGGACGTGACCCCGGCTACGACCGCCGTCCCGACCGCGGGCGGGCCGGACGGAGGCCTCCCCCCGTTCGAGCAGGAGCGCCGGCACCTCGCCGCCGAGATCCGGTCCGGGACGATCGCTCCCGGCGCGGTGCTGCCCTCGACCCGCCGGCTCGCCGCGGAGGGCCTCGTGTCGCACGTCCGCGGGACCCCCCGGTGGGTCGTGCCGGCCGTGCTCACATCCCCACCACCGGGCTGACGGTCGGGGAGACGAGGGGACCGATCACGCCGGGCTCCCGGGTGCGGCTGCCCGGAGGGCGTCGATCGCGGCCTGCTTCAAGGGGGAGAGGTAGGCGTCCGCGCGCAGGTACAAGCCGACCCCCTCGTGCAGCGACGCGTCGGTGATCTCGACGGCGCGGAGCCGACCGGTGGCGAGCTCGTCGGCCACGGCGTAACGCGGGGCGAGGGTCACCCAGCCGTACTCGGCGACGGCGCGCTTGATCGGTTCGGCGTGCCCCAGCCGCAGGACGTGCGGCCACTCGGAGACCCCGTGGGCCCGGAGCTGGCTCTCGACCATGCCGTGGAAGGCGATGTCCTGGGGAACGCCGACGTAGGGGAGCCGCGTGATCGCGGTCAGCGGCACGGCGTCGCCGTCGGGCGGACCCGACGGGCTGGCGCACAGGACGAGGGGCTCCTCCCACAGCAGCTCTGCCCGCAGTTCGTCGTGGCCGGTGGGGGTCCAGGTCGCGACGGCGAAGTCGACGTCCCCGACCGCCGCGGCGCGCAGCATGGTCGCCGGCTCGCCCACGTGGACGGTGATGTCCGCGTGCGGCCGCTCCGACCGCAGCCGCGCCATGATCGGGGGGACGAGGTAGCTGCCGATCCCCATGCTCGACGCGATCCGCACCGAGCCCGCGGTGCCGCGAGTGAGCTCGTCGATGTCCCGGGCGACGGCCGTCGCGCCGGCGAGGACCTGCGTCGCCCACTGGTAGACGCGGCTGCCGGCCTCCGTGAGCACGAGCGAGCTTCCCCTCCGCACGAACAGCTGGGCGCCGAGGCTCGTCTCGAGCGCCCGGAGCTGCGCGGACACGGCCGGCTGCGCGACCAGCAGCCGTTCCGCGGCGCGGGTGACGCCACCGGCGTCCACCACCAGGCAGAAGACACGGAGCCGCTGGAGCGACACGCGGACGTCCATGCCGCCAGCCTGGCATAACCGAAGCCTTATCGGTGGATCAGTACATCGGTAGTGGTCTTATCCCTCGGCCGTCCCTAGCGTGTGACACGGGCAACAGGGCGCCGCTCGTCCCGCTCCGAGCCCGATCTCCTCCACCGCCCCCACCCGTGATGGGACCGTGCGATGACGCATGTGGAAGCACCCCTGTTCGACCCGACGTCCGAGGCGTTCCACCGGGACCGCCACGGCACGTACCGCAGGATCCGCGACCGTGCGCCGCTGCTCGAGCTGCCGGGCCCGGTGCCGACCGTCCTCGTCTCCCGCTACGCCGACATCGACGCGGTCCTGCGCGACCGGACGGTGCGGATGCTGCCGGAGGGGGCCGGCGCGCCGCCGTGGCTCGGGGACGGCGCCGCCGCCGAGATGTTCCTCGGGCAGATGCTGTTCACCGACCCCCCGGAGCACACCCGCCTGCGCCGCGTCACCTCGCCGGCGTTCCGGCCGCGGACCGTCAGCCGGCTGCACGACGCCGTGGACGCCGCGATGGACGAGCGGGTCGCCGTCCTGCGGGAGAAGGGGGAGTTCGACGCCGTCGCGGACCTCGCCGAGCACGTGCCCGCGGTCGCCGTCTGCACCATCCTCGGCATCCCCGAGGAGGACTGGCCCGCGCTCATCCGCGGCGCCGTGGACTTCGTGCACGTCCTGTCGCCGCTGCCGCCCGACGCGGACCAGCTAGCCCGCACCGAGGCGATCTGCCAGTACTACCTCGACTACTTCCGCGACCTGGTCGCCGACCGCCGGCGCCGTCCCGGCGACGAGGACGACTTCCTCACCGCGCTGATCCGGGCCTTCGACGCCGGGGAGATCTCCGAGCGGGAGCTCCTGGTGACCGCGCACTCGGTGCTGAACGCCGGCTTCGAGACGACGATGAGCGCGCTGGCGAACGGCCTGCTCGGGCTGCTCTCCCACCCGGCGGCCTGGGCCGCACTCGTCGCCGACCCCGGGCGCAGCGCGGCCGTCGTCGAGGAGGCGCTGCGCTGGGAGGCGCCCGCGCAGCTGTACACCCGGTTCGCCGCCGAGGACCTCGACCTGGACAGCGGCCGGGTGGCGGCGGGGACGGTCCTGGTCGTCGCCGCCGGCTCGGGCAACCGGGACGAGCGCCGGTTCGCCGACCCGGACGCCTTCGACGTCGACCGCCCGGCGCAGGCGCACCTGAGCTTCTCGGCCGGCCGGCACGCCTGCATCGGGGCGCACCTGGGCCGGATGGAGCTCGACATCGCCTTCCGCAAGCTCGCCGCGGCGTTCCCGCACCTCGCCCTCGCCGCCGAGCCGCACGCCGTGCGCGAGCCCAACCCGGTCTTCCCCACGCTGCGGCGTCTCGACGTCACGGTCGCGCCGTGAGGCTGGCCCGGTTCTCCGTCGACGGGGCTGAGCGCTTCGGCGTCGTGGACGGCGCCGAGGTCGTCGCTGTCGACCACCGCCTGCCCTCCTTCGAGGCCCTGGTGGCCGATCCCGCGGCGGGCACGCCGGCCACCGGGGACATGCGCCGGCCGGTCTCCGAGGTGGCCTGGCTGCCGCCGTTCACCGACCGGGCGAAGGTGGTCTGCGCGGGGCTGAACTACCGCGGCCACGCCGCGGAGGCCGTCCGCGCCGGAAGCGACCGGCCGACCCTCTTCCTCCGCTGGCCGGACGCCTTCGTCGGCAGCGGCCGGCCCGTGACCCGGCCCGCCGGGGCCCGCGCGTTCGACTGGGAGGGCGAGGCGGCGCTCGTCATCGGCCGCCCGGCCCGGCGGGTGGGCGTGGACCGCGCCGCCGGCTGCATCGCCGGGGTCACCTGCATGGCCGAGAACAGCGAGCGGGAGTGGCAGCAGCACTCCGGCCAGGCGACCGCCGGCAAGAACTGGCCGGCCAGTGGGGCGTGCGGTCCGTGGATCACCACGGTCGACGAGCTGCCGGCCGGGCCGCTGCGGGTGACCACGCGGCTCAACGGCGAGGTGGTGCAGGACGACTCGACCGACCACCTGACCCACTCGTTCGCCGCGCTCGTCAGCTACATCAGCACCTTCACCGAGCTGCGGCCCGGCGACGTCGTCGCCACGGGGACACCGGCGGGCATCGGCTACCGCCGCACCCCGCCGCGGTTCCTGACGCCCGGCGACGAGCTCTCCGTCTCCGTCACCGGCGTCGGCGTCCTCACCCACGGGGTCGTGGACGAGGAGCCGGCCGCCGCCCATCCCGAGGAGGACGCCGCATGACCACGACCCACGGGCGGGAGGCCCCCGTCCGGGCCGCCTTCGCCGACCGCAGCGGCGCGCTGCACGAGCACCCCACACCCTGGCGGCCGGTGAAGGTGCCCGCGGCGGAGATCGAGGCCGAGATCGACCGCCTGGCCGCACTGCCGCGGCCGGTCGACGGCCGGCGCGCCGCGGCGATCGTCCACCCCGAGGCCACCGGTCCCGGCCGGGGCCTCGCCCCGGGCATCGACGTGACCGTCGAGGTGCTGCTGCCGGGGGAGTCCACGACTCCGGTGCGCCGCAACAGCAGCCAGGTGGTGCTCGGGATCCAGGGCAGCGGCCAGGTCCGCTCGGGCACGCGCGCCATCGCGCTGGACCGCTGGGACGTCTGCAACCTGCCGTCGATGGAGGTCTTCAGCTACCGGAACACCGGCGAGCGGCCGTGGGTGCGCCTGGTCTACTCGAACGCGCCGCTGCTGGCCACGCTGGGCGTGGCCTACGCCGAGACGATTCTCGACTCGCTCGTGGTCCCCGCCGGCCCTGTCACGGACTCCTCGTACAACCGCGGCACCGCGCCGGACTTCCCGGTCTCCGACCTCGGGTCGAGGGTCCGCGGCTACGAGTGGCTCGTCGACATCGAGGTCGTCGAGAACCTCGCGCAGCACTGGCCCTGGCAGGAGGTCTCGCGCCACCTGTCCAGCGAGCTGGGAGACGGCAGGCGGACGATCCTCGCGTACTACAACCCGGCCACCGAGCGGCGGAACGGGGCGACGCACAGCTTCTTCGTCACCGCCACGAAGATCCCGCCCGGCGCTCCCGAGATCCCCGAGGACGCACCCGGCCACCGGCACAACTCCGTCGCCATCAACTACCACGCGGAGGGCACCGGGTTCAGCGTCGTCGACGGCGAGACGATCCACTGGGGTCCCGGGGACCTGCTGCTGTCCGCGCCGGGATGGCGCGAGCACATGCACAGCCCGGGTCCCGCCGGGATCACCGTCTTCACCGTCCAGGACCACCCGCTGCACATCGGCATGGAGTCGCTGATCTGGCAGGAGGACATGGGCGGCCCGATCCTGACCCTCGGGTCCGACCCCGGGCTGACCGGCTACGTCGGACCGCGCGAGGCCGGCCGGTGAGCGCCGCGGGCACCGTGACGGTGCCCTTCCACACCGAGGACGACGTCCGGGGCGCGCTGGACCTGCCGTCCGTGATCGAGGCCGTGGAGTCGGTGCTGGTCGCCCAGTCCACCGGCCTGGCCACCACCCTCGCCAAGACGATGACGACCTGGGCGCCGGCGAGCAGCGCCCACGCCCTCGGAGCGGTCGACCTGGGCAGCGGCCTGGTGGCGTTCAAGACGTGGGTGAACACCCCGCAGGGGGCGAGCGCGACGGTGACGGCGTACGACGCCACCGACGGCGCCCTCGTCGCGGCCGTCAGCGCCGGCGCACTCGGCGCCCTGCGCACCGCGGCGGTCAGCGCCGTCGCCACCCGGTGGCTGTCCGCCCCGGACGCCGACGAGCTGGCCCTGCTGGGAACCGGGCGGCAGGCGCTGGGCCAGGTGCGGGCGGTGCGCGCCGTCCGCCCGCTGCGCCGGGTCCGCGTCTGGGGCCGGGACCCCGGACGGCGTACCGCGCTGGCCGAGCGGGTCACCGCCGACCTCGGGGTCGAAGCGGTGCCGGTCGCCACGGTGCCGGACGCCGTCGCGGGCGCGCCGGTGGTGACGCTGGTGACGCGGGCCGCCGAGCCCGTCCTCCCGGCCGGCGTCCTCGCCGAGGGGGCACACCTCAACGCGGTCGGCGCGATCCTCCCGGCGAACGCCGAGTTCGAGCCGGGGCTGCTGGCCGCGGCGCGGCTCACCGTGGTCGACGACCTGGACAACGCGCGGCGGTCCTCGCGCGAGCTCCGGGAGTTCTACGGCGACGACTGGTCGCCGGTCCACCGCCTCGCCGACGTCGTCACCGGCGCGGTGCGAGTACCCGGCGGGCGCGGCCCGACGGTGTTCAAGGGCCTGGGCACCGGCCTGGCCGACCTCGCCGCCGTCACCGCGTTCCTCCGCGCGGTCCGGCCCGGACAGGAGACCCACCCGTGAAGTTCCGATCGGACCCCTCGGCCCTGCGCGGCTCGATCGCGCCGCTGGTCACCCCCTTCACCGACGACGGCGAGCTCGACCTGGAGTCGCTGCGCCGCCTCACCCGCTGGCAGATCGACTCCGGGTCGCACGGCGTCTCCCTCGGCGGCTCGACCGGCGAGCCCTCGGCGCAGAGCACCGACGAGCGGATCGCGGCGTTCCGGGCCGTGGCTGCCGAGGTCGGCGACGCGGTGCCCTTCGTGCCGGGCACCGGGTCGGCGAAGCTCGAGGAGACGATCGCGCTCACCGGTGCCGCCCGCGAGGCCGGTGCCGACGCCGTCCTCGTCATCACGCCGTACTACGCGCGCCCCACCCAGCAGGGGCTCTACGACTGGTACGCCACCGTCGCCCGCGAGTACCCCGACCTGCCGCTGATCGTCTACAACGTCCCCTCCCGCACCGCCGTGGACATCGCCCCGGAGACCGTCGCCCGGCTCTTCGCCGACGTCGAGAACATCGTCGGGATCAAGGAGACGACGAAGGACTTCGAGCACTTCTCCCGGGTGATCCGGGCGGCGGGCCGGGACCTGATGGTCTGGTCGGGGATCGAGCTGCTCGGGCTGCCGCTGCTCGCGCTGGGCGGCGTCGGCATGGTCAGCGCGGTCGCCAACCTCGCGCCCACCGCCGTCAGCCGGATGTACGAGGCCTGGGTCGCCGGCGACCGGGAGACCGCTCTCGACCTGCACTACCGGCTGCACCCGCTGGTCGACCTGCTGTTCGTGGAGACCAACCCGGCGCCGGCGAAGTGGGTCCTGCGCGAGTGCGGGCTCCTCGCCTCCGACCGGGTCCGTCCGCCGCTGGTCCGGTTGAGCGACGCCGGGCGGGAGGCGGTCACGGCCCTGCTCGCGGAAGCGGGGGACCTGTCGCCCGTCCGCCCCGGCCGGTCACCCGTGGACGTGACCGCCGGTGCCCAGCCGGATCCGACCCGCTGACGTGAGGAGCCCCGAGACCATGGACGTCCGCGTCGACACCGGCGTCTGCAGCGGCTACGGCAACTGTGTCCTGGCCGCTCCCGAGGTCTTCGACCTCGACCCGGACGCCGGCGTCGCGCAGGTCCTGCCCGGGCGGCCGCTGCCCTCCGACGCCGCGGCGGTGGGGGAGGCCGCGGCGGACTGCCCCACCCGCGCCATCAGCGTGCGCGGGCGGTGATGCGGCCGGAGCCGTACTGGGTCGCCGGTCGGCCGCGCATCGGCAGCGAGGTGCTCGAGGTCCGGTCGCCCCATGACGGAGCCGGGGCCGGGTGCACGACGGTGGCCACCCCGTCGGACGTCGAGGCCGCCGTGGCCGCCGCGTGGGCGGCGCGCCGCGAGTTCGCCGCGGCGCCGGCGCACGTGCGTGCCGACGCCCTCGACCACGTCTCCCGGCGGCTGGCCGAGCGCAGCGACGAGTTCGCCGCGCTCGTCACCGCCGAGTCCGGCAAGCCGCTCCGGTGGTCCCGGGCGGAGGTGACCCGCGCGGTCTCGACCTTCCGGTGGGGAGCCGAGGAGGCCCGCCGGTGGTCGGGTGAGCTGCAGCGGCTCGACACCGATCCCGCGACGGTCGGCCGCATGGCGCTGGTCCGGCGGGCCCCGCGCGGCCCCGTCCTCGGCATCACCCCGTTCAACTTCCCGCTGAACCTGGTGGCCCACAAGGTGGCTCCCGCACTGGCGGTCGGCGCACCGGTGGTCGTCAAACCCGCACCGGCGACCCCGCTCACCGCGCTGCTGCTCGGCGAGGTGCTCGCCGAGACCCGGCTGCCCCAGGGTGCGTGGTCGGTCCTGCCGGTCACGAACGACGTCGCGGCGGGGATGGTCCGGGACCCGCGGTTGCCCGTGGTGTCGTTCACCGGCTCCGTGCCCGTGGGGTGGTCCATCCGCGACGCCGTCCCGCGCAAGCACGTCACGCTGGAGCTGGGCGGCAACGCCGCGGTCGTCGTCGCCCCGGACTGGGCCGACGACGCCTCGGTCGCCTGGGCGGCGCAGCGCATCGCGACCTACGCGATGTACCAGGCGGGGCAGTCCTGCGTCTCGGTGCAGCGGGTGTTCGTCCACGCCGACCTGGCCGACCGACTGTGCGCGGCGGTGGTCGACGCCGTCCGGTCGCTGGGGGACGGCGACCCAGGGGACGAGGCGACGGACGTCGGCCCGCTCATCGACGAGTCCGCGGCGGGCCGGGTCGAGGAGTGGGTGGCGGAGGCGGTGGACGGCGGTGCCCGGGTCCTCACCGGCGGATCGCGCACCGGGGCCCGCTACGCCCCGACGGTGCTCGCCGACGTGCCACCCGATGCCCGGGTGAGCCAGGACGAGGTCTTCGGACCTGTCGTCGTCATCACCGTCGTCGACTCCGTCGACGAGGCCTTCGCGCGGGTCGACGAGAGCCGGTTCGGGTTGCAGGCCGGCGTCTTCACCCGGGATCTGACGCTGGCCTTCCGCGCCGCACGGGAGCTCGAGGTCGGCGGCGTCGTGATCGGGGACGTCCCGAGCTTCCGGGCCGAGCAGATGCCCTACGGAGGGCTCAGGGACTCCGGGACCGGACGAGAGGGCGTCCGCGCCGCCATGGAGGACCTCACCGAGCAGCGGGTCCTGGTGCTCACCGGCATCGAGGTCTGACCTCCCGCACGCCCTCGTCTCGCACGTCCGCGGGACCCGCCGGTGGGTCGTGCCGGCCTCGCTCACGTCGCCACCACCGGGCTGACCGGCGGGACGGGCCGGCACCCGCCTCGCCGGTCACCCGGACTGGCGCCACCTCCGGCCGTCCCGGGCGATCAACATCCCCGCCTCGGGAGGACCCCACGTGGCCGCCTGGTACAGCGGGATGGGGCCGGGGTCGGCGGTCCAGTACTGCATCACCGGGTCGACGATGCGCCAGGACCGACCGACCTCGTCGGCGCGGATGAAGAGCGTGGGGTCACCGATCAGGGCGTCGAGGATGACCCGCTCGTAGGCCTCGGGGGACTCCTCCTCGAAGCTCTGGTACGAGAAGTCCATGGACGCCTTCTGCACGCGGAAGGCGTGCCCGGGCACCTTCGCACCGAACCGCAGGCTCAGCCCCTCGTCGGGCTGCACCCGCACGATCAGCGCGTCCGGCTCGAGGTTCTCGGTCGTCCCCGGGAACAGCGGCAACTGGGGCGGACGGCGGAACTCCATCGCGACCTCGGTGACCCGTGCCGGCAGCCGCTTCCCGGTGCGGACGTAGACCGGCACGCCGGTCCAGCGCCAGTTCTGCACCTCCAGACGCATCGCCACGAACGTCTCGGTGGTGCTCAGCGGGTCGACGCCCGGCTCCTCGCGGTAACCGGGCATCAGGTCGTCACGGGTCCCGCCGCGCGTGTACTGGCCGCGGACCGCGTTCGCCGCGATCTGCGCCTCCGTGTCCAGCGGCTGGATGGCGCGCAGGAGCTTCACCTTCTCGTCGCGGATGGCCTCGGCGTGGAACGAGGTCGGCGGCTCCATGAGGAACAGTGACAGGACCTGCAGGACGTGGTTCTGGACGATGTCGCGCATCGCGCCGGTGGTCTCGTAGAAGCCGCCGCGGTCGCCGACACCGAGGGTCTCGGCGACGGTGATCTGCACGTTGTCGACCCAGGTGCGGTTCCAGATGGGCTCGAAGATCGAGTTCGCGAACCGCAGCGCGAGCAGGTTCTGCACCGTCTCCTTGGCCAGGTAGTGGTCGATCCGGAAGATCTGCTCCTCGGTGAACGCGGTGGACAGGTCCGCGTAGAGGTCGCGGGCGCTGGCCTCGTCCCAGCCGAACGGCTTCTCGATGACGGCGCGGACGAACGCGTCGCCGTCCGGCACCGACAGCCCCGCCTTGCCCAGGCTCAGCGCGATCGGCCCGAACAGCCGCGGGGGAGTGGAGAAGTAGTAGACCCGGTTGCCGGCGCAGCCGTGCGCGTGGTCGCACTCGGTCATCACGTCGGCCAGCCGCTGGTACGTGGCGGGGTCGTCGTAGCCGCCGTGCACGTAGCGCGCCGTCGACGTGAGTTCGTCCCACCGCGGGTGGTCCTCGCCGGACACGCTGCGCCGGCACAGGTCGCGGAACTCGTCGTCGGTCATCGGCGTGCGGGCCACGCCGACCAGCACCACCTCGGGCGGGAGTGCGCCGTAGCCGGCCAGCCGGGCGAGCGCCGGCAGGAGTTTGCGGGCGGTGAGGTCGCCGGAGGCGCCGAAGATCACGAGCACGCACGGTGGAGAGCGGCGATCCACGTCGGTCATGGGACCGGAGCATGCCGCATCGAGACGACCCGGTCGGCCGCAGCGACCTCGCGCAGTGGCCGGTCGACCAGGGCATCGAGACGATGTCCCTCAACCCGGACACCGTCGTCGACACCTGGCTCCCCCCTGGTCGGGGCGGGGGCGGACCGGGAGCTGAGTCCGGGGTGGGCGCACAGGGGGAGGGCGCCGCGCGCTGTCCCTGAGGTGGACCGGACGTGGCAGGTGTGGGCGGACGGCGACCACAGCGTCGACGGTCCGCACGATGGCAGCGTGCCGCGCGCCGAGCGGCGGACCGACTCAGGCGGACAGGTTGCGGGACGTCGAGGCTGCACGAGGGCGACTGCGTCGCCGCCGCCTCTTCGCTCCGTACATGTCCAGATCGGCTGAGGTCATCAGCTCGTCGGGATCCTCGCCGGGGCGTCCGACGGCGGTGCCGATGCTCATGTGGATCGACATCGCACCGGCACACGTCCGGACCGGCGCACGCATCCCCTCGTCCAGGCTCCGGACCAGCTCGAGGAGGTGTGTCGGGTCCCCGTCAGGGGTCAGCAGCACGAACTCGTCCCCGCCGAGCCGTGCGACCACGTCGTCGGGTCCGGCCAGGTGGCGCAGCCTCTGTGCCAGCTCAACCAGCAGTTGGTCTCCGACGGCGTGCCCGTGCTCGTCGTTGACCTCCTTGAACCAGTCGACGTCGCAGAAGAGCAGCCCGCACCCTGCGCCGGTCGTGGGGTCCAGGTGGTCCCGCAGTGCCTCGAAAACCGCGCGCCGGTTGCTCAGCCCGGTCAGGGGGTCCGTGGTCGCCTGCAGCACGCTCAGCGCTTCACGCTCGCGTTGCTCGGTCACATCGGTTCCGACGAAGGCGGTGGCGTAGGGCCGGCCCATGTCATCGGCCAGCACGCTGTGGTGCAGGGCCACGCGCCGGCGTACGCCGGATGCAGCCAGCCAGTCGACCTCACCGGGGATCAGGTGGCCCCCCGCCATCGCGGCGGCGACGGCGGCGCGGGCGAGATCCGCCTCTTCCGGGATGACCAGGACGTCCCAGAGGTAGCAGCCCATCATGTCGGTGGCCGGGCGCCCGGTGAACCGCTCGACCGCCGGGTTGGCCAGCAGGATGCGTCCGTCGCCGTCCACGACGCAGATCAGCGTCGCGGTGGCCTCGACGAGGGCGTGCGACAGCTGCGCGGCGGAGGGCCGGACGGTCTCGAGCTGTACGGCCACGGTGCCTCCTCCGGGTCGTTGGCCTGCTGGGCGGGTCCTGACGACGCCTGCCGGCTGTTCCGGCAGCGCGCGACTCCCCGTACATCGGTACCGAGCGGTCCGTAACTGACGGTCCCGATGGCGTCCTCCCCCTACTGGGTGACGGTCGTTCGCAGGGGCATCGGGAACGGCTGCGCCGACATCCGCTCCGAGCCTCCGACCTCCAGGTCGCCCGTCGGCGGACCACAGGGCGATTGCTCATGAGCAACCATTGCGCCGCGGTATGGCCGGACCCTACGGTCGTCGCGTGTCCCGAGTCACACCGGTCGACCCCGCCGCCTTCGCCGCCGATCTCGCCGAGGCGCTGGGTCACCCGACCTCCGAGGAGCGGGTGCGACTGGGAGCGTTCACCGTGTGGGCCCACCGCCCCGGGGTCGCGCTCGCCTTCCTCCGCCTCCAGGAGGAGCTCGACCGGGCGACCTCCCTGTCCCCGCGCCTGCGCGAGCTGGTGCGCCTGCGCATCGCCTTCCACAACCGCTGCCGCAGCTGCATGGCGGTCCGGTCGGGGGTGGCCATCGCCGACGGCATGACCGACGGCGCGGTGTGCAGCCTCGAACGGCCGGAGGAGGCGGACGACCTCACCCCCGCCGAGAAGGCCGCCCTGCGCTATGCCGATCTCATGGCGACCGACCACCTCAGCATCGACGACGCCGTCTTCGCGCAACTGCGTGAGCACTTCGACGAGGACGCTGTGATCGACCTCGGAATCCACATCGGGACGTGCGTCGGTTACGGCCGGCTGGCCATGTCCTGGGACCTGGTCGACGACCTCCCGCAGGAGTACCGGGGCGACGGCACCATCACGCCCTGGAGCGGTCCCGCGACCGTGCGCTGAGCGTGACCGCCGTCGTCGTCGGGGTCGGGGACGTCGTCGGGGCGGCCTGCGTCCAGCGCTTCGTCCAGGACGGCCACCGGGTCCACGCCGTCGACGAGGACGAGCAGGCCCTCCGCGCGTGCCCCGACGGCGTCCGCACCCACCGTGCCGGGCTGGTCGACGAGGTCGCCCTCGCGCAGGTCGCGGCTGGTGTCGGTGGGCCCGTCGACGTGCTCGTCCTGGCCCACTTCGCCCTGGAACCGGGCACGCCGATCGGCACGCCGATGGCGTCCTGGGCACGCGTCCTGACCACCAACGTGCTCGGACCGGTCGCCGCGGTGCAGGCCCTGCTGCCCCGCCTGCGAGCGGCGGAGGGAGCCTGCGTCGTGCTCCTCGGCTCGGTCGACGGCACGTCGGGCAACCCCTCGGCCGCGGCCTACTCCGTCTCCAAGGGGGCGCTGGTCCCGCTGACGCACGTCCTCGCGCACGAGCTCGGGCCGCTGGGGGTGCGGGTCAACCTGGTCGCACGGGCCGCTGTGGCCGGCTCGGTCGCCGGTGGCCCGCTGTCGGCGATGGAGCGGGATGCGGTGCGGGCGACACCGCTGGGTCGGTCCGCGGACCCCGCCGAGGTCGCCGCAGCGGTCGCCATGGTGGCCTCGTCCGACGCCACCTACGTCACCGGCGCGACGCTGGTCGTCGACGGCGGCCGCAGCGGCCTCACTCCCGGGACGGCGTGACGACCCGTCCTCCGACCCGCCGTGGAGCACCGGTTCCCGACTGACGGGTCCGGCGCGTGCCCGGCCGGGGATCGGGAGCGGTGGATTCCTCAGGATGAATCTTGACGCGGCCTCGGTCGCACCGGTGTACTCAGGGCGGCCACGAAGGTGACCCTCGTCACGGCCCCCGCCGGCCGGGACCCCTGGAGGTCTGTGTTGATTCCCGCCCGTCCCCCCGCTGCCGCGGCTCCCCGCGGCACCCGGTCACCCGACCGCTCGGCCCCTCCACCCGCCGTGGTCCGCCGCGGCGGGGCCGGGCCTGCGTACGAGGGGGGGACGGCGTGACCGGCACGCAGGTCCTGGCGTCCCCGGACACCGACCTCGAGGCATTCGCCCGGGAGGTCCGCAGCTGGCTGGCCGCCCACGCCGAGCCCCGCCCGGCGCAGGACGACGACCACTCGCTGGCCGTCTTCCACGACCTGGGCGAGGCCGAGGAGCGGGCCCTCCTCGAGCGGATCTGCGCGTGGCAGCGACTGCTGTTCGACGCCGGCTACGGCGCCCTGACCTGGTCCCCCGAGGACGGCGGGGCGGGACTGACGAGCGCCCACGAGGAGGTGCTCGCCGCCGAACTGTCCGCCTACCGGACGCCGGGCACCCACGAGTTGGCGTCGGTGAGCGTGCACCTGGTCGCACCGACCGTGCGCCTGCTCGGCACGCCCGAGCAGCGGGAGCAGCTCGTCCGCCCCCTGCTGCGCGGCGACGCGCTGGCCTGCCAGCTGTTCTCCGAGCCCTCCGCGGGCTCCGACCTGGCGGGCCTGGCCACCCGCGCCGTCCGCGACGGCGACGACTGGGTGGTGACCGGGCAGAAGGTGTGGAGCAGCGGCGCGCAGTTCGCCGACTGGGGGGAGCTCATCGCCCGCACCGACCCCGACGTGCCCAAGCACCGGGGCCTCACCGCCTTCCTCCTGCCGATGGACACCCCCGGCGTCGAGGTCCGGCCGTTGCGCCAGATGTCCGGGGGGAGCTCCTTCTGCGAGGTCTTCTTCGACGAGGTCCGGATCCCCGACCGCCTCCGGCTGGGCGGCGTCGGCCAGGGCTGGAAGGTCGCCCTCACCACCCTCGGCTTCGAGCGGGGCCACAGCGGCGCGGACAACCAGACCGGCGGCGGCTGGCGGGAGGTGTCCGCGCTGGCGCGGCAGCTCGGGCGCACCGGTGACCCGGTCGTGCGCCAGCGCCTCGCCGACGTCTGGATCCACGAGAAGGTCGCCCACCTGCAGGCCATGCGGGACCGGGAGGGCCGGCTGGCCGGCGACGAGCCCGGCCCGATCGGCTCGCTGCGGAAGCTGCACTGGGTCGAGGGCCTCACGCTCGTCTCCCGGGTGGTCGCCGACCTGCTCGGGCCGCGGCTGATCGCCGACACGGGGGAGCGCCGCACGTTCGAGTGGACCGAGCACGTGCTCGGCGCCCCGGGGTACCGGATCGCCGGGGGCTCGGACGAGGTCCAGCGCAACATCGTCGGCGAACGGCTCCTCGGCCTGCCCGGGGAACCCCGGGTCGACCGCGACCTGCCCTGGCGGGAGGTGCCGCGGTGACCGCCCTGGAGCCGGACCAGGTGGCCGACGCCCTGGCCGACGCGGTCGCGTCCCGGCCGCTGCGCGGCCGGACGGCGCTGGTGACCGGTGGCGGCCGGGGGCTGGGCTGGGAGATCGCCGCCGCGTTCGCCGCGGCCGGTGCCGACGTCGCCCTCGCCAGCCGCAAGAAGGAGTCGTGCGAGCGGGCCGCCGCCGACCTGGCCGAGCGGACCGGGCAGCGCGTCTCCGCGCACGGGGTGCACGTGGGCGACTGGGCGGCCCTGCCGCGGCTGCTCGACGAGGTCGAGGAGGAGCTCGGCCTGGTCGACACGCTGGTCAACAACGCTGGGATCGCGCCGACCTACCCCAGCCTCGAGGAGGTCAGCGAGGAGCTCTTCGACAAGGTCATCGGGGTCAACCTCAAGGGGCCGTTCCGGCTCTCGGCGCTGACCGCCTCCCGCCTGGTGGCGGCGGGGGCGACCGGGTCGATCACCAACATCAGCAGCATGGCGTCGCAGCGCCCCACCGCCGCGGACCTCCCCTACGCGGCGGCCAAGGCGGGGCTCAACACGCTGACCGCGGGACTGGCGCAGGCCTACGGCCCGGCGGTCCGGGTGAACACCATCCTCGCCGGGCCCTTCTTCACCGACATCAGCCGCGGGTGGGACATGTCCGCCTTCGCCGAGATGGCCGAGACCTGGCCGCTGCACCGGGGTGGACGGCCCGCGGAGATCGTCGGCGCGGCGCTGTACCTCGCCGGACCGCTGGCCAGCTTCACCACGGGGGCGCTGCTCGCCGTCGACGGCGGACGCCTCGCCGCGCCGTGAGGGAGCCCGCGTGACCCCCAGCAGGGAGTGGCAGCTCGCCCGCCACCCGGAGGGCCGGCCGGTGGACGACGACGTGGCCCTGGTGACCGTCGACGTCCCCGACCCCGGTCCCGGCGAGCTGCTGGTCCGCAACGTCGTGATGTCCGTCGAGCCCTACATGCGCGGGCGGATGGCGGCCGGGACCTCCTACGCCGAGCACTACCGGATCGGCGAGCCCATGACCGGCCACGCGGTCGGCCGGGTGGTGGCCTCCCGCCACCCCGCCGTCCCCGAGGGCAGCTGGGTGCTGCACGAGGCGGGCTGGCGGGAGTACGCGTCCGTCCGGGGGGAGGACGCGACGGTCGTCGACGTCGGCCCGGTGCCCGCGTCGGCGCACCTCGGCGTCCTCGGGCTCACCGGCTTCACGGCCTGGGTGGGGCTGACCCGCACTGCCGGGCTGCAGCCGGGGGAGACGGTCCTGGTCACCTCGGCCGCCGGCGCGGTCGGCTCGGCAGCCGGGCAGCTGGCCAAGGCCCGCGGGGCCACGGTGATCGGCAGCGCCGGCGGGCCGGCCAAGGTGGCCCGCCTGGTCGGCGACCTCGGCTTCGACGCGGCCTTCGACCACCGGGAGGGGCCGGTGCGGGACGCGCTGGCGGCCGCCATGGCGCGGGCCGGAGCCGACGGCGTCGACGTGTTCTTCGACAACGTCGGCGGCGAGCAGCTGGAGGCGGGCATCCGCGTGATGAACACCTTCGGCCGGATCGCCCTGTGCGGCGCCATCTCGGTCTACAACTCGACCGAGCCGGTGCCCGGGCCGCGCAACCTGCTCCTGATGATCTGGCGGCGGCTGCGGATGGAGGGCTTCCTCCTCGCCGACCACGAGGACGACCGGGCCGGCTTCCTCGCGGAGATGACGCCCCTGGTGGCCGCGGGCACGGTGCGCCAGCTCGAGACGGTCACCCAGGGCGGGATCGAGCAGGCGTGGCCGGCCTTCCTGGCGATGCTCGACGGCGCCCACGTCGGGAAGTCGGTGGTCGCGCTGGCTTCCACCGAGGAGTGACCTGGGTTACTCTTCCGCTAGTTCCTCATGATGAAAGGCGCCCGATTCGACCGGGTGCCTCGGCCAGCGAAGGCGGATGAGCACCGTGCAGCAGCCCCCCGGAGCGGACGGCGACCGCACCCCGCGGCCGAGGACCGGTCCGCTCGCCGGCGTGCGGGTCGCCGACTTCTGCTGGATGGGCGTCGGCGCAGTCGCCACCCGGCTGCTGGCGGACTTCGGGGCCGAGGTCATCAAGATCGAGAACCGGCACCGGCTGGACACGCCGCGCCGGCTGCCCTTCTACAAGGGCGACGTCCGCGCCTACGGCGAGGAGGACCCGAACCCGGACCCGGACAAGGGCGGGCTGTTCAACAACTACAGCCGCAACAAGCTCGGCGTGACCATCGACATGAAGAAGCCGCGCGGCAAGGAGCTGGCGGAACGGCTGATCGCGGCCAGCTCGATGGTGACCGAGAACTTCGCCCCGGGGGTCATGGAGCGCTGGGGCTTCACCTACGAGCGGTTGCAGGAGCTCAGCCCCGGGGTCATCTACGGCCGGATGAGCGGCTACGGGCACAGTGGCCCGCACACGGAGTACCGCAGTTACGGGCCGGTGGTGCAGGCGGTGAGCGGCATGTCGTTCATCAGCGGGCTCCCGGGCCGCGAGCCGTCGGGGTGGGGCTTCTCCTACATGGACAACCAGGCCGCCTACTACAACTCGGCGGCGCTGCTGGCGGCCCTGCTCCACCGGGAGGCGACGGGCGAGGGCACGCTCATCGACGTCTCCGCCGTCGAGGTCGGCATCAACCTGCTCGGGCCGGACATGCTCGACGTCACCCTCAACGGGCGGGCGACCCGCCGTCCCGGGTTCCCCCTGGGCAACCGGCTGGAGCACCCCCAGGCCGCGCCGCACGGGGTCTACCCGAGCGCCGGCGAGGACCGCTGGGTGGCGATCGCGGTGTTCGACGACGCCGGGTGGGAGCGGCTCGTCGGCGCCCTCGGCTCCCCGGCGTGGGCCGCCGACCCCCGGTTCGCCACCCAGGCCGACCGCCACGCGCACCAGGACGAGCTCGACGAGCACCTGTCCCGGTGGACCCGTGAGCGGACCCCGCACGAGGCCATGGAGCTGCTGCAGGAGGCCGGCGTGGACGCCGGCGCCGTGCAGAACGCGCAGGACCTCGACGAGCGCGACCCCCAGGCCGCCCACCGCGGGATCTTCTTCGACATGGACCACCCGGTCATCGGCAAGGCGCGGTTCGAGGGCAGCCCCGTGCTGTTCTCCCGGCTCTCCCAGGACAACTGGCGGTCGGCGCCGCTGCTCGGCGAGGACAACAGGTACGTCTTCACGCAGATCGTCGGGCTCTCGGACGACGAGGTGTCGGAGCTCATCGACGAGGGGGTGCTGTGAGCGACTCCGCGGAGACGCCCGCCCGACCGGGCGGCCGTGCACCGGACGACGCCGCGGACGGCGGACGGGCGAGCTCGCCGTACGCGCCGCTGCGGGTGGTCGAGATCGCCGACGACCCCGCCGGTGAGTACACGGGCAAGCTGCTGGCCGACCTCGGCGCCGAGGTCGTCAAGGTCGAGCCGCCCGAGGGCGTGCGCAGCCGGCACACCGGGCCCTTCGCCGAGGGGGAGAGCGGGCCGGAGGCCGGCCTCCCGTTCCGCTGGTACAACACGACCAAGCGCAGCGTCGTCCTCGACGACACGGCCGCGGACCGGGAACGCCTGCAGCGGCTGGTCGGCGACGCGGACGTGCTGATCAGCACGCTGTCGCCGGCCGAGGCGCAGGCCCGGGGCGTCGGCTACGCCGACCTGCTGGAACGTCACCCGGGCCTGGTCGTCGTCGCGGTGACGGCGTTCGGCCTCGACGGGCCCTGGGCGCACTACCGGGCCAGCGACCTCACGGGTCTCGCCGTCGGGGGGCTGCTGCACAGCTGCGGCTACGACGACCACAGCATCCCGCCGATCCGGCCCGGCGGCGACCAGGCCTACGCGACGACCGCGAGCTTCGCCCACACGAGCATCCTGCTGGCGCTGCTGGACCGCCGGCGCACCGGCCGCGGCCAGCTCGTCGACGTCTCGATGCACGCGGCGGGCGCGGTCAGCGGCGAGCTGTCCAACCCGTACTGGTTCTACCCGCGGGCGATCGTGAAGCGGCAGACCTGCCGGCACGCCCAGCCCGTCCCGACCCAGCCGGCGCTGTTCGAGTGCGCCGACGGGCGCTACGTCTACTTCGCGCACATCCTCTCCGACCAGCGCGCCTGGGAGGCGCTGATCGGCTGGATGCAGGAGCTGGGCGTGGCGGCCGACCTCGTCGAGCCCGAGTACCGCGACTTCGCGTACCGGCAGGCGCGGTACGCCCACGTGCAGGACCTGGTCGAGGTCTTCTTCCTCATCCAGGACGCCGACTCCGCCTACCACGGAGGACAGCGCCGCGGGCTGCCGATCGGCGTCCTGAACGCGCCCGAGGAGCTGCTCGACGACGAGCACCTGCGGGCCCGGGACTTCTTCGTCCCGGTCGAGCAGGCCGACGGCCGCACCGCGCTGCAGCCCGGCAGCCCCTTCCGGTTCAGCGCCTTCACCGGGCCGGGCCCCACGCGCGCGCCCCGGCTCGGCGAGCACACCGACCGGCTGGCGCCGCCGACGGGCGCCGACGCCGGCGGCTGACCGCACGCCGGCGGCTCGACGGGGACCGCCGGACCCGACACGGACCGTGGCGGCGGGGCCGCCACCGGAGACGACAGGAGCGAGTCGTGGGCTGGGACTTCGAGACCGATGCCGACTTCCAACGCGAGCTCGACTGGGTCGAACAGTTCGTCACCGAGGAGGTGGCGCCGGTCGACCGGGTGATCGAGCACGCCTGGGACGTGCGCGACCCGGTGCGCAACGCGCTGATCAGGCCGCTGCAGCAGCGGGTGCGCGAGCGCCGACTGTGGGCCGGCCACCTCGGCCCGGAGCTCGGCGGCCCCGGCTACGGGCAGCTCAAGCTCGCCCTGCTCAACGAGAAGCTCGGGCGCACCCACTCGGGCCCGGTCGTGTTCGGCTGCCACGCGCCCGACTCGGGCAACGCCGAGATCCTCGCGCACTACGGCACCGACGACCTCAAGAAGACCTACCTCGAGCCGCTGATCGAGAACGACATCGTCAGCTGCTTCTCGATGACGGAGCCGCACGGCGGCTCGGACCCCACCGGCTTCCGCACCACCGCGGTCCCCGACGGCGACAGCTGGGTGATCAACGGCGAGAAGTGGTTCTCCTCGCACGCCCGCTTCGCGTCCTTCCTCATCGTGATGGCGGTGACCGACCCCGACGCCGAACCGCACAAGAGCATGTCGATGTTCGTCGTCCCGGCCGACACCCCCGGCATCGAGATCGTGCGCAACGTGGCGGTGTACGGGCACGAGGAGACCGAGGGCACCCACGCCTACATCCGGTACACCGACGTCCGGATCCCCGCCGACCACATCCTGGGGGAGCGCGGCGAGGGCTTCGCGGTCGCGCAGACCCGGCTGGGCGGTGGCCGGATCCACCACGCGATGCGCACCGTCGGCCTGGTCAGCCACGCCTTCGACCTGATGTGCCGGCGGGCCGTGTCCCGCTCGACCAAGGGGACGACGCTGTCCCGGTTGCAGCTGGTGCAGGAGATGGTCGCCGACTCCTGGCTGCAGATCGAGCAGTTCCGGCTGCTGGTGCTACGCACCGCCTGGAAGATCGACAAGTACAACGACTACCGGCGCGTGCGCGCGGACATCGCCGCCGTGAAGGCCGCCATGCCCAAGGTCCTGATGGACGTCTCCTCCCGGGCCATCCAGGTGCACGGCTCGCTGGGGATCTCCACCGAGCTGCCGTTCGGCCGCTACGTCATGGAGTCCTTCCACATGGGCCTGGCCGACGGCGCCACCGAGGTGCACAAGGTCAACCTCGCCCAGGGACTGCTGCGCGGCTACACGCCGGACGAGGGCCTGTTCCCGCCCTACACCGAGCCGACCCTGGCCGCCGAGGCCCGGGCCCGGTTCGCCGCGGTGCTGGAGGAGGCGGCGGCGGAGTGATCACCGGCCACGAGGAGACGTCGACCCAGCGCGGCGCGGTCGAGCTGGCCCCGGTCCGGTCGGGGGAGGAGCTGGACTGGGCGGCCCTGGAACGCTGGCTGCGGGACCAGCTCCCGGACCTGTCCGGGCCGTTCTCGGTGCTGCAGTTCCCGAACGGCTCGGCGAACCTCACCTACCAGGTGCAGGTCGGCGACGCCCGGCTCGTCGTCCGCCGGCCGCCCTTCGGCCAGCTCGCCCCCGGTGCGCACGACATGGCCCGCGAGCACCGGGTCCTGTCCCGGCTCCACCGCTGCTACGACCGGGCGCCGCGGGCGCTGACCTTCTGCGGCGACGAGACCGTCGTCGGGGCACCGTTCTTCGTCATGGAGTACCGGCCCGGCATCGTGGTCTGGGACGCCGTCCCGGAGTCCATGGCCGGTCTGCCCGACGTCGGCCGCCGGCTCGGGTTCGCCGCCGTGGACGCGCTCGCCGACCTGCACCGGGTCGACCCCGCGGAGTGCGACCTGGCGGATCTGGGCCGGCCGCAGGGCTACCTGGAGCGGCAGCTGGCCGGCTGGGGCCGGCGGTGGGAGATGGTGGCGCCGGAGGGCGGCGCGCCGCGGGCCGAGCGGCTGCGCGACCGGCTGCAGGAGACGATGCCGACGTCGGGCCCGCCGGCCGTGCTGCACAACGACTTCAAACTCGACAACTGCCAGTTCACGCCGGGTGACCCCGACCGGGTCGTGTCGGTCTTCGACTGGGACATGGCCACGCTCGGCGACCCGCTGGTCGACCTGGGCACGCTGCTCAACTACTGGCCGGACGGCGACCGGGCGCCCGCGGCGCTGGCCGAGCTCGGCCTCGAGCGGCTGGGCCTGCCCTCGCACGCCGAGGTGGTCGAGCGCTACCGGGAGCGCAGCGGCGCCGACGTCTCCGACGTCGCCTGGTACGTCGCCTACGGGGGCTGGAAGACCGTGGTCATCCTCCAGCAGCTGCACGCGCGGTACCTGCGCGGGGAGAGCAGCGACCCCCGCATGGGCGAGCGCGGCCGCCTGGTCGCACCGCTCGTGGAGCAGTCGCTGGCCGTCCTCGGCGAGCCGCTGCTCACCTGACCCGCACCCGACCGTCGATCCCTGCCCGCCGAGGAGGCACCGTGCGGCTGACCCCGACCGCCGACCAGGAGGAACTGCGCGACACCGTCCGCGCCTTCCTCGACCGACACTGCGGGTCGGAGGACGTCCGCCGGCAGATGGCCACCGAGCGCGGGTGGGACCCCGCGGTGTGGCGACGCGCCGCCACCGAGCTCGGGCTGACCGGCCTGGAGGTGCCCGAGGAGCTCGGCGGAGCCGGCGCCGGCTTCGGCGAGGTGGCCGTCGTGCTGGAGGAGACGGGGCGGTCCCTGGCCTGCCTGCCGTACTTCTCCACGGTCGTCCTCGCCTCCGGGGTGCTGCTGCTCGGCGACGACGAGCAGGCGCGCGCGGACCTGCTCCCCGGCATCGCCGACGGGAGCCGGACGGCGACCCTGGCCCTGGCGGGGGAGACCGGCTCCTGGGACCCGGCGGCGCCGACGGTGACAGCGTCCGCGGACCCGGGCGGCTGGACCCTGGACGGGGTCAGCGGGTTCGTCGTCGACGGCCGGACCGCCGACCTCGTCCTCGTCGCGGCCGGCACGACGGCGGGGGGACCGAGCGTCTTCGCCGTCGACGGTGCGGCGCCCGGCCTGACGCGGACCCCGCTGACCACCCTGGACCCGACCCGCAAGCTCGCCCGCCTGGAGTTCTCCCGCACCCCGGCCCGGCTCCTGGGGGGCGAGGGGACGGCCGGACCGCTGCTCGAGCGGGTGCTCGACCGGGCGCTCGCCGGGCTGGCGTGCGAGCAGGTCGGCGGCGCGCAGGCCACGCTCGACGCCGCGGTCGCGCACGCCCGTGACCGCCGCCAGTTCGGCCGCCCCATCGGCTCCTTCCAGGCGATCAAGCACCGGTGCGCCGACATGCTGCAGCAGCTGGAGGGCGCACGCGCCGCGGCGTCGTGGGCCGTCGCGACCGTCGCCGACGGCAGCGGCGACGCCCCGGCCGCCGCGGCGATGGCCGCCGTCCGGTGCGCGGAGGCCTTCCGCTTCACCTCCGCCGAGTCCATCCAGGTGCACGGCGGCATGGGGTTCACCTGGGAGCACCCGGCCCACCTGTACTTCCGGCGCGCGGCGAGCAGCGCGGAGCTGCTGGGCAGTCCCGCGGCGCACCGGGAACGGCTGCTGCAGGCCATCGGGGTCTGACGTGCCGGCCGCGTGCGAGGAGCCGGCCGGTCCGGTCTACGCGGGACTGCGCGTCGTCGACCTGACCCGAGGGACCGCCGGGGCGATCGCCACCATGCTGCTGGCCGACGCCGGCGCGGAGGTGATCCGACTGGACTCACCCGACGACCCGTTCGCCGGCTGCTCGGGCTACCGCGTGTGGCACCGCGGCAAGCGCCGGGCCGTCCTGGACCCCGCCGACCCGGCCGACCTGGCCGTCGCCCGGGAGCTGCTGACCGGTGCCGACGTCGTCGTGGAGACCCCCGAGCACCTCCCTGCCGAGCTCGACGTCGCCGGCTGGACCGCCGCCGACGAGCGGCTGGTCCGCTGCTCGATCACCGGGTACGGGGACGCGGCCGCGCACCGGGGGCGGCCCGCGGTCGACGCCCTGGTCGCCGCCCGCACCGGTCTGTGCTGGGAGACCCGCGGCGTCCCCGGGACGACGATCGGCCTGCTCTCCGGCCGCAGCGACCCGCTGGCCGACCTCCCCGTCCCCGACGGCGCCGCCGTCGGCCCGGACCGCGACGGGCCGATGGCCACCGGCATCCCGTGGGCGAGCAACGCCACCGCCTACCTGGCGGCGATCGCGATCGCGGCGGCGCTGCGCGACCGGGAGCTCACCGGCCTCGGCCAGCACGTCCGCACCTCGCTGCTGCAAGGCGTCCTCGGTACGACGAGCATCGCCTGGCAGCGTGCCGAGCACCCGGACAGCGAGAGCTACCTCGGCTGGACCAGCGACCCCCGGGCCCCCAAGGGCTTCTACCGCGCCCGCGACGGGCGGTGGTTCCAGCAGTGGGTGCAGCTGCCCGCCTTCATGCTGGCCGACGAGGAGCCGCCGGCGGGCACGTCACCGCGGGACGCGGAGCTGCGGATCGAGACCGACTACGCCGAGATGGTGCTGCTGCACCACTTCCACCCCCTGATGACCCGGGCGGCAGGGCGGCGGACGGCCGCCGAGTGGGAGCGGGCGGCCGAGGCGGCCGGCGTCCCGCTGGAGGTGGTCCGGTCCCCGGAGGAGGCGCTGCTGGACGACGCGCTGCTCGCCGACGGCTGCGTGGCCGAGCTGCCCGACGCCGAGCACGGCGCCATCCGCGCCGTCGGCAGCGTCATCCGGCTCGGGGACTGCCCGGCGCCCGTCACCCGGGGGACCGCGCCGGCCGGCGCCGACACGGCCTGGGTCCGGGCGCACGCCCGCCGGTCCCGGCGCGCCGCGCGGCCGGCCGGGGGCTCGAGGGGTGGGGGAGCGGCCCCGCTCGCCGGCGTGCGTGTGCTGGACCTCGGGCTGGCGATCGCCGGGCCGTTCGGCGCGCAGCTGCTCGCCGCGCTCGGGGCCGACGTCGTCCGGGTGCACCCTGCCCGGGACGAGTTCTGGATGCGCACGCAGTACTCGCACATGTCCAACCGGGGGAAGCGCAGCCTGGCGCTGGACCTCAAGGACCCCCGCGGCCTGGCCGTGTTCCACGACCTCGTGCGCGGGGCGGACGTCGTCCACCACAACATGCGCGAGGCCGCGGCCCGGCGTCTCGGGGTCGACTCCGCGTCCCTGCGCGCGGTCAACCCCGGGCTGGTCCACTGCCACACCCGCGGCTACGAGCACGGCCGGCGCGACCCCCGCCCGGCCAACGACCAGACGGCCGCAGCGCTGTGCGGCACCGAGTGGGTGGACGGCGGCACCGACCGGGGCGGCACACCGATCTGGCCGTCGGTCTCCCTCGGCGACACCGGCAACGGCCTGCTCTCGGCGCTGGGGGTCCTGCAGGCGCTGTACCACCGGGACCGGACCGGGCGCGGGCAGCTGGTCGACACCTCGATCACCTACGCGCACCTGCTCAACGCCTCGTCGGCGTGGGTGACCCCCGACGGCGCCACCCGCGGCGCGCGCCCGGAGCTCGACGCCGAGGGCTGGGGAGTGTCCGCCCTTCAGCGGATCTACCCGACGGCGGTGGGCTGGCTGTGCCTGGCCGTGGCCTCCGACGACCAGTGGCGCCGGCTGTGCGCAGCACTGCCCGAGCTGGACCTGCCGCGGTTCGCCACGGCGCCGGGCCGGGCCGCCGCCGACGGCGAGCTGGCCGAGCGGCTGACCGCCGTCCTCGCCACCGACACCGCCGAGGCCTGGGCCGCGCGGCTGGACGCCTGCCAGGTGCCGGCCGAGGCGTGCGCCCCGGCGCCCGGCACCGCGTTGTTCGACGACCCCGACCTGGCCGCGCGCGGGCTGGTCACGAGCTACCGCCATCCCGTGCTCGGCCGCATGCAGATGGCCGGCCGGCTGTTCGACGTCCGCGGTGTCGCGCCCCTCGGCCCCGCACCGCTGCTGGGCCAGCACACCCGGGAGCTCCTGCTCGAGCTCGGCCGCTCGCCCGCGGAGGTCGACGCGCTCGCCGCCGACGGCGTCGTCGTCGACCGGTCCCGGTCGGCCGTCGACGCCTGACCCGGGCCGCCCCGTCCCGACCGCAGCGAGGAGACCACACCCATGACCGCCCCGACGACCTCCGCGACGACCTCCGCGACGACCTCCGGCCGCTTCGCCGGCCGCACCGCCCTCGTCACCGGCGCCGGCTCCGGGATCGGCGCGGCGACCGCGGCCGGGCTGCTCCGCCAGGGGGCGGCGCACGTGTACCTGGCCGACGTCGACACCCGGGCGATCCGCGAGTCCGGCGCCGGCCCCGCGTCCACCGTCGTCGACCTCGACGTCGCCGACGCGCGGGCGGTCGACGCGGCCGTCGACCGGATCGCCGAGGCCCGCGGCGGCCTGGACGTCGTCGTGCACGCCGCCGGCGTCGACGACGGCCCCGTCAAGCAGCAGCTGGCGGAGGCGATGACCCAGGAGCGGCCGCCGTGGATCACCGCGGGGCTGACCGACCAGTCCTGGCGCAGGGTCATGGCGGTCAACCTCGACGGCACCTTCCACGTCCTGCGGGCGGCCCTCCGCGTGATGGCCCCGCACCGGCGGGGGACCGTCGTGGTCATCGGGTCGTCGTCGGTGTTCGACACCCCGACCGGGATCGCGCACTACGCGGCGTCGAAGGCCGGCGTCCACGCGCTCACCCAGGCGGTGGCCAAGGAGGCCATCCCGTTCGGCATCCGGGTCAACGGGCTGGCCCCCGGGCCGACCGACACCGGCATGGCCGCCCGCACCCCCGCGGCGCTCCGGGCCAGCATGTCCGGCGCGACCGCCCGGCCGTACGCGACCCCCGACGAGATCGCCGACATCGCCCTGTTCCTCGCGAGCGAGGAGTCGCGCAACGTCGTCGGCGAGGTGCTGCTCGCCAACGGCGGGCGCTTCACCGTCTGACGAGCGGCCACTCAGGGACGTCGATTCATCATGAGGAAGCGTTGACCGCGGCCGCGCAGCGGCCGTAATGTGATCCAGGCAACGATCCGCTCCCCGGGCCGAGTCGGCCCGACGGCGAGCCCCCTGGCAGAGGAGGCAACGGATGAGTTCCGTGCTCCGGGACATCCCGATCATCGACACCGACACCCACGTCGTCGAACCGCCGGACCTGTGGACCTCGCGCGTGCCGGCCCGGCTGAAGGACCAGGTGCCCTCCGTCCGGTGGATGGCCGACCGGCAGGAGGAGGTGTGGGTCCTCGGCGACAGCGTCCTCAGCGGCGTCGGGGCCGCCGCGATGGCCGGCTGGCACGAGCACCCGCCGTTCCACCCGCGGACCTGGGCCGAGGCCGACCCGGCCACCTGGGACGCCGGCCGGCGCGCGGCGATGATGGACGGCTACGGCATCCGGTCGCAGATCCTCTATCCGAACGTGGCGGTCTTCAACGCCGGCACGCTCGTGGGGCTGCACGACCCGGAGGCCCAACTGGCCTGCGTGCAGGCCTACAACGACTTCCTGGTCGACTGGTCCGGAGAGGCCCCGGGCCGGCTGGTCCCGGTCGCCACGCTGCCGTTCTGGGACCTGCAGCTGACCCTGGCCGAGATCGAGCGGGTCGCCGCCATGGGGCACCGCGGCATCGTCTTCACCCAGGACCCGACCGCGTTCGGCCTGCCGATGCTCACCGACCGCTACTGGGACCCGATGTGGGCCTCGGCCCAGGAGAAGGGCCTGCCGGTCAACTTCCACATCGCCTCCGGCGAGGTGGACCTCAACGGCTTCGGGCACCCGGACAACGGCATCCACGCGAACTACGCCATGATGGGCGTCTCCTTCTTCATGGGGAACGCCAAGACGGTCTCGCAGCTCATCTGCGGCGGGATCTGCCACCGGTTCCCGGACCTGAAGTTCGTGTCCGTGGAGAGCGGCATCGGCTGGATCCCCTTCGCGCTCGCCGGGCTGGACTGGCAGTGGCTCAACTGCGGGGTGCACAAGGAGCACCCGGAGTACGACCTGCTGCCCAGCGAGTACTTCAAGCGGCAGATCTACGGCTGCTTCTGGTTCGAGCGCGACACCGCGCTGAGCGCCATCGAGCAGCTCGGGCCGGACAACGTGCTGTTCGAGACGGACTTCCCGCACCCGACGAGCTTGTCCCCGGGGCCGGCCTCGACGGCGGAGCGGCCCGACGACTTCCTCCGCAACCACTTCGCCGGGCTCGACGAGACCGTGCTGCGCAAGGTGCTGCACGACAACGCCGCCCGGCTCTACTCCCTGCCGTAGGCCCCCGCCGCCGACCCGCACGACCACGGAGGAGGACGTCGATGGCCCAGCGGCTCGTTCCGGCCCAGGTGGTCCGCGAGGGCCCCGACGGCCCGCGGCTGGTCGGGTCGCGCTGCGGCGACTGCGCCGCCGTGGCCTTCCCGGCGCAGCGCTCCTGCCCGCGCTGCACCGGGGAGGCCACGGAGGAGCACCTGCTCGCCCCCTCGGGCACGCTGTGGGGCTTCACCGTGCAGGGCTTCCCCCCGAAGGAGCCCTACCTGGCGGCCGCGGCGCCGTTCCGGCCGTTCGGCGTCGGCTACGTCGACCTGGCCGGCGAGGTCCTGGTCGAGTCGCGGCTGCAGGCGACCTCGCCCGACGACCTGCGGATCGGCATGCCGATGGACCTGGTGGTCGTGCCGTTCCACGTCACCGACGCCGGCGAGGAACTGCTGACCTACGCCTTCGCGCCGGCCGGCGCGGCCGAGGAGGACACCCGTGCCTGACGTCGCGATCATCGGCATCGGCATGCATCCCTTCGGCCGGACGCCCGGGGTGTCGGGCCGGGCCCAGGGCGCGCACGCCGCCCGTGCGGCGCTCCGCGATGCCGGGCTGCGCTGGCCGGACCTGCAGTTCGCGGTGGGCGGCAGCCAGGACGCCGGCAACGCCGACGCACTGGTGGCCGATCTGGGGCTGACCGGCATCGAGTTCGTCAACGTGCGCAACGGCTGTGCGGCCGGCGGCAGCGCCCTCGCCATGGCCGACCGCGCCATCCGCTCCGGCGCCCACGACATCGGCATCGCCATCGGCTTCGACGCCCACGCCCGCGGCGCGTTCAACGCGAGCCCGGCCGAGTACGGGCTCGACGACTGGTACGGCGAGATCGGGCTGATGGTCACCACCCAGTTCTTCGCCATCAAGATCCAGCGCTACCTGGCCGAGCACGACCTGGACCCGTCCGTGCTGGCCAAGGTGGCCGCGAAGGCCTATCGGAACGGGGCGGCCAACCCCTGCGCCTGGCGGCGCACCCCGATCCCCGAGGAGGAGATCGCCGCCGCCGACATGATCAGCTACCCCCTGACCAAGTACATGTTCTGCTCGCCCGGCGAGGGCGGGGTGGCGCTGGTGCTGTGCCGGGCCGACCTGGCCCACCGCTACACCGACCGGCCGGTCTTCCTCCGGGCGTCGGTGCTGAGGTCGCGGCACTACGGCACGTTCGAGGTGTTCAGCCCCGGCCTGGCCGTCGAGCGGGCCGAGGGCCCGACCGTGCAGGCCGCCCGAGCCGCCTTCGAGATCGCCGGCATCGGCCCGGACGAGGTCGACGTCGCCCAGATCCAGGACACCGAGGCCGGCGCCGAGGTGATGCACATGGCCGAGACCGGCCTGTGCGCCCACGGCGAGCAGGCGGGCCTCGTCGAGGCGGGCGAGACCGAGATCGGCGGCCGGCTGCCCATCAACACCGACGGCGGCTGCATCGCCAACGGGGAGCCGATCGGCGCCTCCGGCCTGCGCCAGGTCCACGAGAACGTCCTGCAGCTGCGCGGCGAGGCCGGTGCCCGGCAGGTGCCGGGCGATCCGCGGGTCGCCTTCACCCACGTCTACGGGGCGCCGGGGATCAGCGCCTGCACGGTGCTCACCCGCTGAGCGCGCCGGCCCGCCGGTCGCGGGGGGCCGCCCGGCGGCCGCTCAGTCGAAGCCGGTGACGACGCCGCGCAGGACGCGGCCGGCCTCCTGGTCGGCGAACGCCCGCGAGATCTCGTCGAGGCGGTAGCGCGCCGAGAGGACCGCCCCCAGCGGCAGCCGGCCCAGCCGGTACAGGTCGGCGAGGTGGGCGACCCCGTGCCGCGGCGGCCAGCTGCCGCCCAGGCAGCCGACGACCTGCTTCTCGTAGGACTGCAGGTCGCGCAGGCTGAGCCGCACGTCCAGCTCGTCGGTCGGGTGGACGTTGACCACCACCGCGCGGCCCTGCTTGCCGAGCAGCCGCATGGCGTCGGCCAGTTGCTGCCCGTCGCCGATCCCCATGCACAGCAGGACCTGGTCGGCCATCCGTCCGGCGGTGGCCTCGCGCAGCGGCTCGACCGTCTCGGCCATCGACGGGCAGGCGACGTCGGCGCCGAGGACGTGCGCCGCGTCCCGCTTCCCGGGCACGGGGTCCACGGCCCACACCCGGCCGGCGCCGGCGTACCGGGCGCCGAGCACGGCCATGGCGCCGATGCCGCCGACCCCCACGACGACCGTGGTGTCCCCGGGGCGGACCCCCGCGGTGTTGACGGCCGCGCCCCAGCCGGTGACGCCGGCGCAGCCGAGCAGGCACAGCTCGTCCAGGGGCAGCCGGGGGTCGACGACCACCGCGCTCCGCTCGTGCACGACCGTGTGCGAGGCGAAGGAGCCGGTGAAGCAGAACAGGCCGAGGTCCTCACCCCGCGCACGGTGGCGGGCCGTGCCGTCGCCGACCTGGAAGCCGGTCCCCAGCAGGGCGCCGACCTCGCACAGGTGCTGGCGGCCGCCGGTGCAGCTGCGGCAGACCCCGCAGGAGGGGAGGAAGGCGAAGACGACGTGGTCGCCCGGCCGGCACAGCGTCACGCCCGGCCCGACAGCCTCCACCACGCCGGCGCCCTCGTGTCCGCCGATGACCGGCCGGCGCAGCTGCTCGTAACCGCCGTGCACGAGGTGCGCGTCGCTGTGGCAGATGCCGGCCGCGGCCATCCGGACCAGCACTTCACCGTGCCGCGGCGGGTCCAGCTCGACGTCCTCCACGGACCACCGGTCGGCTCCCGGCCAGGCGATCGCGGCTCGTGCGCGCATCGTCGTCCCCTCACTCTTGTGACCTAATTCTCATGACGATATGGTCACACGCACGTTTCCCGCCAGAAGGGATGTGCCGGTTCATGCACATCGGGATCTCCGCCTACGACATCGCCGCCCGGGACCTGGTCGACCTCGCGGCCGCCGCCGACGAGCTGGGGTTCGAGTCGCTGTGGCTGGGCGAGCACGTCGTCCTGCCCGTGGGCTACAGCAGCGAGCACCCCACCTCCGACACCTCGGGGCACCACCACCACACCGGGCCGATCGTGGACCCGAGCACCAAGCTGCTGGACCCGCTGGTGGCGCTGGCCGGCTGTGCCGCCGTCACCCGGTCGATCCTGCTGGCCACGGGGATCTACCTGGTGCCCCTCCGCTCGCCGCTGCTCGTCGCGCGGATGGCGCACACGCTGCAGGAGCTCAGCGGCGGCCGCTTCCGGCTCGGCGCGGGTGCCGGGTGGCTGGAGGAGGAGTTCGCCGCCGTCGGCGTGCCGTTCGCCGGTCGCGGCGCCCGCCTGGAGGAGCACCTGGACGTCCTGCGGGCCGCTCTGGCCGGGGGGCCGTTCGAGCACCGGGGCCCGCTCTACCAGTTCCAGGGCCTCCAGTTGTGCGAGGAGCCGGTCGACGTCCCCGTCGTCCTCGGCGGGAACGGCGAGCGCGCCCTGCGCCGGGCCGCGGAGCGGGGCGACGGCTGGTTCGCCTCCGGCACCCCCGCCTACGACGACGCCTGCCGCTGGCGCGAGCAGCTGCTCGCGTACCGCCGGGCCGCGGGGCGCACCGACCCCTTCCCGACCTACGTGCGGATCCCCGACCCCGATCCCGACGCCGTCGCCCGGTACGAGGCGGCCGGGTTCACCGGTGCGGTCGTGTGGGCCGACCAGGTCTGGCCGGCCCAGGGGGACAGCGCGACCAAGCGAGCCGCACTGGCCGAGGCCGCCCGGCGCCTGGGCGTCCAGCCGCAGTCCCGGCCGCAGCCGGTCCCGGTGCCGGTCGCATGAGCGAGCCCACCGGGACCACGCCGCTGGACCTGCTCGTGGTCGGCGGGGGGATGGCCGGCCTCACCGCGGCCGCCGCGGTGGCCCGCGCGGGGGGCGCGGTCACGGTGCTCGAACGCGCCGACGAGCTCGGCGGGTCGACCCTCTTCGCCGGCTACGCGTGGACCGCACCCAGCGCGGACGAGATGGCGGAGGTCAACCCGGGCGGCGACCGGGCGCTGGCCGACCGCCTCGTCTCCGGCTTCGCCGGGGGGATCGAGTGGATCCGCGGGATGGGGGTCGAGTGCGGGCCGGCGGTCCGGGTGCTGCGCTACGGCACCGGGCACGCCTTCGACACCGGGGCCTACGTCACCGCGTGCGCCCGGGCGGTGCGGGACGCCGGCGGCGACGTCCGCTGCGGGGTCGACGTCCGGCGGCTCCTGGTGGAGGACGGGACGGTCGTCGGCGCCGAGGTGGCCGGGAGGGACGGAGCCGTCGAGCAGGTCACCGCCCGGCACACGCTGCTGGCCACCGGCGGCTTCCAGGCCGACGACGACCTCCGGCGCGAGCGCCTGCACGAGCAGGGGCCATGCATGCCGCTGCGGTCGAACCCGCACAGCGACGGGGGAGGCCTGCGCCTGGGCCTGGCGGCGGGAGCGGCGTTCGGCCAGGACGACGCCGGGTTCTACGGCCACCTGGTGCCCTCCGGCGTCGCGCTGGACCCCGGGTCGTTCGTGGAGCTGGCGCTGTACTACAGCGAGCACAGCCTGCTGTTCGACCTCGCCGGGGAGCGCTTCGTCGACGAGACGGTCGGCGACCACCTGACCACCATGGCCCTGCTGGAACGCCCGGGAGCCCGGGGGCTGCTGGTCGCCGACGCGGTCACCCACCGGGACTGGGTCTGCGGGTCCTACGTCGAGGGCATCCCGGGCTTCGACCGGTTCGAGCGGTGCATGCGGCGCGGCGCCCGGGGTGCCGTCGCCGACAGCCTCGCGGACTTCGACGACATGCCGCCGGAATGGGGCTATCCCGGCGCGGCCATCCGCGAGGGGATCGAGCGGTTCAACGCCGCGATGGCGTCGGGGACCGACGACGGCCCGGGCCGGGCCTTCGACCGGCGTCCACAGGACGTCCCGCCCTTCTACGTGCTCGAGGCGGTGCCGGCGATCACCTTCACCCTCGGCGGCCTGCTGATCGACGAGCACGCGCGCGTGCGGGCCGCCGGGGGAGGGGTCGTCCCCGGGCTGCTGTCCGCGGGAGCCGACGCCGGAGGCCTGTACCGGCGCGCCTACGCCGGAGGCATCGCACCCGCCCTGGTCTTCGGCCTCGCCGCGGCCCGCACGGCCACGTCCGGCACGCCCTCCTGACGTCGCCCGACGCCGTTCGTCACAGCCCGGCAACGGCACGGTGTGACCGTTGACACCCTTCGCGCGGCAGCCCTAGTCTCATGATGAATGGTCTACGTCACAGTCGGACCGATCCGGTCCCGTGACCCCACCCCCCTCCGATCGGAGTTGACGTGAGCAGGTCGAGCCGGTTCCCCGCACTGACGCGTGTGGCCCCCCTCGCGGTGGCGATGACGCTGGCCATGGCCGCCTGCGGCGGTGACGACGGCGGCGAGGACGACGGCGGCTCGACCCCTGCAGCCGCCGACACGTCCGCGAGCCCCGAGTGGCAGCAGGTGATCGACGCCGCCGAGGAGGAGGGCGCGGTCACCATCTACTCCAGCCAGGGCACCGAGCAGCTCGAGGAGCTGGCGAGCCGGTTCGAGGACACGTACGACATCGACGTGACGATCAACCGGGACGTGGACGCCAACATCGAGGCCCGGCTGGACGCCGAGGACTCCAGCGGCTCGCCCGCCGCCGACGTGGTCGCCATCGCCGACGGCGCCTACATCGCGAGGCAGGGAGAGGCGGGCTGGTGGGAGCAGCCGACCGGCCCCGCCTTCGACGACCCGGCGTACAACCGTGCCGAGTACGTCGCCGAGGCCGGCTCGTTCTTCACGTCCGCCGCCGTCTTCGTCATCGGCTGGAACACCCAGTTCGTCCCGGACGGCCTCGAGAGCTACGAGGACCTGCTGAACCCGGATCTCCAGGGCAACGTGGGTGTGACCGACCCGGCGACCTCGCCGGCCGTCGTCGACTTCTACGACTTCGTCATCGAGCAGACCAGCGACGACTTCATCGACGAGCTGGCCGCCCAGGAGCCGCAGATCTTCGCCAGCGTCCTGCCCGCCGCCCAGGCGCTGACCTCGGGGGAGATCTACGCGGCGATGGCCGTGCAGGCCCTGGTCGACGAGCGGGACCAGGGCGCACCGGTCGACTTCGTGGTGCCCGAGCCGGCCTGGGGGGCGCCCTTCCACACCGCGGTCCTGGCCGAGGCGCCCCACCCGAACGCCGGCCAGCTGCTCGCCAACTTCATGATCACCGAGGCGGGGCAGGAGGCGATCGCCGCCAAGGCGGCCTCCGTGCTGCCGGACATCGAGACCTCGGTCACCACGCTGGACAACGTCGACGCCTTCGACCCGACCACGCTCGACCCCGCCCGGGTCGAGGAGTTCCGCGCCCAGTTCCAGGCCGCCTTCCAGTGACCCGCTCCGCAGCGCACACGTCGTCCCGCGCCCGGTTCCGGCCGGCGCTCCCCGTCAGGAGGCTGACCCCATGTCGCGAGTGACGATCCGCGGCCTGCAGAAGCGCTTCGACAGCAAGCCGCCCGTGATGGCCATCGACTCGCTGGACCTGGAGATCGAGGAGGGGGAGTTCGTCGCGCTGCTCGGCCCGAGCGGCTGTGGCAAGACGACCACCCTGCGCTGCGTGGCCGGTCTCGAGCGACCCGACGCGGGGTCGATCGCCATCGGCGACGATCCGGTCTTCGACTCCGCCCGGCGGATGAACGTCCGTCCCGACAAGCGCAACATCGGGATGGTCTTCCAGTCCTACGCGCTGTGGCCGCACATGACCGTGCGGCAGAACCTGGCCTACCCGCTCAAGGCCCGCAAGCAGCGCGAGCAGCTGAAGGCCGGCCGGGTCGAGGAGGTCGCCCGCCTCGTCGAGTGCGAGAACCTGCTCGACCGCCTGCCGGGCCAGCTCAGCGGCGGCCAGCAGCAGCGGGTCGCGCTGGCCCGGGCCCTGGCCGCCAACCCGAGGGTCATCCTCTTCGACGAGCCGCTGTCCAACCTGGACGCGCGGCTGCGCGACCAGATGCGCACGGAGATCCACCGGATCCACCGGGCCCGGCCGTTCACCGCCGTCTACGTCACCCACGACCAGTCCGAGGCCCTGGCGCTGGGGCAGCGGATCGCGATCATGCGGGTGGGCGGGCTGGAGCAGCTCGGGACGCCGGAGGACATCTTCGAGCGTCCCGCCACCGAGTACGTGGCCGGCTTCATCGGCATGGCCAACCGGCTGATCGCCCACTACGCCGACGGCGCCTGGACCGCGCACGGCCAGCGCCTGCTCGGGGCGACGGACCAACTGCGCCACCGCGCGCCGGTGGCGCTGCGGTTCAACCCGCGCGACGCCCGCATGGTGGGCGCCGCGGCCGATCTCGCACCGGGCGAGATCGGCCTGCCGGTCAGCGTGCTCGACACCGAGTTCGGCGGCCGCGACCGGCACTTCACCGTCGAGGTCGGCGGCTGCCGGATCCGGCTGACCGTCCCCAGCGAGGGCCCGGGCGGCTGGACGCGGGCGCTGTCCACCGGGGACCGGGTCGTCCTCGCCGTCCCCCTGCACCGGGTGGCCGCGTTCCCGGAGCCGGACGCCGAGCCGCCGCCGGTCGACGTGGCCCCGGTCGCGGCCGTCCCCGAGGGAGTCGGGGCGAAGGCATGACCACGCTGACCCCCGCCATCCCGCGGCGGCCGCTCGCGGCGCGGTTCGAGCGACGGGCCGTCGTCCGGATCGGCGTGGCCGCGCTCTTCCTGGCGGCCGTCGGCTACCTGGTCGTGGTGCCGCTGGTCCGCCTGCAGGCCCTGGCGCTCGGCGGCGAGGACGGCGGCTTCTCGGCCGCGTTCGGCCGCGCCGGCTTCGGCCGGGTCATCGGCTACACGGTCGGGCTCGCCGTCGGGTCCCTGGTGATCGGGCTGGTCCTCGGGACGCTGCTGGCGTGGGCCTCGACCCGGCTGCCGCGCCGGCTGCGCTTCCTCTCGGTGCTGCCCGTGCTGCCCATCGTGGTGCCGGCCATCGCCTCGGTCGCAGGGTGGACCTTCCTGCTGGCGCCCGGCCCGGGGTACCTCAACGCCTGGCTGCGCAAGCTGCCCTGGTGGGACCACCTGCTCGAGGGTCCGGTCAACATCTACTCGATCCCGTGGATCGTCATCCTCACCGGCTTCGGGCTGACCTCGTTCGTCTACCTGTTCATCCGCTCGGCCTTCGCCAACATCAGCGCCGACTACCTGGAGGCGGCGGCGGTCAGCGGGTCGTCGAGCTTCGGGGTGTTCTTCCGGATCATCCTCCCGCTGCTGCGCCCGGCCCTGATCTACGGCGGCGGTGTCGCCCTGCTGCTGGGCCTCGGTCAGTTCACCGCGCCGCTGCTCCTGGGGACCCAGGAGGGCATCACGGTGCTCACCACGGACATGTACCGCTCGGTGACCCAGACGCCGGTGCAGTACGGGATCGCCGCGGCCGTGGGGACCCCGCTGCTGGTGTTCGGCGTCCTGGTCGTCGCGCTGCAGAAGATGATGCTCGGCGACGAGCGGAGGTTCGTCACCCACGGCGGCAAGGGCTTCCGCACGACGGACCGGCCGAGCAAGGGCGCCGCGCTGCTGATCGTGCTCTACGCGCTGGTGGCCATCGCGCTGCCCCTGGCAGGCCTCATCGTCCTCTCCCTGTCGCGCTTCTGGAGCTCCACGATCGACGTGTCGCTGTGGTCGACGGTCAACTTCGAGCGGATCTTCGACGACGAGCGGACGGTCGACGGGATCGTCAACAGCCTGACCTACTCGCTCATCGCGGTGCTGATCGTGCTGCCGCTGGGCTTCGCGGCGGCGTCGGTCATCCTCCGCGGGAAGCAGTACCCGGTGGTGAGCCGGGTGCTGGACTTCATGGTCGCGCTGCCCCTGGGCGTGCCGGCCGTGCTGTTCGGCGTCGGCTTCCTGCTGGCCTACAGCGACGGTCCGCTGGTGCTCTACGGGACGCCCTGGGTCATGGTGCTGGTGTACGTGACGCTGATGCTGCCCTTCGCCACCCGGATGCAGATGTCGGCGCTGCTCGCGCTCGGCGACAGCTACCAGGAGGCGTCGCGGATGAGCGGCGCGGGGTACACCCGGACGACGCTGCGGATCATGCTCCCGCTGCTGCGGACGAGCCTCGCCGGGGCCGCTGCCCTGATCTTCGTCCTGCTGACCCACGAGTTCACCGCGTCGCTGCTGGTCCGGTCGGTGGACACGAACGTCATGGGCACCGTGCTCTACGACTACTGGACCAACGGCAACTACACCGTCGTCGCCGCGGTGGCCCTGGTCATGTCCGCGGTGACCACCGCCGGCGTCGCCGTGGCCATGCTGTTCGGCGGCTCCGAGTCGCTCGGCCGGCTGTAGCCGGTCCCGGACCGGGCCGGACGGCCGACCGCACGGAGAGGAGCGGCGCATGGGGCAGGGCCCCTCCCGCCAGCTGGACCAGCAGTGGATCGTCGTCACCGGCGGCAGCAAGGGGATCGGCTACGGCATCGCCGAGCGCTTCGTCGACGAGGGCGCCTGCGTCACCATCGCCGCGCGCAACCGCGAGGACCTGGAGCTCGCCCGCGAGCGGCTGGCGGCTCGGGCCGGTCCCGGGCAGACCGTCCGCTCGGCGGTGCTCGACGTCGCGGACGAGGCGTCGGTCGACGGGTTCTTCGCCTCGCTCGGGGAGGACACGCCCCGGCTCGACGTGTTCGTCGCCAACGCCGGGGCGGGCGCCGTCGTCCCCTTCCTGGAGCTGACCAAGGAGGCCTGGGACCGGACCATCGGGCTCAACCTCACCGGCACCTTCCTCTGCGTGCAGCGGGCGGCCCGGGCGATGGCCGCGGGGTCGAGCGAGAACCGCTCGATCATCGTGGTGTCCTCGATCCGCGCGCTGGGGGCCCGGCCCGGCGTCCTCGCCTACGCCACCGCCAAGGCGGGGCTCAACCAACTGGTCCGCGTCAGCGCGTACGAGCTGGCCGGCTCCGGCATCCGGGTGAACGCGCTCTCCCCGGGGATCACCGCCACCCCGCTGAGCGACGCCAACCCCGACCTGTTCCGCGAGCGCGTGAAGGACGTCCCGATGGGGCGGGCCGGGTCCACCCGTGACATGGCCGAGGCCGCGGTCTACCTGGCCCGGCCCGAGTCGGGCTTCGTGACCGGCACCAACCTCGTCGTCGACGGCGGCGAGCACCTGTGGTGACACCCCCTGCCCATCGCACGCTGCGACGTCGAGGAGACGCCCATGGCCGGTGACGACGGCTTCGACCACCGGGACAAGTGCGCGATCGTCGGGATCGGGGCGACCGACTTCTCCCGGAACTCCGGTCGCAGCGACCTGACGCTGGCGACGCAGGCGGCTCTGGCGGCGATCGAGGACGCCGGGCTGGCCCCCGCCGACATCGACGGCATCGTCCGCTGCTCCCACGACACGATCTACCAGCACGACCTGGCCGACTCCCTGGGCATCCCGACCATCACCTACTGGTCCGACGTCGGCCCCGGCGGCGTGGCCCCGGCGGCCATGGTGGGCCAGGCGGTGGGCGCCGTCCTCTCCGGGCAGGCCACGGCGGTGCTGGTGTTCCGCGAGCTCAACGGCCGCTCGGGTCGCCGGTACGGGCTGGCCGACACCGGCGCCGGCCGCGTCGGCGGCGCGGGGACCTACGACGAGTTCTTCCACCCCTACGGCCTGCTGACCCCCGGCCAGGTGTTCGCGCTGATGGCCCGCCGGCACATGCTCGAGTTCGGCACGACGGCCGAGCAGCTCGGCGCGATCGCGCTCGCCTGCCGGGAGCGGGCCAACGCCAACCCGGCGGCGCAGATGCACGGCCGGCCGATGACGCTGGAGGACTACCTGGACGCGCGGGTCATCGCCGACCCCCTGCGGCTGTTCGACTTCTGCCTCGAGACCGACGGCGCCTGCGCGGTGGTGGTGACCAGCACCGCGCGCGCCCGCGACCTGCCGCAGCCGCCCGCGCTCATCCGCGCCGTCGCCCAGGCCAGCATCCCGCACCCGCAGCCCGGGATGATGTTCCCGGTCCTGATGCGCGACCGCCTGACCGAGCTGCCGGCCACGGCGGTGGCCGAGACGCTGTACCGGCGCGCCGGACTGGGGCCGGCGGACATCGACGTCGCGCAGCTCTACGACTGCTTCACGATCACGGTGCTGCTGCAGTTGGAGGACTGGGGGTTCTGCAAGAAGGGGGAGGGCGGGCCGTTCGCCGCGAGCGGCGCCCTCGGCCTCGACGGCGAGCTGCCGATCAACACCGGCGGAGGGCACCTCTCCGAGGGCTACATCCACGGGATGAACCACGTGCTCGAGGGGGTCCGGCAGGTCCGCGGCACGTCGACGTCGCAGGTCCCCGGCGCGGAGACCTGCCTGGTGGCCACCTCGCCGCTGCCGCCGGGCAGCGGGCTGATCCTGCGGGCGGACCGATGACCGACGCGCGGCTGTCGCCCGTGGACGACGACCTCGACACCGGCCCCTTCTTCCAGGCGGCCCGTCGTGGCGAGCTGGTGGTGCAGCGGTGCGACCGCTGCGACGCCGTCCTGCACGTGCCGCGAGCCCGCTGCCACACCTGCGGCAGCTGGGACACGCGCTGGCAGCCGGTCTCCGGCCGGGCGACCCTGCTCACGTGGACGGGGGTGGCGCACCAGGTCCACCCCGCCTACCCGCCGCCCTACACCGTCGTCCTCGTCGAGCTCGACGACTGCGGCGCCCACCTGGTGGGGTCGGTGCCCGGCACCCCGTCGCTACGGGCCGGTCAGCCCATGGAGGTGTGGTTCGACGAGCTCCCCGACGGGGTCGTCCTGCCCAACTGGCGTCCGGTCGGAGCCGACGACGGGGCCGACGGGCAGCTCAGCGCCACTCCACCGGGTCGTTGACCCGGTCCCCGAGCCGCTCGCGGGTGTCGGCGATGACGGCCTCGATGTGCCGCTGCATCGCGTCGCGGGCCTTCTTCGGCTGACCGGCGATCACCGCCTGGGCGATCGCGAAGTGGTCCTCGGAGAGCACGTGGCTCAGGTGGCGCGGGTCGTTCACGCGCGCGGCGTGGTGGCTGACCACCAGCCCGTAGCTCTGCAGCGTCAGCTCCAGCACCCGGTTGCCCGCGAGCTGGGCGAGGATCCCGTGGAACGAGGAGTGCATGCCGACGAACTCGTCCAGGCCCTCGGGGTCGTCCGGCGGCTCGTGGACGTAGGGCGCCATCCGCTCCAGCCTCGCGGCGCCGTCCGGGTTGCGCGCCGCGCGCTCGGCGAGGAGGACCTCCCCGAGCAGCCACGCGTCGAGCAGCTCCTGGTAGGTGGCGCCGGCCATCTCGTAGTAGAGGGTGGCCACCCGCCCCAGGTTGGCCGGGTCCACGACGCCGACGAGGGGCCCGCCGCGCGGTCCGCGCCGGATGACGATGAGCCCCTGCGTCTCGAGCAGCCGCAGGCCCTCGCGCAGCGACTCCCGGCTCACCCGGTACTGCTCGATCATGAAGGCCTCGTTCGGCAGCGGGTCGCCGGGGGCCAGGCCCTGCGCGATGATGTCCCGGACGATGTCGCGGGCGACGGCCTCCGCTGCCTTGAGCGGGCGGAACAGCGCCGTGGCCGAGGCGGGCACCATGCGGCGGGGGTCGTGGGCACCGTCCAGGCGTCGGGAGCCCCGGGACGCGTCCGGGTCGCCTCCGGTCTCCGGCGCAGTCCGTGCCGCATCCGTCATGGGGACGAGGCTAGTCCGCGAACCGGGGGCCCACCCCCGCGATCGCCGGGATGGGACACCCCTCCGGGGGACTCGGCGCCCGACCCGGCCGCCGGTCACGATCCGCATCGCGACGGCCGTACCCACGGCCGCGAGGAGGTCGCCGCGTCCCCGCCCCTCCCGGACACGCTCCCGGCGGAGGGACGGTCGCGGCGGTCCGCACGGAGCGCCGGTCAGCGACCGCCCTCGCCGGCGGTGCCCACCGGCCCCGGGACGACCACCGCCCGGCCGCGGACCTCCCCGGCGCGCAGGCGGTCGTAGGCGTCGACGGCCTCGTCGAGCACGAACGTCTCGGTCTCCGCGCGCACGACACCCTCCGCGGCCAGCCGGACGACCTCCCCGAGCTCGTCGCGGCTGCCCCAGAACGGCGTCGAGACCGTCACGCCGCGAGCCTGGCCGGCGCCCTTTGCCAGGGTGAGCCGCCCGCCTCCCGAACCGACGAGGACGAAGTCGCCGCCGTCGGCGACGAGGGCCGCCGCGGGAACGGTCGTCGGCGCACCGACGAAGTCGACGACGAGGTCGGCACGTCCGGCGGGCAGCGCGCCGGGCGCATCGGCGACATCGCCCACGGTCGCCGTGGCGCCCAGTTCCGTGGCCAGCGTCCGGGCCTCCGGGCGCGGGTCCACGGCCAGCAGCGCCGCGGGCCGGGCCGTGGCCAGCAACTGCACGGCCACGTGGCCGAGCCCGCCGATCCCGACGACGAGGACGGAGGCGCCCTCGAGCCCGGGCAGGTGCGGCCGCACGGCGGAGAACGCGGTCAGGCCCGCGTCGGTGAGTGGCGCGAGGGCGACCGGGTCGGCGCCTGCAGCCGGGACGAGCGGCCGGGTGGAGGGGAGCAGGACGTACTCTGCCAGGCCGCCGTCGTGCCCGAGTCCGCCACCGAGGGGACCGGTCAGCGTGACGCAGTAGTTGTCGCGGCCGCTCCGGCACATCCGGCAGCTCCCGCACGACCAGATGCCGTGGACGGCGCACCGGGTGCCCAACCACCCGGCGTCGCCGTCGGCGCCGACGGCCACGACGGTGCCCACGATCTCGTGGCCGAGGGTGAACGGCAGCGGGTAGGGCAGCGCGCCGGCGGGTGCGTCGACGACGTGCAGGTCCGAGTGGCACAGCCCTGCGGCCTCGACCCGCAGGAGCACCTCGCCGGGGGAGGGGCGTGGCACGGGGACGACGGAGAGCACGGGCCGCGCCGACCACTCGAGCAGCCGCAGGGCGCGCATCGTCGAGGGGATCGCGGCACCGGGCGACACGGTCCCCGACGTCACCGCGCAGCTCTCCCCGCCGCAGCGGTCGAGGACCTGCGGGCGAGGACCGGGGGGTGCGCCCACACCTGCACGCGGGCCCGAGGCGAACGGACGACGGCGCGATCAGCAGCGGCCACGGTGGCTCCTCACGTCGGGACGACCCGTCGTCTCCGGGTCCGGCACCGCCGCGGCAGGCCGGCCCGGCCGGGCCGTCGCACGGTACGCACCGGTCCTCGGCGACTCCCGGAGACGCCTCGTCCCACCACGCACTGGACCGCCGAACCCGCCCTATTCATCAGGAGGATAGCTTGACGGTGCGGACGCACAAGGGGTGTACTCGGGCCGTGCGCGGCGTGACCCCGCTCACCGTTGACGTCCCTCACCGCGGACCCCAGGAGGTCGGCCGGATGTCCCCTTCCCAGCCGCTGGACCCGCCGTCGCAGGGGTCCGGTGCGGACCCGCGGAGTCCCGGCGGCCCGATGGCGACCCACCCGGCCGAGGGAGGCGTCACCGTGGCCGAGTCCGGGTGCGTGCGGCCAGGGCGCCTCCGCTCCTACGACCTGCGTTCGGTCGACCAGCTGGTGGTGTCGGAGGCACCGGACACGCTCCCGGCGGATCCGGCCGAGCGACGCCGTCACGCCCGCATGCTGGCCATGGACGCGACGATCTACGGGCTGCCCTCCGTGTACGAGTACGTGCAGCTCCACGCGCAGGCCGTGGACTCCTCGAGCGGCTCGTGGACGGGCTTCAACGCCTTCCTCCACCAGCGGGAACCGGCCACGCCGGCGTTCGACGCGTTCAAGACGCCCAACGTCGACACGCTGTACTCCAACGCCTGGCTGGACCTCACCTGCGGGCCCGTCGAGGTGCGCGTGCCGCCGATCGAGGGCCGCTACTTCACCCTGCAGTTCGTGGACATGTACGGCAACGCGTCCAACCTGAGCTCTCGCACGGTCGGCTCTTCCGGCGGCCGGTTCGCCGTCATGACCAGCACGTGGGACGGCGCGGTGCCGGAGGGGCTGGAGCCCTTCCGGGTGGGGACGCCGTACGTGTGGGTCCTGATGCGCATCCTGGTGAAGGACGCCGGGGCGGACGTCGCGGTGGTCCGGGACCTGCAGGACCGCGTGCAGCTGATCCCGTCCGCCGCGCCGTCCCGAGTCGCGTTCCCGGCGGTATCCGCCCGCGTCGACGAGGACCCGAGGACCTTCTTCGCCGCGGTGGACTGGACCCTGCGCCACAACGGTCGGCCCGTCCAGGAGGAGGGCCACGTCCACCGCTTCCGCGCTCTCGGTCTCGGCGGTCCCGAGCCGCTGTCCTGGGAGACCTCGGACCCGGCCGTCGTCGAGGGCATGGAGCAGGGGTTCGGTGACGCCATGGCGGTCATCGCCGGATCGCGCGACCAGGTCGGCGAACGCACGGCGACGGGTTGGCGCACCGGGACGGCCGGCGAGCCCGGGTTCAACTACCTGCACCGGGCCATCCAGAACTACGTCGGGACGGGCGGCAACGTGACCGCCGAGAAGAAGTTCTTCGTCACCTTCGAGGACGCCGGGGGTGAGCCCCTCGACGGCCGCGCCGACCACCGGGTGACGTTCCGGGCGCCGCCTCCGGTCGACGGGCACTGGTCGCTGACCGTCTACCCGGTCGAGAAGGGCCTGCTCTACGAGAACGAGATCCACCGCTACGCGGTCGCCGCCACGACGCCGGGACTGGTCGCCGGCGCCGACGGCGAGCTCGAGGTGCTCGTGCAGCACCGCCGTCCGCAGGACCCGTCCAACTGGCTCCCGGTGCCCGACGGGCCGTTCTACCTCGACCTCCGGCTGTGGGAGCCGAGGCCCGAGGCGAGGGACGGCCGGTGGCTGCCGCCCCCGGTGGTCGCGGTCAGCGGGGACCACCGGGAGGCGAGCCGGGGCGTGCACCGCAGGGGCGGTGACGGTGCGGGATCGACCCCGGACCCCACCGTGGGGAGCCCGGTGCAGGCTGCCCGGCCGGGGACGGGCGCATGAACCCCTACGTGCTGCTGGAACTGGTGGCCGATGCCGCGCCGGACCGGCGCGCTCTCCACGGGCTCACCTACGGCGACCTGAAGCAGCGGGTGGACGAGGTGGCCGCCGGTCTGGCCGGTACCGGCGCCGCGCACCTGGCCCACCTGGACGAGTACGACGAGGCCGTGCCGGTGCTGTTCTACGCGGCACAGCGGGCAGGGGTGCCCTTCGTCCCGGTGAACTACCGGCTGGACGACGACGCCCTGCGGGCACTCCTCGCGCGCATCGCCCCCGCAGTGCTGGTGGCGGGGGCGGAGCAGGCGCCGCGGGCCGCCGGCATCGACGGCGTGCAGGTGACGTCGTACGGCGCCCTGCCGACCTCTCCGGGGGTCGCCTCGGCCGAAGGCGACGTGAGCGTGCTCCTGTTCACCTCGGGGACGAGCGGCCAGCCCAAGGCGGCGGTGCTGCGGCCGGCGAACCTCACCTCGTACGTGCTCTCCACCGTCGACTTCCTCTCCGCCGGGGAGGACGAGACGCAGCTCGTCGCGGTGCCGCCGTATCACATCGCCGGCGTCTCGACCGTGCTGACCAGTCTCTTCGCGGGGCGCCGGATCGTGGTGCTGCCGCGGTTCACACCGGCGTCGTGGGTGGACCTCGTCGAGCGCGAGTCCGTCACGCACGCGATGGTCGTGCCGACCATGCTCAACCGCATCCTCGACGAGATCGAGCGGCGCGGCACCTCGCTGCCGACCCTGCGTCACCTGTCCTACGGCGGCGGGCGGATGCCCCTGCCGGTCGTCGAGAGGGCGTTGCGCCGCCTCCCGCACGTCGACCTGGTCAACGCCTACGGGCTCACCGAGACCAGTTCGACGATCGCCGTGCTCGGCCCGGACGACCACCGGACCGCGGCCACGTCGGCGGACCCGGCGGTGCGGGCCCGGCTGGGCTCGGTCGGCCGACCGCTGCCGACGGTCCAGATCGAGGTCCGTGACGAGGACGGGCACATGCTTCCTGCCGGGCAGCCCGGCGAGATCCACGTACGAGGAGAGCAGGTGTCCGGCGAGTACCTGTCGCACACGGCGACCGACGCCGAGGGGTGGTTCCCGACCCGCGATCGGGGCTTCCTCGATGCGGAGGGTTACCTGTTCCTGGCCGGCCGGGCCGACGACGTGATCGTGCGCGGGGGCGAGAACCTGTCGCCCGGCGAGATCGAGGACGTCCTGTTGGCCCACCCGTCGGTGGCCGAGGCGATGGTCGTCGGCGTCCCGGACGTCGAGTGGGGCGAGGTGCCGGTGGCCGCGTGCGTGCCCGCAGCCGGGGCGGTCGACGCCGCCGCCCTGGAGGCGGAGCTGCAGCGGCACGTGCGGAGCCACCTCCGCTCGGCGAAGACGCCCACGCGCATCCACGTCCGGGAGCACCTGCCGCAGACCACCACCGGCAAGTACCTGCGCCGGGTGCTGCGCAGCGAACTCGAGGGCATGAACAGGTGAGGTGAGCCGCCTGCGAGCTGGCGGGGTGAGCGATGCGACGCTGCGGGTGGCCGTCTCGTCGGGTCGACGACGCCAGTCAGCCGCCGGAGGCAAGGGGCGGATGCCTCTGTCCGGAGCCCCCGGAACTCGATGTCCACGGACGTGCGCCGGCGCAGGACGGCTGCAACCTGGGCCAGTGGGACGGGGGCTCATCCATGAAGTCACGCGTCGCTCTCCCGGGACTGGTCCTGCTGTTCTCCGCAGCCTCGATCGCGATGGCCGGAGGGGCGGCGGCCGATCCCGTTCAGCCGGAGGCCTGCTTCGGTGCCTCCTCTCGCCGAGGAGCTCAAGCCGGCGCGGACGGCGAATAGCCGAGGCCGAGTTCAGCTGCTGTTCGGCGGGCGACGTCTGGCAGCGGCAGGTCGAGACGGTCCGCGGCGTCGCCACGGGGGCCGGCAGGCCGCCGATGGGGGCCCGCACATGCGGAGTCCTGCACGCCCACTTCTCGGGCGCTCCACAGTCGGGCCGGGGCCTCGGGTCCGTGCGCCGGGAGCCGGCCGCCAAGAGTCCTGACCCGCACCGTGGTAGGGCGAGGAGACCGGGGCGCGCGTCGCTGGAGGACGGCAGGCGACTAGGCGTCGAGGACGAGCCTGGGGGTGAGCGCCCGCGACACGCAGATCAACATGCATGACCGCGCGGCGCGTTCGTCGTCGTCGAGCAGTGAGTCGCGGTGATCGGGTTCGCCGTCCAGGACGGTGGTCTCGCAGGAGCCGCACGTCCCCTCCTCGCAGGAGTAGACGACCGGGACGCCGGCCTCCTCGGCCGCGGCGACGATGGACTTCCCGGCAGGGACCGTGACGGTCATCCCGGACTGGACGAACTCGACGTCGAAGGCGCGGTCGGGCTGGTCGGTCACGCGTTCCGGGGGCGCGAACCGTTCCAGGTGCAGCACGCCGGCCGGCCAGTGCCGGCACTGCTCTTCGACGGCGCGCAGCAGTTGTTCCGGGCCGCAGATGTAGACGACGGTGTCTTCGCGCGGACGGTCGAGGAACCCGGCGAGATCCAGTGGTCCGTGGACGTCCGCGGGACGGAGGGACACCCGAGCCGCGCGGGAGGCGAGCTCGGGCAGGAAGGCCATCGAGGTGCCGGTTCGTCCGCCGTACAGCAGATGCCAGTCGGCGCCGGCGTTCTCGGCGGCCTCGATCATCGGCAGTATCGGGGTGATGCCGATGCCGCCGGCCACGAAGAGGTAACGCGGAGAGGCGACCAGCTGGAAGTGGTTGCGGGGCGCGCTCGCCAGCACCCGGTCACCGGGGCTCAACCGGTCGTGGACGTGCGACGAGCCGCCGCGACTCCGCGGCTCGCGTAGGACGGCGACCTGATAGCGGTCACGGTCGGCCGGCGAGGAGCAGAGTGAGTACTGCCGGATCACCGGAGGGGTACCGAGGTGCAGGTCGAGGTGGGCGCCGGGTTCCCATGGCGGGAGTGTGCGGCCGTCCGGTCGGGCGAGGGTGAGCTGGATGACGCCGTCGGCGAGAGATCGTTTGTCGAGCACGATCAGCTCGAAGGAGTCCGGTGCGGGCACGGCGGTGTCACTCTCCGCGGCGTCGGGCGCCGACATCGTGGTAGAAGTCGAGGAGCTCGGGCCGGTCGACCGCATGCCGGTCGACGGCGGCCCGGCCGCTGAGCAGGCTCTTGACCGGGATCTCGAGCTTCTTGCCGGTGAGCGTGTGGGGTATGGCGGGCGCCTGGATGACCGCGTCCGGGACATGGCGTGGCGACACGTGGTCTCGCACGGCGGTGAGGATCGCCGAGCGGAGGACGTCGTCGAGCTCGAGCCCGTCGTGGAGCTCGACGAACATGGGCATCCAGTAGCCGCCGTCGTCCTCCTCGACGCCGACGACCAGCGCCTCCCGGACTTGGGGGAGGCCCTCGGCGGCCTGGCAGATGTCGGCGCTGCCCATGCGGATGCCGTGCCGGTTCAAGGTGGCATCGGATCGGCCGTGCACGACCACGGAACCCCGGCTGGTGACCGTGACCCAGTCGCCGTGCCGCCACACGGCGGGGGTGGCGGCGAAGTGGTCGAAGTACGCCGCCCGGTAGCGGGCGCCGTCGGGGTCGTCCCAGAACCCGACGGGCATCGACGGCATCGGCGTGGTGACCACCAACTCGCCCACCTGGTCGACGAGCGACTCGCCGGCCGGGGACCAGGCCTGCAGGTCGACGCCGAGGCAGCGCACGGCGATCTCGCCGGCGCGGACGGGCACGGTCGGGACCGAGCCGGCGAAGCCGCTCACCACGTCGGTGCCGCCGGTCGTGCTCCCGACCAGGACGCCGGGCAGCTCGCCCGCCGCCCAGCGGTGCAGCGGCGCCGTGAGCACCGAACCCGTGCACCCGACCACTCGGAGGGCGCTGAGGTCCCAGTCGGCTGCGGGGCGCACGCCCGCGTCGCGGGTGGCCGCGAGGTAGCCAGGGCCGAGCCCGAGGTGGGTGACCCGCCCGCGCTCGGCGACCTGCCAGAGGGCGGGGACGCCGGGGGCGCCGTCGAAACAGTGGACCGTGGCGCCGCGCAGCAGCCCACCGACGCGGAGCTGCCACATCATCCAGTTCAGCGTCGTGTACCAGAAGAACTGGTCCCCGGGTCCGAGGTCGAGGTGCAGCGCGAGGGTCTTGAGGTGCTCCACGACCACGCCGGCGTGGCCGTGGACGATGCCCTTCGGCGGGCCGGTGGTGCCCGAGGTGAAGAGGACCCAGAGCGGGTGGTCGGCCGGCAACGGTCGCGCGTCGACGTGCCGGGCGCCTGTCGAGACGGCCTCGCCCCAGGGGATGGTGGCGCCGCCGCGGGGAGGGTCGTCCCCGACGAGGACGGTGGCCCGCAGGTCCGGCAGGCCCGCCTGCAGCCGGACGACGTCGTCCATGCGGTCCACCCACGTCCCGCGGTGGTGGTGACCGGAGCCGGCGACCAGCACGGTCGGGGCGAGCTGCCCGAGCCGGGCGAGCGCTGCGTCGGCTCGGAGGTCGGTGCCGCAGCCCGCCCACACCGCGCCGAGGCTGGCCGCGGCGAGGAAGGCGACGACCGCCTCGGGGCGATCGGGCAGGTAACCCGCCACCCGGTCCCCTTCGCCGACCCCCAGCGTGGTGAGGGTGGCGGCGAGCCCGGCCACCTGCTGCTCCAGCTCGGGCCACGTCAGCACCTCGGTCGCACCGGTCTCGTCGTGCCCGACGACGGCGGCGCCGCTGCGGGGTGTGCGGAACACCTGGCCGGTGTAGTTGATCCGACCGCCCGGGAACCACCGCGTGTGCGGCATGGGTGCACCGTCGGTGACGGCGTCGGGCGCCGTGTGCCACGCCATCCCGACGTGGTCGGTGACGGCGGTCCAGAACGCCGCCGGCTCGGTCACCGACCAGCGCCAGAGGGCGTCGTAGCCCGCGTCGGGCGGCGGTCCGCCGTACGCGACGGCGGACCGCGCGAACCGGGTGACCTCCGCGTCGGCGGCCGCCTCTGCCCGCGGTGTCCAGACGGCCGGGTAGCTGGTCACGACGTGCCCCGCGGCTCCCACCGGCGCGGCCGGGGGTCCCGCGCGACCCGGGCGCGCGGCAGCGGGACGAGCTCGACCCCCGCGACGACCGGGTTGGACAGCGAGCCGATCCCCTCGACGACGAGGGTCACGACGTCCCCCGGCCGCAGCGGCGGCGGCTGCTCGGACCCCGTCCGGCCCCAGTACTCCAGCAGGCAGCCGGCTCCGCAGGTCCCGGAGGCGAGCACGTCGCCGGGTCGGAGCTCGGCGCCGCGGGAGGCGTAGGCCACGATCTCCTCGAACGACCACGCCATGTTGGCCAGGGTGTCGCCGCCGCCGGGCAGGGGGACACCGTTGACCTCGCCGTGCATCTCCAGGACCAGCCGGTCGTCGCGCCGGTGCGGCTCCAGCTCGTCGGCCGTGACGATCCACGGGCCCAGGCTGTTGGCGAAGTCCTTGCCCTTGACCGGTCCGAGCCCGATCGGCACGACCGGGGTCATCAGGTCGCGCGCGGACCAGTCGTTGAACAGGGTGTAGCCGGCGATGTGCTCGCGCGCCTGCTCCGGGGTGAGGTCCCGGCCCGGCCGGCCGATGACCGCGGCGACCTCGACCTCGAAGTCCAGCCGCGCGCACCCGGGCGGGACGGCGACGGGGGTGTCGGGGCCGATGACCGCGTTGGTGTTGGAGAAGTAGAAGACCGGCTGCTCGTACCAGTTCGGGTGCACCGGGATCCCGAGGGCCGCGAGGCTGCCCTGCAGGTGCTCCTCGAAGGTGATGTAGTCGCGCAGCGTGGGTGGGTGCACCGGCGCGAGCAGCCGCACCTCGGACAGGGGGAGGGGTCGGCCCTCCCTCGTCCCGGCGACCAGCGCGGTCCGCTCGTCCGGGGACGCCGCGAGCAGGTCCAGGACGCCGGTCGTGGGGCCGAGTGGCTGGACGGTGTCCCCGTCGACGACCGCCGTCCGGGGACCGGATCCGGTGTCGATGCGTGCGATCCTCATGCGCGTGCCGCTCCTCTGCCGTCGTAGACCGGCGCCGCGCTGCGCGCGCACAGATCGGCCATCCGGCCGAACTGGCTGAGCCGGTCCGCCCGGGGGCGCTCCGGATCCAGCTCCTCGTAGACGTTGCCGACGTTGACGGTGATCCGTTCCGCCTCAGCCAGCTCGGCGAACCGGGCGAGGTCGATCGCCGCGACGGCTTCGTCGACGTCCAGCCCGGCCTCGAAGCAGCGCGTGGCCTCGGTGAGGACGTGGGTCAGGTAGTCGCGGACGTCCAGCACGCCCTGTCGGTCGGTGACCGGGCCATGGCCCGGCACGACGGTGTCGGGCTCGAGGTCCAGGACGGCGTCACAGGCGGCGATGCACCGGGAGACCGGTCCCTGCCACACGAGGGGGGCGCTGCCGATGAACAGGATGTCCCCGGTGAAGACGACGCCGGCGTCGGGCACGTGCACGAGGACGTCACCGGGTGTGTGGGCCGGGCCCACCTGCAGCAGCCGCACCAGGCGTCCGCCGACGTCGAGCTCCAGCTCGCCGGTGAAGGTGCGGGTCGGGGGTGCCGCGGTGACACCCGAGGGGTCGAACTGTCCGGCGTACCGCCGGACGTAGTCGCCGACCGTGCCCTCGAGCTCCCACAGCGAGGACAGCTCCTCGACCGTCTCCTGGGTCATCGACGCGGCGGCAGCCTCGGAGGCGACGATCTCCACCTCGGGGCCGGCGACCAGTTGGTTGCCGAACCAGTGGTCGCCGTCGGCGTGGGTGTTGACCACGGACTGGATCGGGTGGTCGGCCCGCAGGGACGCGGTGCCGTCGAGCATCTCGGCGGTGTGGGCGAGGTCGAGATGCGTGTCGATCAGCAGCGACTGCCCGGCGCCGCGCACCAGTCCGGAGTTGCTCTGTCCCCAGCCGCCGGGGGGCAGCAGCCAGGCTGCGCAGCCGTTCCCGAGGTCGTGCACGCCGTGCGCGTAGACGTTCACCGGGCCACCTCGGTGAGGACCGCGCGGACCGGCAGCGACGCGAACTTGCGCACCGTGCCGCTCGGGTGGCGCACCGCGTCACCGGCGCGCTCGAACCGCTCCACCCGGCGAGCCAGCTCGGACAGCACGGCGGTGACCTCGAGCCGGGCCAGCGGCTGGCCGAGGCACAGATGCACCGAGGCGCCGAAGGCGAGATGACTGCGGGCGTTCTCGCGCGACACGTCCAGCCGGTCGGGATCGGGGAACTGCCGCTCGTCGCGGCCGGTCGCACCGAGGACCACGCCGACCGCGGCGCCGGCCGGCACCGGGACCCCGCCGATCTCGGCCTGCGCGCGGGTGCGGCGGTAGAAGACCCGGAACGGCGCCTCGAAACGCAGCAACTCGTCGACGGCGTTCGGGATCAGGTCGGGGCGGCTCCGCAGGAGCTCCCACTGATCAGGGTGCTCGACGAAGGCGTCGATCGCGTTGCCGAGCAGCGCTCCGGTGGAGTCGATGCCGGCCATCCAGATGGACGCGAGCGTCATCAGCCGCTCGGGTCCTTCGGCAGCCAGCCCCCCGTTCGCGCCGCCCTCGTCCACGAGCAGCCTGCCGAGGCAGTGTGCCGGCATGCCCGGAACGCCGTCGCTGATCAGCCACCCCAGCGCCTCGTTGAGCAGCTCGGCGTGCCGGGCCGTCCCGGCCGGCTCCTCCGCCCGCACGACGGCGTCACTCCAGTCGACCAGGGTCTGCACGCTCGGCGGGGTGAGCCCCGTCAGCAACTGCATCGCCCGGTCGGGCATCGGCTGCGCCACCACCTGCACCGCGTCGAACTGCTCGAGTTCGGCGACCCGGTCGGCGATCTCGACGGCAGCGGCTTCGACCCCCGGGCGCAGCTGCTCGACCGGCGACTTGGCGAAGGCCGGCTGCACCGCACGGCGGATCCGGTTGTGCTCGGGCGGGTCGCTCTCGAGCAGCGGATAGCGCACCTCGCGGGTCGGCGCGCTGTAGGTGACCCCGTCGCCCGACACGAAGTCCCTGTGGTTGCGGAGCACCGCCGCGCCGTCGGTGTACCCGGCGACGAGCCAGATGTCCCGGTGTGGCTCGTGCACGACGGGACCGGCCGCGCGGAGCCGGCCATACAGCGGATACGGGTCGTCCAGGACCTCGGGGCGGTACGGGTCCAGGGACTGGGCCGGCGTGGTCGTTATCGTGGACATCGGTTCTCCCCACAACGGAGTTGCACTCAAGTGCAAGTGATGAGGGCCACAGAGTTGCACTCAGGTGCAAGTCAGTCAAGGAGCTGTCCGAAGAGGAGCGCGGTGGCAAGCCCCAAGGCCTTCGACGGTCCCCGTGCCGCCGCCACACGTGACCAGCTCTACGAAGCGGCCGCGGCTCTGTTCGTGGAGCGCGGGTACGACGAGACGACGATGGCCGACATCGCCGAGCGCGCCGGCACCTCTCGACGGACCGCGTTCAACCACTTCCCGCGCAAGAGCGACATCCCCATGCTCTGGACCCGTCGACTCGCCGATGTCGCGGTGGCCGCGGACGCCACGGCAGGCGAGTGCACCGCTCCGGAGCGAGTCCGCGCCTACTTCTGGACGATCAGCGAGCTCGTCGAGGCCGAGTCAGAGATCTCCCGGCAGATGATGCTCGGCTGGACATCGGCGAACGGCCCCATCCAGTACGAGTCGCAGCTCCTGGCCGACCTGGCACCGCTTCTCCGCGCCGGCCAGGCTGCCGGCCAGATCGACGCATCAGTCGATGTCGATGTCGTCGCCCGTACCCTCAGCGACGCGTACATGGGCGCGGTCTTCCGTTGGGTCCGCACCACCGACCCGAGCGTCACCTTGCGAGGCCAGGCGGACGCGTCGATCGAGCTCGTCCTCTCCGCCGTCCGCGTCCGGCAGTAGATCTCCGGGCCTGTCGGCGCCGACTTGATGCTCGGCGACGGACCCGACCGCGGCTTCGCGTGTCGCAGGCTGCGGCGGCCCTGCATCGCGGCTGGTGCGTAACTCGGGCAACGAAGCAGCGCTGGGCGCCAGGTGGGAGTGCGTTGCGCCCGTTGTCCCCCGACAGTTCTCAGGTGTTCTCGCTGGTAGAACGCCTGGCGCGGCTGGGCTGGACCCGCATCGGTTCGCCCGGCATCTTCGGGTAGTCCGGGGGATAGGGGAGGTCGCCCAGGCCGGCGTCGTGCTCCTGCTTCTCGGCCAGCTCCAGCAGCGGCTCGATCCCGAACGCGTGGTCGGCCAGGCCGGCGTGCTTGTCGCCGACCGCGGCGAAGCGCTCCGGCATGGTCAGCACGGTGAAGTCGGTCGGGTGCACGTCGGGCAGCTCGTCCCAGTCCAGCGGCGCCGACACCGGGGCGTGTGGCTTGGGCCGGATGGAGTAGGCCGAGGCGATCGTGCGGTCCCGGGCCATCTGGTTGTAGTCGATGAAGATCTTCTCGCCGCGCTCCTCCTTCCACCACGACATGGTCACGCGGTCGGGCAGGCGCCGTTCCAGCTCGCGGCCGAACGCGATGACCGCCCGGCGGACCTCGGTGAACGTCCACCGCGGCTGGATCGGCACGTAGATGTGCACGCCGCGGCCGCCGGAGGTCTTCGGCCAGCCCTGCATGCCGAACTCGCCGAGCAGCTCGCGCACGTGCGGGGCGACCCACACGGCGTCGGAGAAGTCGGTGCCCGGCTGCGGGTCGAGGTCGATGCGGATCTGGTTGGGCGACTCGACGTCGTCCTTGCCGACCGGCCACGGGTGGAACGTCAGCGTGCCCAGGTTGGCGCACCAGGCCACGACGGCGACCGAGTCGGGCGCGATCTCGTCCGCCGTCCGTCCGCTGGGGAAGGTGATGTGCGCCGTCGGCACCCACTCGGGCGCGTTCTTGGGCACCCGCTTCTGGTAGAAGGCGTCGCCGGTGTTGTCCATCCGCGTGGACAGCCGCGCGCCCTCGAACACCCCGCCCGGCCAGCGCTCCAGCGTCGTCGGCCGGTCCCGCAGGGCGAACAGGATCCCCTCGCCGACGCTGACGAAGTAGTTGACGACGTCGATCTTGCGGATGCCCTGCTCGGCGAAGTACGGCTTCTCCGGGTTCGAGACGCGCACCTCGCGCCCGTCCACCTGCAGCACCACGGCGTCCTTGCTGGAGGCCATGTACGCCCTTCCGTCGAGGTCAGCCCGCCGGCGTCACGCCGGGCACGTCAGGCCATCCTGCGGGACGACGAGGTCGATCAGGTAGGCGTTGACCGCGCCTGTCACACAATCGGTCTTCGGGTAGGCGGTGTGGCCCTGCCCCTGCCAGGTGACCAGGACGCCGTTGGTGAGGTCCTCGGCCATGTCGACGGCGCCGGGCAGCGGGGTCACCGGGTCGCCGGCGTTGCCGATGACGACGATCGGCGCGCTGCCCTCGGCGTCGCGCTCGGGCAGCGAGGTGCGCGGGGCGTCCCAGGCCGAGCAGAGGTACAGCGCGGCGGCGGAGTCGGCGCCGAACAGCGGGTACCGGGCGTTCCAGTCCGCGGCCAGCTGCGCCACCTGCTCGCGGCTGAACGTCTCGTCCTCGGACGTGTCGGCGCAGTTGATCGCGAAGTTCGCGTCGAACAGGTTGGAGTAGGTGCCGTCGTCCATCCGCTGCGAGTAGCTGTCGGCCAGCGACAGCAGCCCGGCGGCGTCCCCGGCCTGCGCCGCGCGCAGCGACTGGGAGAGCTGCGGCCACGACGCCGGGTCGTACATCGCGGCGGTCACGGCGGTCATCACCAGACCCGGGGTCGCCTGCCGGGTCTCCCCGGGCACGCTGCTGGCGATCGGCGCCTGCGCGGCCTGGGCGAGGAGGTCGGTCACGAACTGGCGCGGGTTGGGGCCGATCGGGCAGCCGGAGATCAGCCCGGTGCAGCTGGCGGCGAACGCGTCGAAGCCGGCCTCCAGGCCGGCGGCGCCGGCCTCGGCGTTGGCCTGCGCGTCGGCGTCGGGGTCGACCGCGGCGTCGAGCACCAGCGCGCGCACCTGCTCGGGGAACAGCTCGGCGTAGGTCGACCCGAGGGTGGTGCCGTAGGAGTAGCCCAGGAAGGTCAGCTGCTCGTCGCCGAGCGCGGCCCGCAGCCGGTCCATGTCCCGGGCGGTGTCGACGGTGTTGAACGCGCCCAGCGCCTCGCCGTACTCCTCGGTGCACGAGGCGGCCACGTCGTCGTAGAGCCCGAGCACCGCGTCCAGCTGCTCCGGGGTCGCCGGCCGCGGCTCGTCGGCGAAGAACTGGTCCTTCTGCTCGCTGGTGAAGCACTCGACCGGCGTCGTCAGGCCGACGCCGCGCGGGTCGAAGCCGACGACGTCGAACCGGCGCAGCACGTCCTCGGGCAGCGTCTGCGACAAGCTCAGGGCGGCGTCGGCACCGGAGCCGCCCGGCCCGCCCGGGTTGATCACGAGCGAGCCGATCCGGTCGGTCTGGCCGGGGAAGCGGGCGCGCAGCACGAACATCGGCAGCGTCTCGCTGTCGGGCTCGTCGTAGCTGATCGGCACGTCGAGGTAGCCGCACTCGTAGCTCAGCGACCGGTCGTTGGCGACGCCGAGCGCGAGGATGTCGTCGGTGCAGTCCTGCAGCTCGATCGGCGGCACGTCGGTCGCCGCCGCCGTCGGTGCCGCCGACGTCGACTCGGCGGCCGTGCTGTCCGGCTCGTCGGAGTCGCCGGAGGTGCAGCCGGTGAGGGCCAGGACCAGGCCGGACGCGACGGCCAGCAGACCGCGGGAGGCACGCATGATCAACCAGGGTAGGAGGGGTTCCTGGCAACCGCAGCGCGCCCCCGGCTAACGGTCGACGGTCACGTCGGTGAACGGCAGCAGGTGCTCCACCCGCGGGAAGACGACGAACAGCAGCAGCGCGCTGACCGCGAGCACGAGCAGCAGGGCGCAGAACGCCTTGCTGCCGGTACTCCCGGGCAGCCGCCGCCAGATCCACGAGTACACGGGTCTACCTCAGCGTTCGGTCAGGGCCGGCGGGCCGTTCGGGGCGTCGGCGCGCATCAGCGGCCCGCCCTCCAGGACGGCGTGCACGATCAGCCGCTGGCGCGCGGAGTACTTCGGGTGGCAGGTCGTCAGCGTCAGGTAGGCGCCGGACGGCGGGGCCTCCGGCGGCGCCAGCGGCGTGGGGGAGATCACCGAGACGTCGCTGGGCGAGACGATCTGCCGGCCGGGCACCGGGACGCTGCCGAAGTCGCCCGTCGCCGGGTCGCCCAGCACCCGGTAGACGTACCAGGCGTCCGACGTCTCGACGACGATCGGGTCGCCGGGCCGCAGCTGGTCCAGGTCGAGGAACGGCGAGCCGCGGCCGACCCGGTGGCCGGCGACGGCGAAGTTGCCCGGCTGCCCCGGCAGCGCCGTGCCGACGTAGTGGCCCGGGCCCTCGGCCAGCTCGTCCTGGGAGGTGCCCTCGACGACCGCCCGGTTCCAGCCGGGGCCCAGGCCCGGGATGTGCAGGAACGCGAACGGCTGGCCCACCTCCGGCGTGATCGGCGCCGGCGTGCCGCCCGGGGCGGCGCCGTCCCACTGGTCGCGGAGGTCGTCGCTGAGCTCCTCCTGCGCCTGCCCGGCCAGGATGTCGGTCACGTACAGCTCGTAGACGACGAACAGCAGCAGCACGAACCCGATGGTCAGCAGCGTCTGCCCGATGCCCCGCAGGCCCGTGCGGGCCAGGTCACCGGCGCGGCTCACCCGGCGAGCACCTCGGCGAGGTCGTAGCGCACGGGGACGTCGAGCTGGTCGTAGGTGCAGCTGCGCGGCTCGCGGTCGGGCCGCCAGCGGAGGAACTGGCCGGTGTGCCGCAGCCGCCGTCCCTCCAGCTGGTCGTACTTGATCTCCACGACCAGCTCCGGCCGCAGCGGCACCCAGGACAGGTCCTTGCCGGCGTTCCAGCGGCTCTGCGCGCCCGGCATCCGGTGCTCGCCGTTCGTGTCGACCTGCGCGTTCGCCCAGTCCTGCCAGGGGTGGCCGTCGAGTGCCCTCGCCCGGTAGGGCTCCAGCTCCTCGACCAGCTCGGCCCGCCGCGCCATCGGGAAGGACGCCGCGACGCCGATGTGCTGCAGGTCGCCGGCGTCGTTGTACAGGCCGAGCAGCAGCGACCCGACGATCGGCCCGCTCTTGTGCCAGCGGAAGCCGGCGACCACGCAGTCGGCGGTGCGCACGTGCTTGACCTTGGTCATCAGCCGCTGGTCGGGGCCGTAGGGCAGGTCGGGGGCCTTGGCGACGACGCCGTCCAGCCCGGCGCCCTCGAACTGCTCGAACCAGCGCTGCGCGGTCTCCGGGTCCCGCGTGATCGCGGTCGTGTGCACCTGGTCGGTCGGCCGCACGACCTCGGTCAGCCGGGCCCGGCGCTGCTCGAACGGCTGCTCCATCAGCGACTCGTCGCCGAGGGCCAGCAGGTCGAAGGCGACGAAGGTGGCCGGCGTCTGCTCGGCCAGCAGGGTGATCCGGCTGGCGGCGGGGTGGATGCGCTGCAGCAGCGCCTCGAAGTGCAGCCGGTCACCGGCGGGGACGACGATCTCGCCGTCCACCACGCACCGCTCGGGCAGCGCGGCCTTCACGGCCTCCACCACCTCGGGGAAGTAGCGGGTCAGCGGCCGCTCGTTGCGGCTGCCGAGCTCGACCTCGTCGCCGTCCCGGAAGACGATGCAGCGGAAGCCGTCCCACTTGGGCTCGTAGAACAGGCCCTCGGCGGTGGGCAGCTTCGTGGCCGCCTTGGCCAGCATCGGCTTGACCGGCGGCAGCACGGGCAGGTCCATGCTGGTCAGTCAAGCAGCCGCATCGGCCTCGGGGGGACAGGGACCGCCGGGCGCGCCGCCCCGACCAGCAGGGTCTCCGGCTCCACCGCCACAGGGGCCATGACCACGGTGCGGGCGTTGTCGGCGTCGACGTCGGCCGGCGCGGCTGCATCCGGTTCGTCGTGGGCCGGGCGCTTGCCGGGGTGGGCGGCGAGGAGCCCGCACACGAGGACGACGAGCACGCCGACGCCCCTGGGCGAGTGCAGGACCGCCGTGACCCGGCCGATCTGCGGCACCGAGAACCACAGCTCGCCCTGCACCGCGGAGGCGGGCACCGGATCGACGTCGGGGTCCTCGTTCGCGTCGCCCTGCGTCGTGAACACCGGTGAGCCGGACGAGGTGTCGACGGCGATCACCCGGTGGGTGACCAGCGCCGTGGGGTCCGAGGGGTGCTGGAAGGTGATGACGTCCCCGACCCCGACGGTGGCCGGGTCGACCTCCCGCGTGAAGACCATCCCGCCCACCGGCAGGCCGGGCCGCATGCTGCCGGAGAGCACGGCGAGCGCCTGGCCGCCGGTGACCGTCGGGTAGAGCGCGACCCCCAGTGCGGCGCCGGTGCCGGCGAGCAGGACCAGCCCCAGGGCCCAGGCGACCACCAGCCGCAGGGCGCGGACCGCGGGGTTCGGCGCGGTCGCGTTCGCGGGGGCGGGGGAGGGCACGCTCCGAGTCTCGCGAGCGCGGGGGCGCGCGACATCATCGATTCTGACGATGTGGCCGCCCGCCGGCCGCGGGGAGCATCCTCCGCGTGCGCCGCGCCCTGACCCGCTCCGCCGCCGTGGTGGCGGTCGCCGTCGGGGCACTCCTCCCGGCCGGACCAGCTGCGGCCGACGGGCCGCTGATGCCCGGGCAGACCCAGGCGCTGTCCGTCGAGCTGGAGCCGGGCACGTGGGACCAGGTGCCCGACCTCGTCACCGTCCAGGTGACCCGGCTCCTCCAGCTCGAGAAGGGGTGCCTCGAGCCGGAGGACGCCGCGGGTGACCGGTCGTGCGACCCCGAGCAGGGCGAACTGGCCGGGCAACTGCAGGCGACGGTGACTCCCGGGGTGATCCGGGATGAAGCCTGCGAGGCGATCGGGCTGCCGCGCGGTCTGGACCTCCTCGCATCCGGCCCGGTCGAGCTCGCCGTGGCCACCCCCGCCGACTGGGACCGGGTCACCTGCCTGCACCTCGCGTTGACCTTCCGGGACCTGCCGGAGAACAACCGCGCCCAGTCCGACGAGGTCGTCGTCGACCTGCGCGTCCTCGCGCGAGACCTCCCGGGCGGGCCGGCCGACGGCGGCGACGGCGCGACCGTCGAGGTGCCCGTCGGCACCCCGGCGGGGTCCCCGCCGGCAGCCGGGGCGGCCGGCGGCCCGGTGGGTGACGCCGTCGCCGGTGCGCCCGCGGCGGGAGCCCCGGCAGCGGCCGGCGGAGGGGCCGGTGCTCCGGCCGCCGCCCCGGACGGCGCCGTCGGCGGTCCGGTCGCGCCCGCCACCGGGGGCCCGGAAGGGGAGGTCGTGGGCCGCTCGGACGCCTCGGTCACGGTCGGTGGGGACGGCGCGGCGGTGCGGACCCAGGCCGCGGGCACCTCCCTGCTGGGCACGGCCCTCGTCTGGAGCGGGGTCCTCCTCGCCGCCCTGGCCCTGTTCTGGGCGCTGTTCCTCCTGCTGCGCCGCCGGCGCCGGACGGAGCGGCCGGCATGAGGCGGCAGACGCAGTGGGCGCTGGGCGGCGTCCTCGCCGGCACCGTGATGCTCGGCGGAACCGGCACCCTCGCCGTGTTCACCGACACGGAGAGCGTGGACGCCTCGGCCGCCGCCGGCACGCTCGGCCTGCAGATCCAGACGGAGACGCGGGCCGGCCAGCGGCTCCAGCTGCACGCGCAGCACCAGGACGGAGTGGAGGTCACCGCCCGGCTGGTCGGCGGCTCCGCGGGGACGCTGTCGGTCTCCGTCGACGCCCCGCCCGGCCCGTGCCGGCTGCCCGACGTGCTGGTGAGCTTCTCGGTGCCCGGGCGGGCCGTCCCCGTCGAAGAGGATCTGTGCGACCTGGCGGCCGGGGCCGTCGAGCTGACCGGCCTGGACGCCGCCACGCCGGGCGCCGACCTCGTCGTCCGTGTCGCGGCAGGCCCGGCCCCCCGCCAGGGCGCGCTCGACTGGGACGGCGCCCTGCGGTTCGACCTCCGGCAGAGCGGAGGCGGGTTCAGCGACACGGCGCTGGTCGACGTGCACGTCCACGTCCCCAACGGGGTCGGGAACGACACCCGGGGCGGGGGCCCGCGGAACGGCTGACCGCCTCAGCGGGCGGGAGCCACCAGCGGGTCGTCCAGCCAGCCGGCCTGGCGGGCCAGCGCGACGGCCTGCAGCTGCGAGGAGACCTGCAGCTTGCTCAGGACGGCACGGATCTGCGTCCGCACCGTGGCCTCGCTGACGTGCGCCGCCGCCGCGATGGCCGCCGCGGGCAGGCCGTCGGCCATGCAGCGCAGCACCTCGTCCTCCCGCGGCGTGAGCGAGCGGAAGGGCGCCAGCCGCGACTCCTGCTCGGTCCGGGCCCGCCGGGCGGCGGCCAGCAGATCCTGCCGGCGCCCCTCGTCGAGGACCCGCTCGCCGCCGTGCACCGCGCGGACCACGGCGACGAGGTCGTCGAGCGCGGTCTCCTTGGCCACCACCGTGGCCGCCCCGCGCTCGACGGCGGTGCCCCACACGTCGTCCCCCACCTCGCCGGTGACGACGACGACCCGGCAGCCGGCGCCGGTGAGCGGGCCGACCAGGTCCAGGCCGTCGATCGGCTCGCCGTCCTCCCCGGTGCCCAGCCGCAGGTCGAGCAGCACGGTGGCCGGCGCGGCGGCGGCGCAGGCGGCCCGCACGCCGGCGGCGGTGCGCGGCACGACCCGCTCGGCAGGGAGTCCGGCCGCGGCGAGCCCCAGCTGCAGGGCCTGGGCGAAGAGCGAGTGGTCGTCGACGAGCAGCACCGGCGCGGTCACCGGCGCGCTCCCACCGGCGCGGGGGCCGCATCGGCGGCCGCGCGGGGGCGGGGGATCGCGGCGGCGCGGACAGCCGTCGGGCCCGTGCCCGCTGCCCGCGTGACCGGCAGGGTGAGCACGAAGCGGCAGCCGCGGTCGGCGTCGGCGGCGACCAGGTCGCCGCCGTGCCGGCGGGCCAGGTCGCGCGAGATGGCCAGGCCCAGCCCCTCGCCGGGGCTGGCGGCGCCGCGTTCGCCGGCCTCGAAGGCCGCGGCGCGCCGGGCCGCCGGGAGGCCCGGGCCGTCGTCGGCGACGGTGACGGTGAGCCGCTCGCCCACCTCGACGGTGAGGGTGCACAGGGCGCCCGGGGCGTGCACCAGGGCGTTGCCGAGCAGGTTGCCGACGATGACGGCGAGGGCGTCGCCGTCGAGGCCGACCGGCCCGGCTCCGGTCGGCGCCCAGCGGACGCGCAGCCCCCGCTCGCGGTGGCTGACCACCAGGGGGCGGACCAGCCGGTCGACGTCCACGTCGCTCAGCCGCGGGGTGCGGTCGGGCAGGCGGAGCAGGCGCTCGACCCGCTCGAGCTCGGCGGCCATCGACTCCTCGAGCTCGGCCCGTGCCGGTCCGGCGACGTGCCGGACCGCGGAGCCGGCCGCCCGCACCCCGGCGACCGCGGCGCGGGCGTCGTGCAGGCAGGCGCGCGCCTGCTGGAGCTGGCGCTCGTGGGCGGCGACCTGTTCCAGCAGCCCGGCGACGTAGCGCTCCTGACCGGCGAGGGCGTCGGTGAGCCGGCGGACGGCGGAGAGGACGGCGACGACGGAGGCGGCCACGAACGCGAGGTCGTTCACGGTGCGGACCGCCAGCGTCGCGCCGGGCAGTGCGGCGGGCAGCATCGCGAGGGCGGTCAGCCCGGACAGGATCAGCGCGATGGCGGCCAGGGCCCGCGCGGCCCGGCGGTGGCCGCTGCTGAGCTGGTCGCTGCGCCACGCGGCGACGGCCGTGGCGCCCCAGAGCAGCGACATGCCGAAGCAGGCGGCGGCCAGGCCGGGGCGGGCGAGCGCGGGGACGAACGCGCCCAGGGCCATGAGCAGCGCCCCGCCGAGGGTGGCCGCCAGCAGGGCGAGCGTGACGGGACGGCGGCGGGTGCCGGCGCCGGGGAAGGCCCGCAGGACGGCGGTTGCCGCGACCGCGCAGACGACGAGGGCGACCGTGTGGCCCACCGCCGTCCAGCGGTGCTCGAGGAAGGCGTGGGTGACGGCGCTGGCCGGCCGGTGCAGGCCGACCAGCAGCAGTCCGACGCCGATCTGCGCCGTCGTGTCGTTCCCGGTGACCCGCCAGCGCAGCAGGAAGCCGCAGCCGGCGCCCAGGAAGCCGAGTGTGCCCAGCACGGCCATGACGGCGTGCCGCGCCTCGTGGCCGGCCAGCACCACCAGGGCGATCGCGAGCGCGACGACGGCGACACGGGCGGGCCCGACCCGCCCGGCGATGCCCCGGAGCGATGCCGGAGCGGTGGTGGTGCAGCGCATACGTGGACCCCCCGTGGTCGTCGCTGGAGAGCAGACCACGACGGAGTGACTCCACCGACACGGCCGCGCCTCTGGAGGGGGCCGTGCGCCGAGCGGGACGGCTGTGACGAGCGAGACGGGGTGGCGCCGGATCAACAGATTCGACGATGTCCGGAGGTGGGGGCGCACCGGAGTCTCGTCGTCGACGCCGGGGGCGCAGCGCCCGGTGAGAGACGTCCGTCGGTCGACGGGGACATCGACAGGGAGACCCACCGTGAAGAAGATCGCCATCGCCTCCGCCGCCATGGGCGGCGCCGCGCTCATCGCCTTCGGTGCCAGCGGCACCTTCGCCGCCTTCAGCGACACCGACACCGTCAACAACACCGCGGCAACCGCGGGCTCGCTGGTGATCGACGCGACCGGCACGACGACGACCGCCATGGCCGGGCAGCGACTGGTCCCGGGGCAGAGCGTCGAGCGCACGTTCCTCGTCGAGAACGACGGGCAGGGAGTGGCCGGTTACCCCTCCGCCAAGGTCACCAAGATCACGAACACGGAGGACGGCTGCACCTCGACGAGCGAGGGCCAGGCGGACGACTGCACGAACCCCAGCGCGGGCGACCTCGCTGCGCAGACCCTCGTCGCCTACAAGCAGTACGCGGTCTCGCCGAACGGCACCTGTGGCCCTGCGCCGACCACCGGCTACGTGCCGCTCGGCATCCTCTCGCAGATCCAGAACGTGTCGGCTGCGTCCCCCGCTCCGCTGGCGGCGGGCCAGAAGACCTGCGTCGCCTTCCAGCTCACCCTGGTGGACAACTACGGCGGCACCACGTTCAACAACAACCTGGCCCAGGGCGACTCGTTCTCGGTCGACATCGAGTTCGGCATCACGCAGGTGACTGGCGGCAGCGTCGCCGGCTCGGGGGTTCAGAACCCCCTGACTCCGGCTCCCGCGGGTCTGCCTGGCTGATGTCCTGACTGCACAGAGGGCGGTCCGGGGACTCCCCGGGCCGCCCTCGCGGCGTTCCGCCAGGTGACGCGCCGGAGGACGCCCGGTCGGGCGGCCCGAGGCGGGGCGGCGGATCATGGACGGCCGGACCCCACCGGAGGGGCCGGGCAGAGGAGAGGTGCGTGCAGCCGGGGCCGACCGTGATCGCCGACCGCTACGAGCTGCGGTCGCTGCTGGCGACCGGCGGGATGGGCCGGGTGTGGCGCGCGCACGACACCCGGCTGGGCCGGGACGTCGCGATCAAGGTGCTGCGCAGCGAGTTCACCGGCGACGCCTCCTTCCTCGCCCGCTTCCGCGCCGAGGCCCGGCACACCGCGGTGCTCAGCCACCCGAACATCGCCACGCTGCACGACTACGGCGAGATCACCGAGGGGCCCGAGCACCTCGCGTACCTGGTGATGGAGCTGGTGGACGGCGAGTCGCTGTCCCAGCTGCTCGCGCGGGAGGGACGGCTGGACCCCGCCCGCGCCGCCGCCGTCCTCCGGCAGACCGCGGCCGGGCTGGGCGCCGCGCACGCGCTCGGCGTCGTCCACCGGGACGTGAAGCCGGGCAACGTGCTCGTCGCCCGCGACGGCACCTGCAAGCTCACCGACTTCGGCATCGCCTCGTCGGCGGCCAGCGTGCCGCTCACCGGCACCGGCCAGATCATCGGCACCGCGCACTACCTGTCGCCCGAGCAGGCGCAGGGCGCCCCCGCCACCCCGGCCAGCGACGTCTACGCCCTCGGCCTGGTCGGCTACGAGATGCTCGCCGGACGCCGCGCCTTCGAGGGCGAGAGCTCCGTCCAGGTGGCCCTCAAGCAGATCCACGAGCTGCCGCCGCCGCTGCCCGCCGACGTCCCCGAGGGGCTGCGCGCCGTCGTCGGCCGCGCCCTGGTCAAGGACCCCGCGCAGCGCATCCCCACGGGCGCCGCCTTCCGCGACGCGCTCGACGCGGCGCCCGCCGGCCGGCCGGTCGCGGACGTCGACCGGGCCGACACCGCCGTCCTGGCGCCGCCGCCGGTCGCTCCGACGCCGTCCGGCCCGCCGCCGGTCACCCGGGTCCTCCCCGCCGCCGCTCCCACGGCACCGGCGGCCGGACCGCCGCCGCAGCCGTTCGGAGCACCGGGCACCGACCGGCCGCGACGACGTCCCCGCCGCGGCCTGCTCGCCGGGGCGGCCGTGCTCGTCGCCCTGTTCGCGCTCGGGGTCGTGCTCGCGCTGGTCCTCCGCAGCGGGGACGACCCCGGGTCGGGGGAGGCGGAGACCACGGCGAGCGCGCCGGCCGACCAGGGGACGAGCGCCCCGGCGACGCCGACCGCCGAGGAGCCGCCTCCGGTGCAGGTGGCCGCCGATGACTACGTCGGCCGCCCCGTCGACCGGGTGCAGGCCGAGCTGACCGAGCTCGGCCTGCGGGTGCAGCTGCGCCCGGTCGCCACCGGCGACGCCGACGAGGGCGACGTGCTGGCCCTCGACCCCGTCGGCGCGCTCGCGCCCGGGGACGTGGTCACCGTGACCCACGCGGTCGCCCCGCCGCCCGCGGACGAGGGCGACGAGGGCGAGGGCGACGACAGCGGCCCCGGCAACAACGAGAACGGGAACGGCGGCAACGGGAACAACGGGAACGGCAACGGCAACGGCAACGGCCGGGGCGGCCGGGGCGGGGACGACTGAGCCCCGGCCTCAGCCGTCCAGCGTGTACCGGGTGAACAGGACGCCGTCCTCCTCGAGCACCTGCGACAGCCGCGGCCGCACCGGCTCGGCCAGCGCGCCGGGCAGCAGCCGGGTCTCGCCGCCGACCAGCGCGGGGGAGAGGGTGAGGTCCAGCTCGTCGACCACCCCGGCGGCCAGCGCCGCGGCGAACAGCGCCGGCCCGCCCTCGCAGACCACCTGCTCCAGCCCGCGCCCGGCCAGCTCGTCCAGCGCCCGCGGCAGGTCGACGTCGTCCTCGCCGCAGACCAGCACGGTCACCCCGGCCTCGGCCAGGGCCGCCCGCCGGTCCGCGTCCGCGGCCGCGCAGGTGACGAGGATCGTGGAGTCCACCGCCAGCCGGTCGCCCGGCGCCAGCGACGCCCGCCGCGAGACGACGGCGATCGGCGCCGACGCCGGCCGCCCCAGCGCGGTCCGCAGCGCCCCGACCGCCGGGTCCGCCGCCACCGGCCGGTAGCCCTCGGCCGACGCCGTCCCCGCGCCGACGAGCACCGCGTCGGCCAGCGCGCGCAGCGTGCGGAACACCCGCTTGTCGCCGGGCGAGCCCAGCCCGCCGCTGCGCCCCTGGATGGCGATCGCGCCGTCCAGCGAGCAGACGAAGTTCACCCGCACCGCGCGGCCGGGCAGCCGGTAGGCGTCGGCCAGGGCGGCGTCGTCCAGGTCGGCGGCCGGGGCGGTGGCCGGGCCCGGCGCCGGCAGCAGGCGGCGCACCTCAGGCGGTGGTGACCACGGCCGCGCTCTCGGCGGGCAGCGTCACGGTCGGGCCGTCCAGCGTGGGCTCGTCACCCGTGGAGAACAGCACGCCGGTCGCCGTCCGGTCCAGGTCCACCTCGCGCGGCTCGCCGGCGAGGTTGGCGACGACCCGCAGCGCGCCGCGGTGCACGACCAGCCAGCGGTCCTCGTCGTCCCAGCTGACCTCGACCGCGGACAGGTCCGGGTCGACCAGGTCCGGCTCGGCCTTGCGCAGCGCCAGCAGCGCCCGGGTGGTGGCCAGCAGCCGGGCGTGCGGCTCCCGGGCGGGCTCCGACCAGTCCAGTTTCGAGCGGGTGAAGGTCTCCGGGTCCTGCGGGTCGGGGACGACGTCGGCGTCCCACCCGTGCTCGGCGAACTCGCCGATCCGGCCCTCCGCGGTCGCCCTCCCCAGCTCGGGCTCCGGGTGGCTGGTGAAGAACTGCCAGGGCGTGGTGGCGCCCCACTCCTCGCCCATGAACAGCATCGGCGTGAACGGGCTGGTCAGCACGATGGTGGCGCCGACGCCGAGCAGGCCGGGGGAGAGGGAGGCGGAGATCCGGTCGCCGACCGCGCGGTTGCCGATCTGGTCGTGGTCCTGCAGGTAGCCGAGGAACTTCCAGCCCGGCAGCGCCGCGGTGTCGACCGGCCGGCCGTGGTGCCGCCGCCGGAAGCTCGACCACGCGCCGTCGTGGAAGAACGCGCCGGTCAGCGTCTTGGCCAGCCCGCCGAGCCCGGCCTCGGCGAAGTCGGCGTAGTAGCCCTGCCCCTCGCCGGTCAGCGTCGCGTGCAGCGCGTGGTGGAAGTCGTCGCTCCACTGCGCGGTCAGCCCGAGGCCGCCGGCGGCCCGCGGCGTCACCATCCGCGGGTCGTTGAGGTCGCTCTCGGCGATCAGCGTGAGCGGCCGGCCCACGGCCACCGACAGCTTGTCGACCTCCTGCGCCATCTCCTCGAGCACGTGCGTGGCGCGCTCGTCGACCAGCGCGTGGACGGCGTCCAGCCGCAGCCCGTCGACGTGCATGTCGCGCAGCCACATGAGGGCGTTGTCGATGACGTAGCGGCGCACCTCGTCGGAGTCCGGCCCCGACAGGTTGATCGAGTTGCCCCAGGTGTTGGCGCCCTCGGCGAACACCGGGAAGAACAGCGGCAGGTAGTTCCCCGACGGGCCCAGGTGGTTGTAGACGACGTCCTGGATCACGCCCAGCCCGCGCTGGTGGCAGGCGTCGACGAACCGCTGGTAGGCGGCCGGGCCGCCGTACTCCTCCTGCACCGTGTACCAGAGGACGCCGTCGTAGCCCCAGTTGTGCGTGCCGTTGAAGCCGTTGACCGGCAGCAGCTCCACGAAGTCCACGCCCAGGTCGACCAGGTGGTCCAGCCGGCCGACGGCGGCGTCCAGCGTGCCCTCGGGGGTGAAGGTGCCGACGTGCATCTCGTAGACGACGCCGCCGGCCAGCGGGCGGCCGGTCCACGCCTGGTCGGCCCAGCCGTGCGACGCCGGGTCGTAGCGGCGGGACAGCCCGTGCACGCCCTCGGGCTGCCGCCGCGACCGCGGGTCCGGCCGGGGGGTCTCCTCGTCGTCCAGCAGGAAGCCGTAGTCCGCCTCGGGCGCGGCCTCGACCGTGGCCCGCCACCAGCCGTCCTCGTCGCGCTGCATGTCGGAGACGGCGCCGTCGACCTGCAGCCGCACCCGCTCGGGCACCGGCGCCCAGACGGCGAACTCGACGGGCTGGGACATGCGGGGACCTCCCGGAGGGGGACGACGGCGGCCGCCCGATCATGCCCGGGGCTCGGCGGCTCAACCGCGGCGTGGGGGGCCGGGGGGGGGGGGGGGGGGGGGGGGGGGGGGGGGGGGGGGGGGGGGGGGGGGGGGGGGGGGGGGGGGGGGGGCGCGCG
>NZ_JBJGZO010000018.1:0-100681 GCF_054050575.1 Blastococcus sp. SYSU D00868
CCCCGCCGCCCTAGCCTGTACGATTTTTTCCTCGGCCTCACCGGCCGCTCGCGGCGCGAGGCGGCCCCCGCGCCGCCGGCGCCGGCGCCGCAGGAGGTGCCGGCGTGACCGTCCTCGCCCGCGACACCTGGACCGTCTTCGCCCGGGCCATGCGGCTGTCGCTGCGCAACCCGGCGTGGGTGGTCATCGGCCTGCTGCAGCCGATCCTCTACATCGTGCTGTTCGGGCCGCTGCTCGAGCCGCTGTCCGGCCAGCTCGGCGGGGACAACGCCTACCAGGTCTTCGTGCCCGGCATCCTCGTCCAGCTGGGCATCTTCGGGGCGCTGTTCGTCGGCTTCGCCCTGATCGGCGAGTACCGCGCGGGCGTGGTGGAGAGCCAGCGGGTCACCCCGGCCAGCCGGACGGCGCTGCTGCTCGGCCGGGTGCTGCGCGACGTCGTCGTCCTGCTCGTGCAGGGCACCCTGCTGGTGCTCGTGTCGATCCCGCTGGGGCTGCGCGCGCCGCTGCTCGGCGTGGTGGCGACGCTGGTCGTGATCGCGCTGCTGGGCGCGGCGTTCGCGTCGATCTCCTACGCGCTGGCGCTGACGCTCAAGAGCGAGGACGCGTTCGCGCCGCTGCTCAACGCGTTCGTGCTGCCGGTGCTGCTGCTGTCGGGGATCCTACTGCCGATGACCCTGGCGCCGGGGTGGCTGCAGGCGATCAGCGACGTCGTCCCGATCAAGCACGTGGTGGAGGGCGCGCGGTCGCTGTTCGACGGCGACTACGGCGCCTCGGCGGTGTGGTGGGGCGTCGGCCTGACCCTGGTGCTGGCGGGGCTCGGCTGGGCGTTCGGGGTGCGCCGGTTCCGGCGGGAGAGCGGCTGACCGGCCGGCTGGGACGGGTGGTGCGGCTGGTGCTCCCTTCGGGGGACACGTGGCCCGCTCGACATGTTCCTGTCACCTCCCGGGCCTAGCGTCCGGGGTGGACGACGGGGACCTCCCCGCCGTCCACGGGAGGCCCGGTTGGTGCTGACGAGTTCGTCGACCAGGGGGGCCGGTGCCCGGCCCCTGCGCCGGGGCCCGGCCACCTTCGAGCCGGGGCGCGGCCCGCGCCCCACGGGAGTCGATCCGTGACCACTCGTCGTCGCACGTTCGTCCTCGACACCTCCGTCCTGCTCTCCGACCCGGGCGCCCTGCGCCGGTTCGGCGACTCGGACGTGGTCCTCCCGCTGGTCGTCATCGGGGAGCTCGAGGACAAGCGGCACCACCCGGAGCTGGGGTGGTTCGCCCGGCAGGCCCTGCGCATCCTCGACGACCTGCGCCTGGCGCACGGCCGGCTCGACGCACCGGTGCCGATCGGCGACGAGGGCGGCACCCTGCACGTGGAGCTGAACCACAGCGACCCGTCGGTGCTGCCGGCCGGCTTCCGCAACGACAGCAACGACAGCCGGATCATGGTCGTCGCGCTGAACCTGCGGGCCGAGGGGCGCGACGTCTGCCTCATCACCAAGGACGTGCCGCTGCGCGTCAAGGCCGCCGCCGTCGGGCTGGACACCGACGAGTACCGGGTGGTCGAGGCCGTCGACGCCGGCTGGACCGGGATGGCCGAGCTCTCCCTGGACGACGACGAGCTGTCGGCCCTGTACGACTCGGGCGAGGTGTACGTCCCGGCCGCGGCCGAGCTGCCCGCGCACACCGGGCTGGTGCTGCTGTCGTCGCGCGGGTCGGCGCTGGGCCGGGTGACCCCGGACAAGCAGGTGCGGCTGGTGCGCGGCGACCGCGAGGCGTTCGGGCTGCACGGCCGGTCGGCGGAGCAGCGGGTCGCGCTGGACCTGCTGCTCGACCCCGAGATCGGGATCGTCTCCCTCGGCGGGCGGGCCGGCACCGGCAAGTCGGCGCTCGCGCTGTGCGCGGGGCTGGAGTCGGTGATGGAGCGGCGGGCGCACAAGAAGGTCGTGATCTTCCGGCCGCTGTACGCCGTCGGCGGGCAGGAGCTGGGCTACCTGCCCGGCAGCGAGGGCGAGAAGATGTCGCCCTGGGCGCAGGCTGTCTACGACACGCTCGGGGCGCTCGTCTCCCGCGAGGTGACCGAGGAGATCGCCGCCCGCGACCTCATCGAGGTGCTGCCGCTGACCCACATCCGCGGGCGGTCGCTGCACGACTCGTTCGTGATCGTCGACGAGGCGCAGTCGCTCGAGCGCGGGGTGCTGCTCACCGTGCTGTCGCGGCTGGGCTCGGGCTCGCGGGTGGTGCTCACCCACGACGTCGCCCAGCGCGACAACCTGCGGGTCGGCCGGCACGACGGCATCGCGGCGGTCATCGAGGCGCTCAAGGGCCACCCGCTGTTCGCGCACGTGACCCTGACCCGCTCGGAGCGCTCGCCGATCGCCGCGCTGGTCACCGAGATGCTGGAGGACCTCCCGCTCTGACCCCGCCTGCGCCGCTCTTGCGGTGTTCCTCGTGCACATGCGGTGCTGCAGCACCGCGAACGCGCGAGGAACACCGCAAGAGTGGGGTCAACCGCGGCGGCGGCCACGCGCGAACGCGCGGCGCAGGCGGTCCCCGACCCGCTGCGGGACGTCGAGGTCGGCCCAGATCCACCGCGTGACCTGCCGGTCGGCGTCCCGGATCTCGTCCTCCCGGATCTTCTCGACGAACACCGCGTCGCCGGGCTCCTGTCCCGGCCGCAGGCAGCGGCCGTACTTGATCCGCCCGTCGAACTCCGCGACCGTGCGCTCCTCCGCCCAGCCGAAGTCGCAGAACCCGATCCGCGAGCCGTCCGCCCGGCGCACCTCCACCTGCAGGTCCGGCCTCGGCAACCCGAGCCGGTGGATCAGCACCCGGCTCCGGCTCTCGCCGACGCTGCCGCTGCGGCCGTCGGCGAAGTCGACGACGCGTGCCGCGCGGCGGGTGCCGGGGGCCGACCCCATCCCGTCGAGGTAGCTGCGCAGCTCGTCCTCGCTGGTCAGCTCCCGCTCGAGCGCCGCGTCCGCGACGACGACCGCGGACTCGAACGGCGCCGTCCGCGCCAGGTCCAGGACCGTCCGCGAGACGTCGGTGACCGGGACGCCGTCCACCATGGTGACCTGGTCGTCCGGCAGCCGGGCCACGTGCAGGTGCACCCGGGCGCTGCCGCTGCCCGCCGACCCGGGGCGCCGGATCACGTGCAGCTTGCGCACCGGCACCCGCCACAGGGGAAGCCCGTGGAGCAGCGCCGCCGAGGCGTGACCGACCACGCCCGGTACGCGTAGTCCACCGAGCGTCGCGATCAGGCGGAGCCGGTCGTCCGGCGCCGTACCGGGCCCCACGTAGGCCCCGCGCTGCAGGCGGGTCAGCTCTCGCCGGCGGACCAGCCTCGCCAGCTCGTCGTCGGTGAAGCCCTGGGTCAGGGCGGTCGGGCGCAGCAGCGGGCGGCCGCTCTCGGCGGTGGTCATGCGGCGAGCGTCGGCGGGGCACCCCGGCGAGGGGAGCGGTTCCGCGGATCTGTGGACAGCCGGGATGCACTCTCGCGGTGTTCCCCGCGCTCCCGCGGTGCTGCAACACCGCAGGAGCGCGAGGAACGCCGCAAGAGCGGAGGGAAGGGCGCGGTGGTGAGGGGCCCCGGCGGGTCAGGGGGCCGGGGTGGGCTCCGCCTGATCGGCCGCGGCCGGCTCACCGGGTTGCGCCGGCTTCCGCTTCCCCGGGCGCGGCCGGGCGACGGCGGCGAGGAGCGCCACCGCCGCCCAGGCCGCGGCCAGGCACCAGGGCAGCCGCGTGACGACGTCGTCGAGCGTCAGGTCGCCCCGCAGGCCCATGGCCAGCACCGGCAGGGCCAGCACGAACGCGAGCCCGAGGACCTCCCAGCGCAGCGGGCTCATGCCTCGGCGGTCTCCAGCCGCTCACACAGCAGGGACGCCCAGCGGTGCGCGGTGGCACGGGCGCCGTCCAGCAGGGCGACCGGGACGGCGGCGCGGGAGAGCACCGCGGCCGGGTCGGCGGTCAGGTCGGTGTCCTGGACCATGAGGGCGTCGACGCGGGGGAGCGCGTCGAGCCACGGGCCCAGGTCCTCGGCCTTGCGGGTGGCCTCGACGACGGCCCACACCGCCGACGGCGCCCAGATGGCCAGCATCTGCTCCAGCCACGTGCGGCCGCCGGCGCGCAGCGGCGCGTCGACCGCGACGACGGTCATCTCGCCGGCCTGCATCGCCTGCTGCTTGCGCTCCATGGCGGTGTCCACCGACGCGATGCGGCTGGCGTGCGGGACCAGGTTGGCCAGGTCGCCGCGGCTGGCCCACTGCAGGCGGTCGGCGTCCAGGCGCAGGGAGGCGGCCAGCGACCGGGCCGCGGCGAGGGTCTCCGCGCCGGGGCCGACCACGAGCAGCACCTCACCGGGACCGGTGGGCACCGCGGGCGCGGCCGGCAGCTTGGCCAGCGCGCGGGTCAGCGCGGCGTAGGTGCCGTTCGCCGCGATGTCGGCCGCGAGACCGCCGCCGAGCAGCGCCTCGGGCAGGCCGAGGGCCCGCAGCCGCGTCACGGTGCCGGCGGCCTCGATCATGCGGGGGTCCACCAGCCCGCCGGCCGGCACGAGACCGCCCGGGCGCTCGCGCACGGAGGTGACGACGACGGGGCCGGCGGCCGGACGCACCGTGGCACGCGGCACCGGCAGGGGGGTCACCGTCGCCAGGCCCTGCGGCGCACGCGACGACGCCACGCGGGCGACCGCCTGGCCGGGCACCGGCGGGAGGCGCCGCGGCGGCACGGGCGGCCGGCCGCTCAGCAGCGGCGGGACGGCGAGCTGCGTGCCCGGGCTCGGCGGCGGCAGCAGCGACAGCGGCGGCAGGATCGCGGTCGAGTCCAGCGGCAGGGGCGCGGGGTCGGTCGCCGTCGGGGCGAGGACGTCGGCGACGACCTCCCACTCGTCGGACTCCGCCGCGCCCTCGACCCAGGTCTGCTCCGCGGCCGCGCCCGACCGCAGGGCCGGCCGCTGCGAGGCGCTGGACAGCACGCCGCGGAGTATGTCGGTCAGGACGTCGTCGGAGGTGTCGTGCGCCAGGGCGGCGCGCAGCACCTCGGCGATCGCCTCCTCGCGGACGGTGGCCGGGCCGGCGACCTCGGGCTCGGAGAGCCACGTGGGCACCCCGGTCTCCTCCATCGGGACCGCGAACTCCACGGTGATCGGCTCGGCCATGCGGGCGGCCTCGCGCTCGGCGGCCAGGCGCGCCGCCTCGTGCTCGGCGGCCAGGCGGGCGGCCTCCGCGGCCCGGCGGGCGGCCTCCTGCTCGGCGAGGGCCCGGGCCGCCTGCTCGGCGGCGATCCGCGCGGCCTCCTGCGCCGCCGCGAGCCGCGCGGCTTCCTCGGCGGCCCGGCGCGCGGCCTCCTGCTCGGCGGCCAGACGGGCGGCTTCCTGCTCGGCGACGATCCGCGCGGCCTCCTCGGCAGCGGCCTGCTCCGCGGCGAGGCGGGCGGCCTCCTGCTCGGCGGCGAGGCGGGCGGCCTCCTGCTCGGCGGCGAGGCGCGCGGCCTCCCGCTCGGCGGCGAGACGGGCGGCCTCCTGCTCGGCGGCCAGTCGGGCGGCCTCCGCGGCGGCGGCCTGCTCCGCGGCGAGGCGGGCGGCCTCCTGCTCGGCGGCCAGGCGCGCGGCCTCCTCGGCGGCGGCCTGCTCCGCGGCGAGGCGGGCGGCCTCCTCCTCCGCGGCGAGGCGGGCGGCCTCCTGCTCGGCGGCCAGGCGCGCGGCCTCCTCGGCGGCGGCCTGCTCGGCGGCGATCCGGGCCGCCTCCTCCTCCGCGGCGAGACGGGCGGCCTCCTGCTCCGCGGCGAGCCGCGTGGCCTCCTCGGCGGCGGCCTTCTCCGCGGCGGCACGCTCCCTGGCCAGGCGGGCGGCCTCGCGCTGCGCGGCGATCCGCGCGCCTTCCTGCTCGGCGGCCAGGCGGGCCGCCTCGGCGCGCTCGGCCGCCGCACGCTCGGCGGCGGCCTTCTCCGCGGCGGCCTTCTCGACCGCCGCCAGCGCCGCGGCGAGACCGCCGCCGGCGGCCGGCGTCGCCGCCGCCCGGGTGCCCGGGCGCGCGGCCGTCCGGCCCGCCGCCGGGGTGCGGGTCTGCGGTGCGGCGGTCGCCACGGCCTCCTCGACGGCGGCCCGCACCTCGGAGTCCTCGCTCACGACCTGGGCCAGGGCGGAGGTGAACAGCGACGGGCGCGCCGGCTCCTCGGCGTCCGGGGTCACCGGCGGGCGGGCGGCGGCACCGGTCCGGGTGCGCGGCGGCGTCCCCGGGCGTGCGGCCGGGGTGGCGGCGGGACGGGCACCGGTCCGGCCGGCGGCCGCCGCCCGGGCGAAGCTGGCCCGCGAGTAGACGTCGACCTCGGGCGCCTCCCCGGCCCCGTGCCCGAGCAGCCCGGCCAGCTCGTCGACCGGGTCCGGCCGGGACGCGCGGGCGGCGGGACGGCGGGCCGGCTCGGCGCGGGCGGGCTCGTGGCCGTCGCCGTCCCACTCGTCGGCGAACCGGTCGTCGCGGCTCAGCGCGGCCTCGATGCGGCGGCGCGAGTCGGCCAGCGACGCCGGCTCCCGGCGGCGGGGCGCGACCTCCTCGACCTCGGCGACGTAGCGCTCGGTGGTGAAGAAGCCCATGACCCCGCCGCTGCGCGTCTTGCGGACGGCGACGACGCGCGCGGACGAGCCGTACTTCTCCCGCGCGGCGGCGATGGCGCCCTCGCGCGTGGCGGCCTCAACGGATGGCAACGGCACCGCTCACCACTCCCAGTGACTCGATCGTGGCCGTCCGGGAGACCTCCGAGTAGGAGATCACCGGCAGCCGGGGCAGGACCTGGCGCATCAGGCGGGACAGCGCCGCCCGGACCTGGGGGGAACACACGAGCACCGGGGCCAGGCCGTGGCGTTCGGCCTCCTCCAGGAGCCCGGAGCACCCGGTGACGAGCGCGTCGACCGCGCCGGCGTCCAGCGCCAGCACCAGGCCGCCGTCGCTCTGCCGGACCGACTCGAGCAGCCGCTGCTCGAAACCGGGGTCCAGCGTCAGCACGTGCAGCCGCTCGTCGGGGGTGACGTAGGGGTGGCTGATCGCGGCGCCGAGGGCGGCGCGGACCGCCTCGACCAGGCCGTCGAGGTCGGTCGACGTCTTCGCCCGGACCGACAGCGCCTCGAAGATGCGCACCAGGTCGCGGATCGAGACGTTCTCGGCCAGCAGTGCGTGCAGCACCCGCTGGATCTCCCCGAGCGTGAGCAGCGACGGGGTCAGCTCCTCGACGACGATCGGGTGGGTCCGCTTGACCATCTCGACGAGCAGCTTCACGTCCTCGCGGCCCAGCAGCTCGGCGGCGTTCTGCCGCACGACCTCGGCCAGGTGCGTGGTGATGACCGACGAGCGGTCGACGACGGTGGCGCCGGCCATCTCCGCCTGCCGCTGCAGCTCGGCCGGCACCCACTTGGCCGCCAGCCCGAACACCGGCTCGCGGGTGGCGCGGCCGGGCAGCCCGTCGAGGCCGTCGCCGATCGCCAGGACGGTGCCGGCGGGGGAGCTGCCCTTGGCGGCGGGGACGCCGTTGAGCCAGATGACGTACTGGGAGGCGGGCAGGTCCAGGTTGTCGCGGGTGCGCACCAGCGGGATCACCAGGCCGGTCTCCATGGCGACCTTCCGGCGCAGCGCCTTGACCCGGTCCAGCAGATCGCCACCGCGGCTGCTGTCGACCAGGTCCACGAGGTCGAAGGCGACCTCGAGCTCCAGCGGGTCGACGCGCATCTTCTCGGCGATGGCCTCCGGGGAGTCCGGGCGCGGCTCGTCGTCGCCGGGCAGCGCCGTCGTCTCCTCGTCCTCCTCCGGGGCCGCCTCCGTCATGCGGGAGGCGAGGAACAGGAACAGGCCCCCGATGATGAGGAACGGCAGCTTGGGCAGCCCGGGGATGAGGCACAGCGCCAGGGCCGCGCCGCCGGCGATGCGCACCGGCTGCTTGAACCGGCCGAGCTGGGCGAGCAGGTCGCTGCCCATGTCCCCGTCGGAGGCCGAGCGGGTGACGATGATGCCGGTCGCGGTGGACAGCAGCAGGGCCGGGATCTGGGAGACCAGCCCGTCGCCGACGGTCAGCAGCGAGTAGGTCTCGACGGCCTCGCCGGGGGCCATGCCGTTCTGCATGACGCCGATCGCGAACCCACCGATGAGGTTGATCAGCGTGATGATGATCGCCGCGATGGCGTCGCCCTTGACGAACTTCGAGGCACCGTCCATCGACCCGTAGAAGTCGGCCTCGGCGGTGACGTCGGCGCGGCGCTTGCGCGCCTGCTTCTCGTTGATCAGGCCGGCGTTGAGGTCGGCATCGATGGCCATCTGCTTGCCGGGCAGGGCGTCGAGGGTGAACCGCGCGCCGACCTCGGCCACGCGGCCGGCACCGTTGGTGATCACGACGAACTGGATGATCGTCAGGATCACGAAGATCACGAGACCGACGATCAGCGAGCCGCTGATGACGAAGTGCCCGAAGGCCTCGATCACCTTGCCGGCGAAGCCGTCGGTGAGCACCAGGCGGGTGGAGGAGACGTTCAGCGCCAGCCGGAACAGCGTCGCGATGAGGATCAGCGACGGGAAGACGTGGAAGTCCAGCGGCCGGCGGATCTGCATCGCGACCAGCAGGATCAGCAGCGAGGCGGTGATGTTCAGGCCGAGCAGGACGTCGAGGAACGGCGAGGGCAGCGGCACCACCAGCATGAGGACGATGGCCACGACGCCGATCGGGACCGCGGCCTTGCTCATGCCTCTCACGGAGAACTCATCGGCAGTTCGGCTCAACCCCGGCACGGCCCGGGACGTGGGCGAGCGCACGCGTCACAGCCGCCCCGCCGGTCACGGGCAGGCGGCAGCGCGAGATCTGCACACTCGTCGCCATCAGCCGCTGATGCCGGCGACCGTGCAGATCTCGTCGCGGGGGGAGGAGGGGTCAGGCCGCGGGCAGCCTCCTCTGGCCGGCGCGGGGCAGGCCCTCGACGTCGGGGGCCTCGAAGCCGGGCCGGTGGAACCCGCCGCGCACGCCGCGCGCGCCGAGCTGCATGACGAACGCCAGCACCCGCGCGACCGCGGTGAACAGCTGCGGCGGCACCTCCTGGCCGATCTCGCAGGAGGCGTGCAGGGCCCGCGCCAGCGGCACGTCCTGCACCATCGGCACCCGGTGCTCGGCGGCCTTCTCGCGCAGCTTCGCCGCGACGAGGTCGGCGCCCTTGGCCACCACCCGGGGCGCGCCCTTGGCCGGCTCGTACCTCAGCGCCACCGCGACGTGGGTGGGGTTGACCAGCAGGACGTCGGCCTCGGCGACGTCGGCCATCATCCGGTTGCGCGACATCGCCAGCGCCCGCGACTTCCGGTGCCCCTTCATGTGCGGGTCGCCCTCGGCCTGCTTGTGCTCCTGCTCGATCTCGTAGCGGCTCATCTTGAGCTGCTTCATCGTCTTCATCCGGACGATCACGTAGTCGGCGATCGCGATGACCAGCCCCGTGACGGAGACGACCCGCAGCATCAGCACGGCGCAGTCGCTGAAGGTGGCGACGATCGCCGAGATCGGCAGCGCGCCGGCGGAGGAGACGAGCGTCTGCGCGCGGTCGCTGGTGACGACGACGACGGCACCCAGCGCCGCCGTCTTGATGACCGCCTTCGCCGCCTCCCAGATGCCCTGGGTGCCGAACATCCGCTTGATGCCGGGGAAGGGGTTGAGCTTCTGCAGCGTCGGCTTGAGCGGCTTGCCCGACACGGTGACGCCGCCCTGGGCCGCCGACGCGACGATCCCCACCACCATCAGACCGACGGCCGCGGGGAGCAGGGTGGAGAGGAAGGCCGACAGCGCCTGCCCGAGCATGCCGGTGACCCGCTCGGGGCGGGGGTCGTCGGCGATCGCGCCCACCTGCACGAACAGCTCGCCGACCGCGTCGTAGGCGTTGCCGATCAGCATCGGCATGAGGAAGCTGGCGACCGCCACCCCGGCCCAGGTCCCCAGCTCCTGCGTCCGGGGGATCTGCCCGTCCTTGCGGGCCTCCCTGAGCTTCTTGGGAGTCGGCTTCTCGGTCTTCTCCCCACCGGGCCCGTCCTTGGCCATCAGCTCACCCCCTCACCGGACGTCGAGGGGGTGGCCGCGCCGGCGGCCGCCATCACCCGCTCCGCAGCGAGACGACGGCGCGGGTGGCCTGCTCGAGCAGCGCGTCGAGGGCCGGCGGGAGCAGCGGGAAGGTCAGCCCCAGCAGCGCGAGGGTGAGCATGATCTTCACCGGGAAGCCGATGGCGAAGATGTTCAGCGCGGGCGCGGCGCGAGACAGCAGCGCGAGCGCGACGTCGGCCAGCAGCAGCACCGCGACCATGGGCCCGGCGATCTGCAGCGCCGCCAGGAACATCATCGAGAACGCCGTCACCAGCACCTCGCCGAGGTGCTCGGTCGGCACGCCGCCGCCGACGGGCAGGCCCTCGTAGGAGGTGGCGAACCCGCGCACGACCAGCAGGTGGCCGCCGCTGGTGAACAGCAGCGTGGTGGCCAGCAGGTAGTACAGCCGGCTGATCGAGCCGCTGGTGTTCATCGACAGCGGGTCGTACGCCGGCTGCATGGAGAAGCCGCCGGAGACGTCGATCAGGTCGCCGGCGACCTGGACGGCGGCGAAGAAGACCTGGACGACGAAGCCCAGCGCGGCCCCGATGACGACCTCGGTGACGGCACCGACGATGACGAACCCGGCGGTCGGGTTCGGCAGCGTGGGCGCGATCTGGCCGAACAGCGCGACCGAGAGCGCCAGCGCCAGCGCCCCCTTCACCGGGGCCGGGATCATCCGGGTGTTGAACGGCGGGGCCACCAGCACGAAGCCGGCCGCGCGCGCGGTGGCCATCAGCAGCGCGACGAGGGTGACCGCCGGGACCTCGAGGTCCATGGCGCTCAGGTCCGCCCGAGCAGCCGCGGGAGGTCGTCGAAGAGCGACTGCGTGAAGCTGACCATCTCCGACAGCACCCAGTTCCCGGTGACCAGCAGCGCGATGGAGACGGCGATCATCTTCGGGACGAAGGAGAGCGTGGGCTCCTGGATCTGCGTGGCCGCCTGGAACAGCGAGATGAGGAAGCCGACCAGCAGCGCGGTGAGCAGGATCGGCGCCGCGATCTTGGCGCCGAGCATCATCGTCCTGATCGCGATCTCGGTGACATCCGCGTCGGTCACGACGACTCCTCGCTGGCACTCGTCGCCGCCATGACCGGCGGTGCTGTGCTCACGCGTGAGCTCGCGAGCTCGCTCACGTGTAGCTCCCGACCAGCGAGGTCGTGATCAACGCCCAGCCGTCGACGATGACGAACAGCAGCAGCTTGAACGGCAGCGACACGATCGACGGCGGCACCATCATCATGCCCATCGCCATGAGCGCGGAGCCGACGAGCATGTCGAGCACCAGGAACGGGATGAAGATGACCAGCCCGATGATGAACGCGCTCTTCAGCTCCGAGAGCACGAACGCCGGGATCAGCGTCGTCATGCTCACCGACTCGCGGTCCTCCGGCTGCTCCTCGCCCGACAGCCCGACCATGAGCTCCAGCTCGTCGTCGCGGGTGTTGGAGAGCAGGAACTCCTTGAGCGGGACGACGCCCACGTCGTAGGCCTGGCCGACGGTCAGCTGCCCGTCGAGGTAGGGCTGCACGGCCTGCTCGTTGATGTCGGAGAAGACCGGGCCCATCACGAACAGGGTGAGGAACAGGGCGATGCCGGTGAGCACCGAGTTCGGCGGGGACTGCTGCAGGCCGAGCGCGTTGCGGGTCAGCGACAGGACGACGGCGATCTTGGTGAAGGACGTCGCCAGCAGCAGCACCGACGGCGCGACCGACAGCACCGTGATCGCGAGGATCAGCGTCACCGAGGTGCTGGGGCTGCCGCCGCCGACGGAGATGTCCACGCCGCCGTCGACCGCCGGCACGACCGGGGCGGTCGGCGCCGCGGGCGCGGTGGGCGTGGTCGGCGCCGCGGCGGCGGGGCCGGCCAGGACGACGGCCGCCACCGCGCCGGCGATCAGCGCCAGCAGCACGACGACGGTCCGGCGCAGCGCCGGGGACGTCGTCGGCGCGGGCACGGGGCGAGGCGAGGTCATCAGCGGCGGACCGTCCGCTCGCGCAGCTGGGCGACGAAGCCGCCCCAGCTGCCGCGGTCGAGGACGGAGCCGGCCAGCACGCCGCCGGGGCGGGCGGTCACGACCGGGCGGCGCACACCGTGGGCGGTCTCCCCGCCGGGCAGGGCGGCGAGCTCGCGCTCGGCCAGGGTGGCGTCGACGAGCTCGCCGTCCACCTCGGCCAGCAGGGTGACCGACTGCTCGGTCGCGCCGACCACCAGGACGCGGTCGGCGACGCGGATGACGTTGACCGTGCTGGCCCGGCCCACCCGCTGGTGGGCGACGACCTCGACGAGGCCGTTGGAGGCGCCCATCCCGCGCTTGCGGGCCAGGCGCGCGGCGAACCACAGGACGCCGCCCACGAAGGCCAGCGACAGGATCAGCCGGATCAGCATCCACGTCATTGCGCGGAACCCAGCTCGGCGGCGGCGTCGCTGACGATCTCGCTGATCCGCAGGCCGAAGTCCTCGTCCACGACGACGACCTCGCCGCGGGCGATGAGGGTGCCGTTGACCAGCAGGTCGGCCGGCGCGCTGGCGGCCCGGTCGAGCTCGACGACCTCGCCCGGGTGCAGCGAGAGCAGCTCGCCGACGGTCATCCGGGTGCGGCCGATCTCGACGGTGACCTCCATGGCCACGTGCCGCAGCAGCTCCAGGCTGCCGCGCCGGCTGGCCTGCGGCTGGGGCAGCGTGACCTGCAGCGCGAGGGTGGCGATGTGCTCCTCGCCGCCCAGCAGCGGCACGGCCACGTACATGCCCTTGTCCCGCAGCCCGTCCAGCGCGGTGACCGGGTCCTCGGTGCGCTCGGAGTCCACCCGCACCCGGCCCAGCGCGGCCGCGGCCGCCTCCAGCGCCGGGCGCAGCGCGGTGGCGACGTCCATCGGCCCGACGGGGGAGTTGTCCAGCGCCTCGACGACCTCGGCGGACAGCACCAGGACGACGTCGCCGGTGACCTCCCCGGACAGCCGGGCGCTGACCGCGGCGGCGGCCGTGGGCGGCAGCTGGACCGCGTCGGGGTCGGTGACCGCGTCCCCGGCGACCAGGTCGACGGGGGAGGGGACCAGGGCCGCGGCGGCGTGCGCGGCGGCGACGACGACGGCGGCGATCGTCTCCGAGGCCCGGCTGTGGTCGGCGGAGACGGAATCGAGCGTGGCGGTCATGCGGTGTCCTTCGCGGCGTACGGGGTGGGGACGATGGCGGCGGCGAGCCGGCGGCGGTGGTTGCTGGCGATCGCGTAGGCGAACGTCACGTCGTTGGTGGTGACCTCCAGCGGGCTGTCCCGGGGGTGCCGCAGCAGCAGCACGTCACCGACCGCCAGCGACAGCAGGTCGCTGGAGGAGACCTCGAGCGGGGTGAACCGGACGCTGACGTCGACGGGCACCAGCTCCAGCCGGGCGGCGAGCAGCTCGGCGGCCCGCTGCCGCTTGCGCTGGGCGGCTTCGGACAGGTGCGGCGAGGTCGCGTTGTTCAGCGGCGTGGCGAAGGAGGAGAACGGCAGCACCAGGGTGGCCTCGCCGTCCCGCTCGCCGACCGACAGCTCGAAGCTGGCGACCATCACGGTGTCCGAGCCGGCCGCGGCCTGGGCCAGCGCCGGGTTGTACTCCAGCCCGTCGCGGACCGGCTGGATCTCGGCGATGTGCGCGAACGCGGCGGCGAACTCGTCGAGCAGCCGGCCGAGCAGCTGACCGGTGATGGTGGTCTCCATCGCCGTCATCGGGCGGTCCGGCTGGTCGGCGGCCCCCGAGCCGCCCAGCATGTGGTCCACCGTGGCCATCGCGATGTCCAGCGGGTAGGCAAGCAGCCCCTTGCCGGCCAGCGGCTCGAGCGTGAACGTGGTGAGGAAGTAGGGGTTGGGCAGCGTCGCGACGTAGTCGTCGTAGGACTGCTGCTCGATGCTCTGCAGCTCCATCCGCGCGCCGGTGCGCAGCAGCGTGGTCAGGACGGTCGTCGCCTGCCGGGCGAAGGCCTCCTGCGCGATCTGCAGCACGCGCACGTGCTCGCGGGACAGCTTGGTGGGGCGTCGGAAGTCGTACGTGCGGGGCGCGCCGCGACGGCGGCCACCCGCGGCCGGCGTCCCGGCACCCCCGGGGACGAAGACGTTCTCGGGGCGGGTCACGCCTCCCTCATCGGCGGGCCCGGAACGCGAACTGACCGGCGGCGCGGGGCGCCGCCGGTCAGCCGGGGAGGGAGTGACGAACGGGGACGGCGGGGCCCCCGGGGCGGGAGTGCTACTGCGTCACGTACTCCGTGAAGTAGATGTCCATGACCATCTCGGTGCCCGCCTCGTGGTCGGTGTAGGCCTCGATGATCTGGTGCCGCAGCGACTCCTTGAGCGCCTCGCGGTTGCCCGTCACGTCGGCCGGCTGGGCCTGCGAGTAGGTGGAGATCACCAGGTCCAGGGCCTGGGAGCCGTCGACCGCGGCGCCGCCGTGGCCGCCGCCGGCGGCGTCCTCGGTGAGCTGCAGCGCGATGCCGATCTTCAGGTAGCCGCCGCCGGCGAGGTTGACGGCCACGGACTCCAGCGGGAGCACCTCGCCGGCGACGGGCTCGGCCGCCTCGGCGCTGCCGGCGAAGAGGAAGAAGTAGGCGCCGGCGCCGAGCGCCACCAGGGCCACCCCGACGATCAGCAGCAGCTTCTTCTTGCCGCCCTTGCCGCCCTCCTCCTCGGGCGCCTCGGCGTCGGCCGTCTTCTTCTTGCTCACGGGTGCCCTCCTTCGGGCGCGGTGGTGCTGGTCGAGGTGCCGGACGAGCTGCCGGCCGGGGTGGGAGCGCCCGCCGCGTCGAGGCCTGGCAGGAGCTCGTTGGCCTCGGCGGAGGCCGTGGAGAGGACGACGATGTCCACGCGGCGGTTCAGGGTGATCGCGCCGGGGTCGGACTCCGGCACCATCGGGCGGGTCGCGGAGTAGCCGGTCGCCGCCATGCGGCCCTCGGGCACCCCGTCACCGGCCAGGTAGCGGACGACGGTCGACGCGCGGGCGCCCGACAGCTCCCAGTTCGACGGCCACGGGCCGCCCGGCGTCACCGGCAGGTGGTTGGCGTGGCCCTCGACGTCCAGCTGGTTGGGCAGCGCGGCCAGCGCCGGCGCGATCGCGTCGAGGATCGACCGGCCCTGCGGCAGCAGGGTGGCGCTCTCGGCGTCGAACAGCACCGGGTCGGAGACGATGTGCACGACCAGGCCGCGTTCGTCGATCTCGTAGCGGGCGGCGCCGGCGTACCCGGCGGCCGACAGGGCCGCGTCGATCTGGTCGCGCACCCCGTCGAGCGAGGCGTACTGCGCCTGGGCCTCGGCGGCCAGCCGCTGCGCCTCCTGGGCGGCGGCCTGCGCGGCGGCGGCGTCGACGGACTCCTGCGCCGCCGGGGCGGGCGGGATCTGCACGTCGACGGCGGCGTCGAGGGCGGGGAGCACGGAGGCGTCGGAGCTGGTGCCCGGGCCGGTGATGGCCTGGATCGGCGCGCCGAAGGCCTCCGACAGGCCCGAAGCCAGGGCCGCGAACTTCTCCTTGTCGACCTGGCTCATCGCGAAGAGGACGACGAAGAGGACGAGCAGCAGCGTCATCATGTCCGCGTAGGACACCAGCCACCGCTCGTGGTTCTCGTGCTCCTCCTCCTCGTGCTTCTTGCCGCGGCGGCGGCCGCCGCCGCCGCTCATGCGGCCTCCTTGGCGACCTCACTGGGCGGGATGAGGGAGTTCAGCTTGAGCCGGACGGCGCGCGGGCTGGTGCCGGCCTGGATCTCGGCGATGCCCTCGACGAGCAGCTCCATCTGCGCGGCCTGCAGCTCGCTGACCCGGAGGATCTTCGCGCCCATGGGGAGGAACCAGAAGTTGGCCGCCATGACGCCCCACAGGGTGGCGACGAACGCCGAGGCGATCATCGGGCCGAGCAGCTCGGGGTTGCTCAGGTTCCCCATGACGTTCATCAGGCCGACGATGCAGCCGACGATGCCGATGGTCGGCGCGTAGCCACCCATCGCGTTCATGAACTTGGCCGCGACCTTGTCCTCGGCCTTCTTGGCCGAGATCTCGGCCTCGAGGACGGCGCGCAGCTGCTCGGGGTCGGTGCCGTCGATGCCCATCTGCAGGCCGCGCTTCAGGAAGGGGTCCTCGATCTGCTTGACCTGGGCCTCCAGCGCGAGCAGGCCCTCCTTGCGGGCCTTCTCGGCGAGGCCGACGAGCGTCTGGATCTGGTCGCTGGCCGGCGGCACCTTGGCCGGGAGGACGGCCATCTTGAACCAGCCGGGCATCTTCTTCAGGTCGTTCATCGTCTGGCTGGTCATCGCGGCGCCGAAGGTCGCGACGATCACCAGGACGATGGCCGGCAGGAAGATCAGGGTCATCGGGTCCGACCCCTCCATGACCATGAAGACCAGGAGGGCGACCAGCGAGACGACGATGCCGATCAGGGATGCGGGGTCCACGGGTCAGCGCTCCTCGCGGGCCGGGAAGGGGACGACCGAGCCGTGGCTGTCGCCGTCGGTCTCGGTGCGGGTCGCGCGGTAGGTGCCCCGGTCCATCTCGTAGGCGGTGGCGAGGATGCTCGCGCGGTACTCGCGGATCTCGGTCAGCACCTCGTCGACGCTCTCGCGGACGACGTACTTGGTGCCGTCGACGAGGAAGACGACGGTGTCGGGGTGGCCCTCGACCCGCTCGATGAGATCGGGGTTGAGGGCGAACTGCTCCCCGTTCAGGCGCGTCACTCGGATCACGGGTCGGACCTCTTGCTCGATCGGAGGGTGGAGCAGCCGCTGCGGGATCTCGCGGTGCTTGATGTATCGGCCCAGGCCAGGAGCCTCTTGAGCCGAACGGGGTGGCGCCGTCCCACCCGGAGGGGTGAGGTGGGGCGACACGGCACGGCCCGGCCCCCCCGCGGGGGAGCCGGGCCGTGTGCGGCCTCCCTCGCGGCGGAGGGAGGCCCGTCATCAGCGCTTCATGTTGACGAGGTCCTGGAGGACCTCGTCGGAGCTGGTGATGACGCGGCTGTTCGCCTGGAAGCCGCGCTGGGCGACGATCAGGCCGGTGAACTCCTCGGCGAGGTCGACGTTCGACATCTCCAGCGCGCCGGCGAGCAGGGAGCCCCGCCCGCCGGTGCCGGGGGCGCCGATCAGCGCGAGGCCGGAGTTGTTGCCCGGGCGGAAGGTGCTGCTGCCGGCCTTCTCCAGGCCGCCGGGGTTGGCGAAGGTGGCCAGCGCCAGGCGGCCGATGGTCTGGCTCTCGCCGTTGGAGTAGACGCCGGTGACCGTGCCGTCGTTGCCGAGGCTGAAGGTCTCGAGCACGCCCGCGCCGTAGCCGTTCTGGCCGGTCGCGGCGGCGGTGGTGGGGCTGCCGTACTGGGTGAGGCCGGCGACGTCGATCGTCACCGGGCCGGTCCAGCCGGCCGGGAGGGCGGTCAACGTGAACGACCCGGTCGCCGGGCCGGTGAGGTTGCCGCTGCTGTCGAAGGTCAGCGCCACCGGGGCGGTGAGCATGCTGACCGGCGGCGCGGTGGTGGCCGGCGGCACGGGGGTGCCCGGGCGGGTCACGTCCGCCGTCCAGCCGGTCGCCGTCCGGGTGAAGACGTAGGAGACCGGGATCTCCTTGCCCAGGTCGTCGTACATGGTCACCTGGGTCTCGACCTGGGCGCCGGTCGCCGCCGAGGCGGAGAGGTTGCCGGCCACGGTGCCGCCGACCTCGCCGGCGCCACCGGTCATCTTGGGGGCGATGCCGCGGCCGAAGGGGATGGTGAGGTTCCCGATGGCGCCGTTCTGGTCGATGGTGCCGTCGGCGTCGGCCGTCCAGCCCTGCAGGATCGCGCCGCTGTCGGTGATGATGTTGCCGGCCAGGTCGAAGCCGAAGGAGCCCGAGCGGGTGAACAGCTGCTCGGTGCCCGACCGCACCACGAAGAAGCCGTCGCCCTCGATCATGAAGTCGGTCGCGCGGCCGGTGGTCTGGGTGGCGCCCTGGGCCCAGTTGGTGCTGATGCCGGCGACCTTGACGCCGAGACCGACCTGCGCGGGGTTGCTGCCGCCGTTGCCGTCGACCGGCGCGCCGCCGGCCCGCAGCGTCTGGGACAGCGCGGCCTCGAAGACGGCCGACTGGCTCTTGTAGCCGACGGTGTTGACGTTGGCGATGTTGTTGCCGGTGACGTCGAGCTTGGTCTGGTGGGCCTTCAGGCCGGAGATGGCCGAGAACATGGAGCGGAGCACGGGGGGTCCCTTCGGGGGGTGGGGTGGGGGACTGCGGGAGGGGCTCAGGACGCCGGGATCGAGACCTCGGTCAGGCGGGTGAAGGGCACCTCGCGCCCGCCGACGACGGCGACCGGCTCGTCGTCGCCGAAGCGGACGGAGCTGACGACGCCGCTCTTCGTGGCGCCGTTCTCGTCGGTCCAGCTGACGGCGTGGCCGACCAGGGCGCCGGCCGACAGCGACCGCTGCAGGGTGAGCAGCGAGGCGTTCTGCGTGGCCAGCTCCTCGAGCTTCTCGACCTGGCTGAACGTCGCCGTCTGGGACATGAACTCGGTGGTGCTGGCCGGGTTGTTCGGGTCCTGGTAGCGCATCTGGGCGACCAGGAGCTGCAGGAACATGTCCTTGCCCATCTGGTCGGGCCGGTCCGCCGACGTCTGCGGGACGACGGTGGGCACGGTGTACGCGCCGCTCACGGGCGTGGTCATCGGTGGTCCTCTCTCAGACCCGGACGTCGAGTCCGGACGACGCGGGGTGGACGACGGGTGCCGGGCGGCCGCCGTCGGCGTCGGCGCCGCGCAGCCACGGGCGGGCGCGGTCCTCGCCCTCGCGGGCGGCGCGCTGCCGCTGGCCCTCCTGCTGCTGGTGCTGGGACGCCGTCCACGGGTCGCTGCCGTCGCGGTCCACGTCGAGCTTCGAGCAGGTCAGCCCGGAGGCCTCGAGGTCACGGCGCAGGTCGGGCAGGGCGTCGAGCAGCGCGGCGCGGCCGGCCTCGGAGGCGTGCCGCAGCGTGAGGTCGACCGTGCCGTGGTGCACGGTCACCCGGACCTCCACGGTGCCCAGCGACTCGGGCTTGAGCACCATCGTCATGGTGTGCGTGCCGTCGGGCCCGGCGGCCAGCTGCGCCACCACGGGGGCGACCTGGGGCGCGACGGGGACCGGCGGCGCGGGGGTGGCGGCGGCGGTCGCGCCCGCCGGGGCGGTGCCGGTCGCGCCCGGCACCGCCGGCGCGGCCGCCGGGGTCAGCGGGGGAGCGGGCCGGTCGCCGCCGGCGTGCGGGTCGGCCGCGGCCTGCTCCCGGCCGGGGACCGCGGCGGGCACGGGCTGCTCGGCGGTCGCCGCGGCACCTGCCGGGGCGTCGGCCGGGGCCGGGGCGGGCTCGGCCGACGCGGCGGCGGAGGCCGTCGCGGGGGCCGGGACGACGACGACCCCGGCGGGGAGCGCGGCCGCGGGGTCGCCGGCCGGCGGTCCGCCGGGGACGGGGGACGCGGCGGCTGCGGCCCCCGCGGTCGGCGCGGTGGGAGTGGCGGGCGCCGGGAGCGGCGCCGCGGGCTGCGGTGCCGCGGCGTGCGCGGGCGGTGCGGCGGTCTCGGCGGTCGCGGCGCCGGCGCCGGCGGGGGCCGGCGCGGCCACGGCGGCGTCCGCGGGCAGCGCGCCGGCGACGGCCGGCACGCCGGCGGCCGCGGCGTTCGGCGCGCCGGGCAGCGCGGGGGCCGCCGGGTCGGCCGGCGCCGCGGGCGCCCCGACGGCCAGCGCGAACGCCCAGGCCGCCGGGTCGAGGACCTGCGGACCGGCCGGGGTCTGCGCGGCGGCCGGCTCGGCGGGACCGCCCTCGGCCGGTGCGGCCGCGGGCGTCTCGTCGTCGGCGGCCGGGGCCTGCGTCCCGGGCTCGGGCGTGCCGGCGTCGCCGCCGAGGGCGTCGTCGAGCGCCGACGCGAAGCCCGGCGAGGGGCGGGCCGCCGCCGCGGGGGCGGGTGCGGCCGGCGCGGCGGCCGGCAGGACGGCGAGGGCAGGGCTGGTCATGAGTACGCCTCCGCGGCGCTGAGGACCTTGGACACGTAGGACCGGGTCTCCCCGTACGGCGGGATGCCGCCGTAGCGGGTCACGGTGCCGGGCCCGGCGTTGTAGGCGGCCAGGGCCAGGCTGGTCGAGCCGAACTGGTCGGTGAGCTGGCGCAGGTAGCGGGCGGCGCCGTCGATGGCCGACGCCGGGTCGCGCGCGTCGACGCCGAGGCCGCGGGCGGTGGCCGGCATGAACTGCATGAGGCCGGTGGCGCCGGCCGAGGAGACCGCCGAGGAGTCGAAGTTCGACTCCGTCCGCGCCACCGCCGCCAGCAGCGCGGGCTCCACGCCGTGCCGGGCGCCGGCCGAGGCGAACAGGTCGGCGTACGGGACGCCGGCCAGGCCGCCGCCCGGCGACGCGGCCGCGGCGGTCGCCGGCGACTCGGCGGGCAGCACCCGGCGGATCAGCGTCGGGTTGCCGACGTCCTGGACCTTGACGACCTCGCCGGCCTGCGGCGCGGCGATCATCTTGCCGTCGCCGATGTAGATGCCGACGTGGTCGATGCCGGCCCGCGAGGACGAGTGGTCGAAGAAGACGAGGTCGCCGGGGCGGGCCTCGGCGAGACCGGCGACCGGGGTGCCGGCGGTGGCCTGCTGGGACGACGTCCGCGGCAGGTCGATGCCGAGGTTGCCGTAGACCAGCTGCACGAGCCCGGAGCAGTCCAGCCCCGAGGCGGGGTCGGTGCCGCCCCAGGCGTAGGGGACGCCGAGGTACCTGCTGGCCTCGGCGACGACCCGGGAACCGGCGGTGCCGTCCCCGGCGCCGGGCGCGGTGCTCGACCCGGTCGCCGAGGTGCCGGTCAGCCCGGCCGCCGCGGCGGCGCTCGACCAGGCGGCGGAGGTCGACGAGGCGCGGTTGGCCGACAGCAGCAGGATCCGGTTCTGGATCTCGGCGATCCGGCCCTGGACGGCGGTCAGCCCCTCCACGTCCCCTCCTCTCCTCGCTCGGCCGGTGCCGACCCGGTGCGGGTGGACCACCGGCCGGTCACCAGGTCGTCCACGGCCCGGGTCTCGGCGGCGTCCTCGGCGGAACGCAGGGCCAGCTCGTGCCGGTCCCGCAGCTTCTCCAGCGCCTTGGTCTCCTGCGCGGCGGCGGTCCACCGGGCGCGCAGGAGCTCCGCGTGCTCGGCCGAGGCCTGCGCCGTCGACCGTGCAGCCGATACATCGGCAGCCGCGGCCCGCGATGCGACCATCGCGGCGAGGAACGTCTGCCGCGAGTGCGTGCCGGTGACCGCGCGGGCGTGCAGCGCGGCGGCCAGCTCCTCGGCGCGGCGCCCGGCGGCGCGGGCGGCGCCGTCGGCCTCGGCGTGGGCCAGCTGCGCGGCCCGCTGCGACGCCTCGCGCACCCGCAGCACCGGCGCCAGCCGGAAGGCCTGCCGCTTGCCCATCAGGAGGCGCCCGTCACGACGTCACGATGCGGTGCAGCCGGTCCCACGCCTCGGCGGTGCCGGTGGAGTTGTCCATCGACTGGCGGAGGAAGGCGTCCAGCGCCGGGGACAGGGCCCGGGCCCGGTCGACCAGCGGGTCGCTGCCGGGCTGGTAGGCGCCGATCTCGATCAGCTCCCGGACGTCGCGGAGCGCGCCGAGCAGGCGGCGGGCCTCGCGGGCGTCGGCCATCTGCGCGGCGGGGACGACCGCCCCGGCGACGCGGGAGATCGACTCCAGGACGTCGATCGCCGGGAAGTGGCCCGTGGTGGCCAGCTTGCGGGTCAGCACGACGTGCCCGTCGAGGATGGAGCGGGCGGTGTCGGCGATCGGCTCGTTGTGGTCGTCGCCCTCCACCAGGACGGTGTAGAGGCCGGTGATCGACCCGGTCGCGCCGGTGCCGGCCTTCTCCAGCAGCTTGGGCATCATCGCGAAGACGCTCGGCGGGTAGCCGCGGGTCGCCGGCGGCTCGCCCGCGGACAGGCCGACCTCGCGCTGGGCCATCGCCGTCCGGGTGATGGAGTCCATGAGCAGCAGCACGTCGCGGCCCTGGTCGCGGAAGCCCTCGGCGATGCGGGTGGCCACGAACGCGGCCTTGAGGCGGACGAGCGGCGGCTCGTCGGAGGTGGCGACGACGACGACGGTGCGCGCCAGCCCCTCCTCCCCGAGGTTCTCCTCGAGGAACTCCTTGACCTCGCGGCCGCGCTCGCCGATCAGGGCGATCACCCGCACGTCGGCCGCGGTGCCGCGGGTGATCTGGGCGAGCAGCGTGGACTTGCCCACGCCGGAGCCGGCGAAGATGCCCAGCCGCTGCCCCTTGCCGATGGGGACGAGCGTGTCCAGGGCGCGCACGCCGACGGGCAGCGGCTCGGCGACGCGGCGGCGGGCCAGCGCGTGCGGGGTCTCGCTGGCCAGGTCCACCCAGGAGACGCCGCCGCCGAGGGAGGGCCCGCCGTCGATGGGCCGGCCCAGGCCGTCGAGCACCCGGCCGAGCAGGGCGGGGCCGACCGGCACCTGCAGCGGCATGCCGGTGCCGCGCACCGGGGCGCCGGACTGCACGCCGGACAGCTCGCCCAGCGGCATGCAGGTGAGCCGGTCGCGGGCGACGGCGACCACCTCGGCCAGCAGCCCCCGCGGGCCCGGGTTCACCTCGACCAGGTCGCCGACGGCCGCCGAGACGCCCTCGACGCTGAGGGTCAGCCCCATGGCCCCGACGACGGAGCCGGTCAGCTCCGGGCCGGCGACCGCGCGGGCGCGCTCGAGGACGGCGCCGAGCATCACGAGCGCAGCACCGTCCGGACGCGGGCCAGCGCGCTGCCCAGCTGGGCGTCCACCCGCTGCACGCCGCACTCGGCGATGGCGCCGGCGCGCTCGACGGCGAGGTCGCCGACCACGGTGACGGTCGCGGGGAGGGCGGCCAGCGCCTCGGCGGGCACCTCGGCGAGGTCGTCGGGGTGCAGCCGGACGACGCTGGGCGCGTCGGCGGGCAGCAGCGTCATCGCGCGCCGCAGGGCGTCGACCCCGGCGGTGTCGACGCCGGCCAGCTCGCGCCCGAGCAGGTCCTCGACCAGCACCAGGACGGCGTCCAGCACCGAGTCGCGCAGCTCCTCGGCGGTGGGGACGGCGGCGGCCTCCAGCTGGGCGGCCGCGGCGCCCAGGGCGGCGGTGGCGGACACCAGCCGGCGCTCCCACCGGGCGCGCGACTCGGCGAGCCGCGCCTGCGCGGCCTGCTCGGCCTCGGCCAGCGCGCCTGCCGCGGCGGCGACGCCCTCGGCGTGGCCGGCGGCGTAGCCCTCCCGGTGGGCGTGCTCGCGCAGCCGGGCCAGCTCCTCGGCGTAGACGTCGCCCAGCCGCAGCACGCCGCGGCCGTTGGGCACCGGCAGGTCGGCGGCGCGGCGCACGGTGGTGCGCCGCTCGACGACCTCCGGCACCGGCGCCGGCTCCGCGACCGGGGCCGCCTCCGGCCGCGGCGCGGGCACCCGGGGCTGCACCGGCGGCGCGAGCGGCACGCCGGCGGCCTGCCGGTAGGGCGTCGCGGCGCGGGCCGAGGCACCCCTCAGCAGGACCGAGCCGCCCCCGTCCTCACGCGACGCCCACGGGCGTGACTCCGCGCCGCGCTCCGCTCCTCGCTCGTTCCTCGCTGCGATGCTCACGCGGCTGTCGTCACGCGACGAACTCATCGTCCCCACCGCGGCTGATCGTCAGCACACCCTGCTCCTCGAGGGTGCGGATGATGCCGACGACCTTGGCCTGGGCCTCCTCGACCGTGCGGGTGCGGACCGGTCCGAGCAGCTCGATCTCCTCGGCGAGGTTCTCGGCGGCGCGCTCGGAGAGGTTCCGGACCACCTTGTCGCGCACGTCGGGCCGCACGCCCTTGAGCGCGGTGGCCAGGTCGTTGGCCTCGACCTCCCGCAGCACCAGCTGCATGGAGCGGTCGTCGATGGTGACGATGTCCTCGAAGACGAACATCTGCGCGCGGACCTGCTCGGCCAGCTCCGGGTCGGTGCTGTCCAGCCACTCGAGGATCGAGCGCTCGGTCGGCCGCGGGGAGCGGTTGATGATCTCGACCAGGGTCTCGACGCCGCCCACGGTGGACATGTCCTGGTGGGCCAGCAGCGAGCCCATCCGCCGGCCCAGCTCCTCCTCGACCAGCCGCACCATCTCCGGGGTGGTGCGGTCCATCGTGGCGATCCGGTGCGCGACCTCGGCCTGCTGGTCCGGCGCGAACGCCGACAGGACCTCGGCGGACTGCGCCGGCGTCATGTGCGCCAGCACCAGCGCGATGACCTGCGGGTGCTCGTCCTTGAGGAAGGTGACCAGCTGCCGGACGTCGACGTTGCGCAGCGAGGCGAACGGCACCTCGGTGTAGACGACGTTGAGCCGGGCGAGGATGCCCTCGGCCTTGTCCTCGCCCAGGCCCGCGGCGAGGATCTCGCGCGCGAAGTCGACGCCGCCGCGGCCGATGTAGCGCTGGGCGGCCATCATCTCGTGGAACTCGCTGAGGACGCCGTCCACGTCGTCGGGCTCGACCGTGTTGAGCTTCATCAGCTCCCGGGTCAGCGCCTCGACCTCCCGCGGGCGCAGCTTGCCCAGCAGGACGCCGGCCTCCTCCTTCGTCATCTGCGCGAGGAAGACGGCGGCCTTGCGCAGCCCGGGCATCTCCGGGCGCCTGGGCGCGGGGGGCAGCGCGGGCAGGTTCGTCGGCGCGGCGCCGACCAGCTGCTCGACACTCGCGATGGTCACGGACGTCGCTCCTCGGTACGGGTGATCACTTGGTGCCGCTCTCGCTCAGCCAGCCGCGGAGCATCTGGGCCACCTCGTCGGGGCGCTCGCTGACCATGGTCGAGATCTCGCCGCGGACCCGGGCCCGCTCGGCGGCCTCCAGCTCCAGGGCGCGGGTGTCGGTGGCCCGCTCCAGCAGCACCGTCTCGTCGCGGGTGCTGGCCACCCGCAGGCGCTCGAGCTCGGCCATGACGTCGTCGTCGTACTCGAGCTCGTCCTCGCCGTCGTCCCCGCGGCGGCGGCTGCGCAGCCACACGATCAGGACGAGCAGCGCGATCCCGCCGGCGATGGCGCCGGTCTTGATCAGCGACCACATCTGGGCCTGCTTCTCGTCCTCGCGGGCCTGCGCCATCGCCGCCGCGGCCTCGTCGGCCGCCGTCGTGTCGAAGGCGAGGGAGGCGACGGAGATGTCGTCGCCGCGGGCCGGGTCCAGGCCGACGGCGTTGCCGACCAGGTCCTGCACCTGCGCCTGGTTGAGGTTCCCCGCGACGGTGTCGTCGAGGACGACCGCGACCGTCAGCCGCTGGATGGCACCGGGCGCGACCTCGGTGTTGGTCACCGTGGTGTTGACGGAGTTGTTCGCCGTGTTGGAGTCGGTGCGGTAGGTCGAGTCGCCGCCGCCGGTGCCGGCGTCCGCGGCGTTCTCGGGGCCGAGGACGCCGCCGACGGACGCGCCGCTTCCGGTGTACTCCTCGCTGGTGTTCTGCTCCGAGACCGGCGGCGCGCCGCTGTCCGCGTACGTCGTGGAGTTCGCCTGGGTGCGGTTCATGTCGACGTCGGCGCGCACCGACACGCGGGCGTGGCCCGGGCCGAGCACGGTGTCGAGGATCTCCTGGGCGTTGGCGGCCAGCCGCGACTCGTAGTCCGTCTCCACCTGCGAGCGGGCGTCGCCCGACGCCGCCGTCACGCCCTGGCCGGCGGCCGAGAGCAGCTGGCCGGAGGTGTCGCTGACCGTCACCTGCTCCGGCGACATCCCCTCGATGCTGGAGGAGACCAGGTTGGTGACCGACTGGATCTGCTCGCCCGACAGCTGGGTGCCGGGCGCGAGGTCCAGCAGCACCGACGCGGTGGGGTCGGCCTCGTCGGTGGCGAACACCTCGTCCTCGGGCAGCGCCACGTGCACCACCGCCTGCCGGACGCCCTCGAGCGACTCGAGGGTGTTGGCCAGCTCGCCCTCGATGGCGCGCTGGTAGGTCTTCTGCTGCTGGAACTCGCTGGTGGTGATGCCCTGCTCGTCCAGCAGCGCGTAACCGGTGTCGGAGCCGGCGGGCAGTCCCTTGCCGCTCATCGCCAGGCGCAGGTCGTACACCTGGTCCTGCGGCACGAGGATGGTCTGGCCGCCGTCGGCCAGCTCGTAGGAGGTGCCGGAGGCGTTGAGCTCGTCGACGATCGCCGAGGCGTCGGTCGAGGCGAGGTTGCTGAACAGCGGCGACATCGTCGGCGTCGTGATCCAGCTGTAGAAGAAGAACCCGCCGAGCCCCAGCCCGACGACGAGCAGGCCGATGACGACCTTCTGCCCGAGGCTGATCGTCTCGAGCGCGGAGCGCAGCCGCCCCAGGGGGCCGGCGAGGGCAGCGGGCATCAGACGGGCATCCTCATGATCTCAGTGAAGGCCTCGACCGCCTTGTTCTTGAGCGTCACGAACATCTCGGTGGTGAGCGCCGCCTCCTGGGCCGCGATCATGTAGTCGTGCACGTCCTTGAGGTCGCCCGTGGCGGCCTGGACGGCGAGGGAGTCGGCGGTCGACTGCGCGCCCTGCACGTCCTCGATCGCGCCGGTCAGCACGTCGGCGAAGCCGTTCTCCGTGGCGGGGACGGCCGGCGGCTCGGAGACCGCGGCCGTCTGCCCGATGCCGGGGACGGTGGGGAACGACGGGATGGAGATGCCGCCGATGGGGGAGGTCATGCGCGCTCCTCGCTGGCGCTCGTCGGGCACATGCCCTGAGGTGCTCTGTCCTTGCGTGTCCTCGCGAGCTCGGACACCGATCAGCTCTTCCCGAGGTTGAGGGCGGCCCGGTAGGCGTCCGTCGCCCGCTCGATGGAGGCGAGGTTGGCCTGGTAGCCGCGCTGCGCCATGATCAACTGGGTCATCTGCTCGCTGAGGTCGATGTCCGGGTAGCGGACGTAGCCGTCGGCGTCGGCCAGCGGGTGGGTCGGCTCGTAGACCAGCCGGCCCTCGCCGTCGCCGAACTCGGCGCCGGCGACGCGGACCCCGCCCTCGCCGCTGCCGTAGTCCACGGCCTGGGCGACGACGAAGCGCTCCTTGAACGCCTCGCCGTCGGTCGAGCTGACGGTGTTGATGTTCGCGATGTTGTCCGAGACGGCGTCCAGCCACTTGCGGTGCGCGTAGAGGCCGGTCCCGGAGATGTTCAGGGCGTCGAACACGTCACTGCGTCCTCAGGGAGGAGCGCAGCAGTCCGTACTTGCCGTCGAGGGCGTTGAGCGCCAGCTGGTAGCGCAGCCCCGTCTCGGTGGCGGTCACGGTCTCGGTGTCGAGGTGGACGTTGTTGCCGTTGGTGTTGGTCGGCTGCAGGGACCGGGCGATCGACCCGCCGGTGATGCTCGGCGTCTTCCCGCGCGACAGCTCGCTCTTGAGGGTCGACTCGAAGTCGGTCACGCCGGCCAGGTAGCCGGGCGTGTTGATGTTGGCGATGTTGTCGTTGGTGACGCGCTGCCGCTGGGAGAGCCCCGACAGGGCCGCGTGCAGCGTCGTCATGGTGACGTCGCTGATCATCGGACGGCGCACCGGGCGGAGCGCAGGCGGACAGGACGGCAGGACACGACGGGCCTCCGGGTACGCAGAAGACACTCGCGAGCGAGTGGGGGGCCGCCGATCCGTGGCGAGAGTGGTGCTGTCCGTGCAGGGAGGACATCGGCAGTCCGGCCGGGGCGGTTGACCGTCGTCCGCCACTCGGGTGACGGGCGGGACCGGCGGGCCGGGCGGGACCCGCGGGGGAGCGGGTGCCGCTGTGACGCCCGGTGCGCCCCTCCCGCCCCCGCCGTCCCCCGAGGCATGGGAAGCGATACGCACGTCCTGGCGTCGGAGAGGGGCGCAGAGCCGCCCATGCCGCGAGAACCAGGGCCGGAACGGCGACGACCGGGCCCGCCGTGGTGGCGGACCCGGTCGTCGGGGGAGTGCGGGAGGGGCGGCTACAGCGCCCGGTCGACGTAGGCGGCGACGGGGCGGGTGCGGGAGTAGGCCATGCGGGCGGCGAGGTCGCGCTGCTGGCGGGACTGCAGGATCCGCTCGGCGAGCTCCTCGGCGACGGCGAGCTGGTGCTGCAGCAGCCGGGCGGCGCGCTCGCGCAGGTCCATCGGCAGCTGGCCGAGGTGCTGGGGCGGGGTCCAGTCGGCGGTGCGCCGGCCCCAGGCGGCGATCTCCTCGACCCGGTTGCCCTGCAGCGACTGCTGGGCGGCGAGGACCTCGCCCTCCATCTCCTCGAGGACGGTGGCCCACTCGGCCGACGAGCCGTCGCCGGCCCGGCCCGCGGTCACGACGTGCTCGCGGCCAGGCTGGCGGCGGCCTGCCGCCAGGCGTCGCGCAGCGGCTCGACCACGCGCCGGCAGTCGCCGACGCGCCGCAGGTCGCCCTTGGTGTTGGCCTGCATCAGCTCGCCGAGCAGCCACGTGTAGAGCGACGCCAGGCGCGGGCCGCCCTCCCAGACGTCGACCTGCAGGCTGGCGCGCAGCTCGAAGACGATGTCCTGGGCGTGCTTGAGCTGCTCGTTGGCCGCCGCGCGGTCCCCGTCGGTGAGGGCGGTGGCGGCGCGCTCGAGGTCGAGGGCCAGCCGGTCGTACAGCATGACCAGCAGCTGCTGCGGGGACGCGGTGGAGACCGAGTCGCCCAGGTAGCGGGCGCGCAGGGCGGCGGTAGTCATGGGACCTCCAGGTTCGGGGGAGCGTTCGGGGGTCAGGACTTCGACGACAGGGAGCCGAGCTGCGAGGCGAGCCAGGACGACTGGTTCTGCAGCGTGCCGAGCGCGGTCTCCATCGCGGTGAACTGCTTGGTGAGCGCGGCGCGGCGCAGCTCGAGCCGGCGGTCCCACTCGTCGATCCGGTCCTGCAGGGCGGTCGCGGCGTCGTCCTGCGACTTGGCGCGGACGACGAGGGAACCGGTCACGGAGTCGCCGGCCTCCTTGACCACGGCGAGCAGCCGCTGGGCGACGCCGGGCACGGCGGGCGTGACGCCCGCCGCCGTGCCGTGGACCAGCCGCTGGGTGAGCGCGGGGTCGGCGGCCAGCGCCTTCGTGAACACGGCCTTGTCGAACGTCAGCGTCCCGGTCCGGGTCAGCTGGATGCCGGCCTGGGCGGCCGACGCGGTGCCGCCGATCGCGGAGGACACGGCCTCGAGCACCTTGCCGGCCAGGGCGCGCAGCGTGCTGTCGCCCTTGAGGACGGCGGTGCTGCCGGTGCTCGTGTCGGTGCTCGTCCTGATCGAGGTCAGCACGTCGTTGGCGGCGTTGACCAGGGTCTGGACGGCGGTCGCGACGGCGTCCGGGTCGCTGACGACGTCCACGGTGACCGGGTCGGTGGACGCCTTGCTGACGGTGACGCTGACGCCGGGGAGCAGGTCGGCGAACGTGTTGCCGGTGGAGGTGGCGGAGAAGCTGTAGGCGCCGCTGCCCTTGACGGTGACCTTGGCGTCGGTGCCCTCGGAGACCACGCCGACGGTCAGGCCGGTCACGTCGAAGGCGCCGTCGGCCCCGGCGGCCGTGGCCGACAGCTGCAGCCGGCTGCCGCCGGTGCTGCCGACGGCGCCGGCGGTGATGCCCGCGCCCGCGGCGTTGATCGCCGAGATGGCGTCGGTGAGCGAGGAGCCGGCGGCGATCGTCACCGTCTTGGCGGCGGTGTCGCCGTCCCGGTCGCTGAGGGTCAGCGTCAGGTCGGCGGCCGGCGGCGTCCAGGCGGCGGTGCCGACGACGGTGTGCCGGGCGGCGAGGGAGTCGACGGTGAACGTCGTCGACCCGGGGATGGCGGTCGAGCTCGCCGTGACGGCGACCGCGGTCGAGCTGCTCGTGGCCTTCGCCGCGCCCCAGGTCGCGGCCCGGGACAGCGCCTCGGCGGCCGTGCGCAGCGCGTCGAACTTGGTGTTGACGGCGCGGTAGGCGTTCGCGTCGGCCTTCGTGTCGACGAGCTTGTTCTTCAGCAATGTCTGCGAGTTCGCCTCGATCGACATCAGCGAGTCGATCAGATCGGCGGTCTGCATGCCCGAGATGAGACCGGTGCTGACACTGACCACGACGAGGCCTCCGGGGGACGGGTGCTACCGGGCGGAGCGCCGGAGAGGGGGGTGGCCGATGGCCACCCCCCTCACCGGGTGGAACTGGTGGTGCCGATCAGGTCAGCGCAGGAGCTGCAGGATGTTCTGCGACGCCTGGTTGGCCTGCGCCAGCATCGCGGTACCGGCCTGGCTGAGGATCTGGGTCCGGGAGAAGTTGGTCATCTCCTGGGCCATGTCCGTGTCCCGGATGCGGGACTCGGCAGCCGTCAGGTTCTCGATGGTGACGTTGAGGTTGTTGATGGTGTGCTCGAAGCGGTTCTGCAGCGCACCGAGGTTCGCCCGAGCGGTCGACGTCGTGGTGATGACCGACTGCACCGCGTTGCTGCCGCCGGAGGCCGACAGGCTGCTGACGTTGGTGCTGGCGCTCAGCGAGACGTCGATCTTGTCCGTCGAGACGTAGCCGACCTGGAAGGTCGCGGACGACGAGTTGCCGAACAGGGCGACACCGTTGAACTTGGTGTTGTCCTGGATCCGGCCGATCTCGGTCTTGAGGGCCTCGAACTCCTGGGAGATCGCGGCCTTCGACTCGGTGTTCTGCGTGCCGTTGTTGTACTGCACGGCCAGGTCGTTCATCCGCTGCAGCATCGAGGTGACCTCGGTGAGGGCACCTTCCGCCGTCTGGACGACCGAGATGCCGTCCTGCGCGTTGCGGGCGGCGACCTTGAGGCCACCGATCTGCGAGCGCAGGCCCTCGGAGATGGCCAGGCCGGCCGCGTCGTCGGCGGCGCGGTTGATGCGGAAACCGCTGGACAGCTTCTCCAGCGACTTGCCCATCTGGGTGTCGGTGACCGACAGGTTGCGGTACGCGTTGAACGCCGCGATGTTGGTGTTGACGCTCAGACCCATGGTGATCCTCCTTGGACGGGGCCTTCCTGATCCCGCTGGCATCCGTGCTGGCGGGCTGTTGCAGGGGAGACTTCGGCCGGGCCGGGCGGCACCTTGACCCGAACGGCGGGACTTTTTCGCCGGTGTCACCCGGGCGGGCCGGTCCGGCCGGCGCGGGGCTGCTGGGACGCCCGTGACGAGTGGGGGCCGCCGGCCGCCGGGTGCGGCGTGTCCGCCGGTCAGGACCGCGGGCGGGCGCCGAGGGTGGCCGGTACAGCGGGGGAGTCCGTCGCGAGCACGCGCCGACCGCCCCCGGTCTCCACTGCCCGGAGCGCACCCTGCCCCGCCCGCGCCGCCGGCCGGGGGCGTCGACGCGCCCGGGCCGAGTGCAGTGAGGACGCACGCCCATGAAGGTCCTGTTGAGCCACACCCTCTTCCTCGGCTCCCTCTACCACCGCATGCACGCGCCGGCGCAGGCCGTGCGGGAGGCGTTCCCCGACCTCGAGGTCGAGGTCGTGCGGGGGCTGACGACGACGATGGTCCAGCGCCCCGGCGACGAGGAGCTGAGCGTCGGCAGCGTCGACGCCCGCGGCGCCGACGTGGTGGTCGTGCAGCTGCCCAAGACCGAGGCGATGCTGCAGTGCCTGCGGCTGCTGCAGGCCCAGGGGATCGCCGTCGTCGTCGAGATGGACGACCTGCTCTCCGCCGTCCCGTTCGGGCACGGCGGGCACACCGCCCTGGTGCGCAGCGGCGCGGCCGACATCGCCCGGCAGTGCGCCGCCGAGGCCGACTTCCTCACCGTGTCGACGCCGGCGCTGCTGCAGGAGTACGGCCGTCACGGCCGCGGCATGGTCGTGCCCAACGCCGTCCCGCGGCACCTCGCCGAGCTGCCGCCGGCCTACGAGCGCGACCCCGAGGTGCTCACCGTCGGCTGGACCGGGGCGGCGAGCGCGCACCCCTACGACCTGCAGACCATGGAGTCCGGGCTGCAGCAGGCGCTCGACCGCACCCGCGGCCGCAGCCGGTTCACGATCTTCGGCCAGGCCGACGAGGCCAAGAAGCTGCTCGGCCTCGCCGAGGAGCCCGGCCGGATCGACTTCGTCCAGGACGTCGAGGGCTACCTCACCGCCGTCGGGGAGCACTTCGACATCGGCATCGCGCCGCTGCGGATCGACCGGTTCAACACCAGCAAGAGCTGGCTGAAGGTGCTCGAGTACGCCGCCCGCGGGGTCTACGCCGTCCGCGCGCCCAGCGCCGAGTACGACCGGCTGGGCCTGGGCCGCCGGGCCAGGCGCCCCCGCGACTGGGCGCAGCTGCTCACCCGCGCGCTGACCGACGCCGACCACCGCCGGGAGGCGGCCGCCCGCGACCGCGAGCAGGTGCTCGCCGGCCACCTCACCGAGCACACCGCGCCGATGTGGGTCGACGCCTGGCGCCGGGCCCGCGACCACCGCTCGCGCGCCGACCGCATCGGCGCCTGACCCACCCCGACCCCGCCGGGGCCACCTCGGCGGGGCCGGGCGGCGGCTGCTCCGACGACGACGGCCCGGACCCCTCTGGGGGTCCGGGCCGTCGTCGTGCGTGCGGTCAGGCCGGGCGGGCGCCGGCGCGCTGGGCCACGTCGGCCCAGGGGTTGCGCTGCCGGGGCAGCGGGGGAGGCGCGTTGCGCCCCGCCACCCGGTCGACGTAGGTCCGCTGCTGGTTGCGGGCGCGGACGCCGCCGTCGGCCGGCACCGCCCGCCCCTCCCAGACCTCGCTCATGGCGGCGTGCAGCAGGGTGAGCGCGCGGGCGCGCATCTGCGAGACCCGGGAGAGGGTGACGCCCAGGTCGGTGGCGATCTCCGTCAGCGACTCCCCGCCGAAGAAGTTGCGCTCGATGACCTCGTCGAGGCGGTCGGGCAGCTCGCGGATCGCCTGCTGCAGGTAGCGGCCCCGCTCGACGCGCAGCACCGCGCGCTCGGGGGACTCGCCGGGGTCGGGCAGGTCCAGCCCGCCGCCGCCCTCGGAGCCGGCCTCGGCGTCGATGCTGACCATGACCGCGCGGTGCACGTCGACCTGCAGCGCGTCGAGGTCGCCCTGCCGCATCCCGAGGCTCTCGGCGAGCTCCTCGCGGGTCGGCGGGCGGCCGAGGCTGATGGTCAGCGCGTCGGCGGCGGCGTCGGTCCGCCGGGCCGCGGCCCGCACCGACCGGCTGGCCCAGTCCCCCGAGCGCAGCTCGTCGAGCACGGCGCCCTGCAGCCGCGGCAGCGCGTAGGTGGCGAAGGTGGCGCCGGCCGCCGGGTCGAACCGCCGCGCCACCTCGACGAGGGCCACCTTGGCGCAGGACAGCAGGTCCTCGCGGCTGACGTGGGCCGGCAGCGAGATGCGGGAGGCGACCGCGTTCACCGCGAAGGAGCACAGCGGGAGGTGTTCGGTCACCAGCGCGTCGACGGCACCCGGCGACCGGGGGAGTGGGCCGGGAGGACGCTCGGTCACCGGGGATCGGGCTGCTCGCACGCCCTCCTCCTCGGCAGGCCGCGAGCCCGTCTGCACCGTCGCCCGGTCGCGAACATCTGACAACGTCCGCCCCTCGGCTTGAGGGTTCCTCGCCGGGTGCCGATGGCTGGTCTGCGAGACGGGGACCGGCACCGAGGGACCCGGCGGACGAGGGAGGCGGTGGGACGTGGACTACCAGCACCTGTCGACGTTGCTGTGGCGCGAGCAGGAGCTGCTGGACCTCCTCCTGTTCAAGGCCGAGGAGAAGCAGTACCTGATCGTCACCGGCAAGACCCGCTGGCTGGCCCGCATCGCGCACGAGATCGAGGTCGTCCTCGACCAGCTGCGCACGCTCGAGGTCGAGCGCGCCGCCGTCACCGAGGCCCTCGCCGTGCGGCTCGGGCTGGACGCCAACCCGTCGCTGCGGCAGGTCGCCGAGGCCGCCCCGGCCCCGTGGAACGACCTGTTCGGCAAGCACCACGAGACCCTGCTGGTGCTCGTGACCGAGCTGCGCACCCTCTCCGACAGCAACCGCGAGCTCATCGAGGGCGGCCTCGCCGCGCTCGACGAGGCGCTGCTGTCGGTCCGGTCGCCCGCGGCCTCGGCCGGCACCTACGGGGCCACCGGTCGCACCACCGCCGGCAGCAACCGCGCGGTCACCCTGGACGGAGCACTCTGACGTGAGCAGTACCTTCGGCGGCCTGACCCGCGCCACGACGGCGCTGTGGGCGGCCCAGCGCGGGCTCGACGTCACCGGGCAGAACATCGCCAACGTCAACACCGCCGGCTACTCGCGCCAGCGGGTCGAGCAGGCCTCGATGAACGGCGCGACGCTGCCGGCGATCTGGTCGGTCAGCGACGGTGTCGGCTCCGGCGTCGACTCCAACACGGTCATCCGCATCCGCGACGCGTTCATCGAGGCGCGCGGCCGCGTGGAGACGGCGACGACGGCGCGGCTCACCGTGGAGAGCAAGGCCCTCGAGCAGATCGAGCAGTCCTTCCGCGAGCCGAGCGACACCGGCATCCAGAGCATGCTCGCCGAGGTGTGGAGCGGCTTCAGCGACGTCGCCAAGAACCCGCTGGACCTGGCCGCCCGCAGCCAGGCCATCGAGCGGCTGAGCACGCTGGCCGCCGGCGTCCGGACGACGGCCAACGACCTGGACCAGCAGTGGGACGACACCCGCACCGCGCTGGGCGCGCTGGTCGCCGACGTGAACGCCACCGCGAGGTCGATCGCCGACCTGAACACCAAGATCCAGTCCGGCACGCTGAGCGGCGCCTCGGTCAACGAGCTCACCGACAAGCGGGACGCGCTGGTGATGAAGCTGGCCGAGCAGGTCGGCGCGACCGCCGTCGCCAAGGAGGGCGGCGTGGTGGACGTCGTCGTCGGCGGGTCCACCCTGGTCTCCGGCCGCAGCTCGATCGCCCTGCAGCTCACCGGCACCACCGGGCTCGACGGCCTCGCCGGCGACCCGCCGCGGCTGGTCACCGTCCCCGGCGGCACCACCGTCGCGCCGGGCGGCACCGCGCAGGGGCAGCTCGGGGTGCTCACCTCCGTCGTCCCCGGCTACCGCACGGCCCTGGACTCGTTCGCCAGCGCGCTGGCCTCGGCCCTCAACGGCGCGCACGCCGGCGGTCTGGACCTCGACGGCGACACCGGCGTGCCGCTGCTGGGCAACGGGGCGGGCACCGGCGCGGTCGACCCGGCTCTGGTCACGGCCGCCAACATCACCGTCCGCGTCGCCAACCCGCGCGACATCGCCGCCGCGCGGCCGGCGCCGGGCGGCGGCGTGACCGCCAACGGGGACAACGCCGACGCGCTGTACCGGCTGTCGCTCGAGCCGGCCGGCGTCGACGCCACCTACCGGGAGCTGATCGTCGGCCTGGGCCTGCAGTCGGCGGTGGCCACCCGCAACCTCGAGGTGCAGACCGTGGTCCGCGACCAGGTCGACGCCGCCCGTGAGGGCTCCGCCGGGGTGAACCTCGACGAGGAGATGACCAACATGATGTCCTACCAGCACGCCTACGCGGCCGCGGCCCGCCTGGTGACCGCCATCGACGAGGCGCTGGGCACGCTGATCAACGGCATGGGTGTGGTGGGTCGCTGATGAGGGTCACCCAGCGCGCCATCGCGCAGACGAGCCTGCTCGGCCTGTACGCCAACCAGGAGCGGATCGCGAAGCTGCAGCAGCAGCTCACCTCCGGCAAGGTCATCAGCAACCCCTCGGACTCGCCGACCGGCACCAACCAGGCGATGCAGATCCGCAAGGACGCCAGCGCCGTCGCCCAGCAGGCCCGCAACATCTCCGACGGCAAGGGCTGGCTCGAGGCCGCCGACAGCGCGATGGAGTCGATGCTGTCGCAGGTCCGCCGCGTCCGGGACCTCACCGTCCAGGGCCTGAACACCGGCGCCATGTCCGACGCCGCGCGCGCGGCCATCCAGACCGAGGTCGCGTCGCTGCGGGAGAGCCTGCTCGGGCTGGCCAACCAGACGATCAACGGCCGGCCCGTCTTCGGCGGGGCGACGACCGGGATCCAGGCCTACGACGCCTCCGGCACCTTCGTCGGCGTCGGCGGGACCACGGTCGACGGCGGCGGCGTCGTCACCGACCTGACCGTGCCGCTGACCCGGCGGATCTCCGACAGCGAGGTCGTGCGCATCGACCTCACCGGCGCGGAGGCCTTCGGCGACCAGCGCACCGGGCGCGACCTGTTCGCGATCGTCGGCGACATCGCCGACCACGTGATGACCGCCGGCGCGGACGCCACGGACCTGCGGACCGACCTGGACGCCCTGGACGGCGCGATGAACCGGCTGCTGACCTCGGCGGCCGACATCGGCAGCCGCGCCGCCCGGCTCGAGCGGGCCGGGCAGGTCAACACCGACCTGCAGCTGACGCTGAAGTCCCAGCTCGCCGACGTCGAGGAGATCGACCTGCCGAAGACGATCATGGAGCTGAACCTGTCGAAGACCGGCTACGAGGCGGCCCTGTCGGCCACCGCCCAGTCGATCCAGACCTCGCTCGTGGACTACCTCCGGTGACGCTCGCCCCCGTCGCCACGCTGCCCCTGCTCGGCATGGTGCAGCCGGTTCCCGGCTTCCCCGACCACCGCGACTACGTGCTCGTCACGGCGGACGGCGACGGCCTCCTCCACTGGCTGCAGTCGCTCGACGCCGACGGTCCGCGGTTCCTGGCCATCGCCCCGGCCCGGTACTTCCCGGACTACGCCCCCGAGCTGCCCCGGTCGGTGGTCGCCGACCTCGGGCTGACCGACCCGGCGGACGCCCAGCTGTTCTGTCTCGTGACGGTTCCCCCGGAGGGCCCGGCGGCGGCGACGGCGAACCTGCGGGCGCCGGTGGTGGTCAACCCGGCGAACTGGCGGGCCACCCAGGTGGTGCTGACCGACGCCGCCCATCCCATCCGGCGGCCACTGCGCCGATAACCAGGAGGACCCCGCCCGCCCGCCGGACGGGGTCGACCGCGGGCCCGGTCAGCCGGTCCCGCCCCGACCCCGCACCGCGGGGTGCCACGGAGGCCACCACAGACCCATGGAGGGGTTCGCATGCTCACCCTGACCCGCAGCGTCGGCGAGACGATCCGCATCGGCGACGACATCGAGGTGCACGTCGTCGAGGTCCGGGGCGGCACCGTCCGCCTGGGCTTCAAGGCGCCGCGCGAGGTGACCATCCACCGCGAGGAGGTCTACCGGCAGATCGCCGAGGCCAACCTGCTCGCGGCGCAGGTCACGGCCGACACGCTGGGCGCCCTGGCGGCGTTCGCGCCGGGGGCCGCGGCCCCCGCGGACGGGCCCGCGGCGGTGGAGACGCCCTCGGCCTGACGCAGGTGCACGACAGGGCTGCCCGCTGTTCGTCGGGATCTGCCGATCAGCGGGCGGCTTGAGTCGAACGACGTAACGACACGGGCAAGATCTGCCGAAGCCACCCCGCCACAACTGCGGTTGGCACAGCGAGTCTTGTGCCGGCGTCGGCGTCGTCATGCGCCAGAGTTGCCCCCAAGCACGACAAGGGGGCGATCTCATGTACCGCAGCGCTGACCCGGCCGACCCGGCCGGCTTCGACGAGCCGTCGTCCGACGTCCTCGCCGCGACCGGCACCGCCGACACCGCCGAGCCGGTCGCCGAGGCCGACACGGTCGTCGTCCACGTCGCCCTGCGGCCCCGCCGCGGCTCGGCCCGCCGCTGCCTGGCCGGCCTGGCCGCCCTCGCCGCCGCCCACCCCGACGTCGCCGTCTCGGTGAGCGGGCTGGGCAAGGACGAGCGCACCGTGCGGGTCACCGTCGGCGTGGAGCTCGGCCCGCGCGCCGGCGTCGCCCGCTTCTCGCCGCAGGCGCAGGCGGCCTACGCCTTCGTCAGCGACCTGTTCACGAGCCTGTACGACCACATGCCGGTCTACTGCGCCGAGCCCGGCCCGGCCGAGCGCGCCGCCGCCGCGGGCCTGATGGCCAGCCTCGGGGTCGGCACGCCGGCCGCCGCCCCGGTCGCCGGGGTCGCCGACGTCGTCGTCCCCGCGCCGCGCCCCGTCCCGGCCGCCGAGCGCGTCTCCCTCTAGCCGGCCCGGCCTCCCTCCCCCCGGGAGGGCCGTCCCGCCGCCGCCCACCGCGACGTTCTCCTTCCCCGACGACTCGCCTGGAGCACCCGTGACCACGACCGCGAGCCCCACCACCGTCGAACCCCGCGAGCGCATCCGCCAGCCCCTCGTCTTCGGGGGCATCCCCGAGGCGGAGGGCTTCGCGCGGGTGCCGATCACCCCGCGCGACCGGGTCCACTTCCGCGTCGACCGCGAGCTGCCGCTGCAGGACTTCCGCGCCGACCTGCCCGACGGCGTCACGGTCAGCTACGACCACGGCGAGGGTCTCTACCGCGTCGACGGCGCGTGCGGCCAGGGTCCGGTGCTCGCCGACTGGGTGCGCGCCTGGTGCGCCGGCCGCGGCGTGACCACCGTGGGCCTGCGGGCGGAGGCCGACGTCCGGCGCCGTGCGCCGCGGGACCTGCCGCCGGCCTTCCTCGACGAGCTGTGCCGGCACTACGCCCCGGTGAGCCTCAAGCGGCTGCAGCGCAACATGAGCACGATCCGGCTGCACCTGCCCGACCCCGACGACCTGACCCAGCAGGTCTACGAGTGGATCCTCAAGGCCGTCGGGCAGTTCGACGAGAGCAAGTCGGTCCCCTTCGGGGCCTTCCTCGCCACCCAGCTGTCCAAGTGGGTGCACGACCTGGGGCGCGCCGCCCACGGCCGCACCGCCGCGGACACCGAGAACAAGCAGCAGAAGGCGATCGCGGCGTTCGTCGCCGAGCACCAGCGGCGGCCCTCGGAGAAGGAGCTGGCCGCCTACATGGGGCAGAGCGTGGCCACGCTGCGGCGCAACTCGCAGACGGTGGCGACGCTCAACGGGCTGCGCAACCTCCAGTCGCTGGACGGCGCCCCGGACGCCGCCGAGATCCTCATCCCCGACAGCTCCGAGGCGCCCGACGAGATCATGGGCGAGGCCGAGCAGACCCTGCTCTCGCATGCGCTGACCGCCGCCTGCGCGCCGGACCCGACCGCCCGCCGCGAGCAGCGGGCCGGCCAGCCGAACGTGCTCGGCTGGGCCACCTGGTACCTCACGACGTGGGGCGGGCTCACCAAGACGCAGCTGTCGGCCGACCTGGGCACCTCGGTGCGCAACATGAACGTGCACGCCGACCGCGTCGAGCGCGCCCTCAAGGAACGGCTGGCCGAGCTCTCCGAGTGACCCCCGCACCGGCTCCACCCCGGCCCCGGTCCGCCCGCGCGGACCGGGGCCGGCGCCGTCCCGGGGGCGAGCACCGACCGGGACGAAATGTCAAGGGAGTGTGTCCGACCCGGGTCCGGACTGCCGATATCTCCAGCGTGACCGCCTCCCCGCTCCGCCGCCCGGCGCCGGGGACGTCTCCGGGGCGCCCCAGGTGAGCGCCCTGGCCGCGGGGGACCCCACCCCGGACGCGCTCGTGCCGTACTGGCTGGCCGCCCCCGCGCGTGCCGCCCTCGCGGCCGCCGTGCGTGCCGGGCTGGCCGCGACGGAGGTCCACCCCGTCGCGGCGATCCACCTCGCCGACGTCCTCACCGAGTTGCACGTGGCCATGGCCCGCGACGCGGTCTGGCCCGGCCCCGCCGCCCGCGTGCGCCGCGTGACCGGCTGGGACGACGACGTCCTGCCGGTCCGCCTGTCCGCCGTGGAGCGGGCGAGCGTGCTGGCCCTGCCGGAGCTGCCGGACTCCCTGCGCGACGCGCTGGTGCGGGTGCCGCGGTGACCGACGGGCGGTTCGGCCGCGCCCCGGCGGGCCTGCTCTCCCGGCTGCGGCCGGCGCCGGTGGACCCCGCGGACCTGCGGGACGTCGCGGCCGAGGTGCTGCCCGAGCTCGCGACGCCACGGCTGCGGGTGGTGCTCGCCGACGACCGCGTGGACGGGCCGGTCGTCGTCCTGCGCGAGGAGGAGCGCGCGCTGCGCGCCCCGCTGCGCGACCTGGCCGAGGACATGACCGCGGCCGGCGTGGCCCCGGAGCCCGGCGCGCTCGCCACGGCGCTCACCTCCTGGGTGGCGCACCGGCCCGTACCCGACGCGGCGGCCGCCGACGGCGGGGTCGCGGTGCTCGACTGGACCGACGCCCGCCAGGCCGCGCTCGGCTGGCGCGTCGTCGTCCGGCGGGGCCCGCTGGCGCTGCCGTGGACCCCGTCGTCCCGAACCGACGGCGCCGGCGTCGCCCGCGTCCGGGGAGCCGCGGAGGAGCGGGCGGCCGCCGTCGCGGCCGAGCTGCGGGTCGAGGGCCCGGTGGCGCTGTGGTCGCACCCGGCCGCGCCGCTGCTGGCGTCGGCGCCGTTCGTCCGGCCGGAGCGGGTCCTGGAGGGGGTCGCCGAGGCCGGGCTGCCGATGCCGGACATGCACGTCGTGGTCACCCCCGGCCACCCGGTCGCCGGTGCCGGCGCGGGGGTGGCGGCGCGGCTGGCCGAGGCCACCGGCGAGCCCTGCGTCCGGCTGCCCTGGCGCGCGCTGCCGACCCTGCCCTGGCTGTAGCCGCCGTCCTCCCTCAGCGCAGCGCGTCCTCCCTCACCGCAGCGCGTCCTCCCTCGCCGCGGACGGTGAGGGAGGACGCGCCACGATCAGGGGACCTGATCCCGGGCTAGGCGTCGAGCAGGTGGCCGAACTCCCAGTGCCAGGGCTCGGGCTTCTCGCCCTGCGGGCCCGCCCAGTCCGGCTGCACGAACCCGAACCGGCCGGCGTTGGCGGTCATCCACCGCCACTCGGCGCTGCCGCCGTGGTTGATGCCGCCGCAGAGGTCGACCGCCAGCGCCCACCCGTGGTTGGACGTGCCGGGCACCGCGGCCAGGCGCGGCTTGGCGCGGAACGCCGAGACCTGCGCGGCGAAGGAGCGGTAGGAGTCGGTGATGCACATCGGCCGGCCGAACTGCTGCGCGAAGGCCGCGGCGAGGGCGGTGTAGCCGGCGGCGGCGTCGCAGCGCAGCGCGTGCGACTCGCCGATCGGGCACAGCGCCGAGGCCGGGATGCGCCCGTTGCCGAACCCGCCCCAGGCGGGGCTGACCGGGCCCACGGGCGCCGGCGGCCGGCCGCAGGGGCCGTTGCCGGAGACCGCGGCGGGCAGGGCCGGGTTCGGCTCCGCCGGGGCCGGCAGGGTCACCCGGACGACGCCGGTCGCGCCGGTCATCGCGCGGACGCCGACCGACCAGCCGGCCGCCGAGGCCCCGAGCACCTGGCCCTCGCCGAGGTACAGGCCCACGTCGGCGCCGCCGTCGGTGAAGACGAGGTCGCCGACCTGCAGCTGGGCGGCGGGCACGGCCGCGCCGGTGGTCCACTGGTCGGCCGCGGCCGCGGGCAGCCCGTAGCCGGCCTGCACCCACGCGGCCGCGGTGAGCCCGCCGCAGTCGTAGGCGTCGGGGCCGGCGCCGTCGGCGACGTAGGGGCGGCCCAGCTGGGCGAGGGCCACGCTCACGGCGGCGACGGTCTCCGCGGGCAGCACGGTGACCGGCCGGTTGCCCGCGACGGCCAGCGCGACGCCGGGGACCGGCGTGCCGGCGCCGTCGAGAGCGGGGGAGAACCCGGCGGGCAGGTCGGCGGGGTCGGCGAGCTCGGCCGCGGCGGGGGGCTGGATGCCCGCGCCGGCCAGCGTGCCGAGGTAGTCCTGCCAGCGGCGCAGGGCCTGCTGGTTGCGCTCCTGCTGCCCGGCCGCGGCGGGCACGGTGCCCAGGCCCGCCAGCTGCGCCGCCGTCGACGGGGCGAGGCCGGCCACCTGCGCGCGCACGTCGGCGAGCAGGGCGTCGAGCTCGGCCGCGGCGGCGTCGACGGCGATGCGCGCGGTGCGGGTGCGGGTGGCGGCGGCGGTCACGGCCTGCTCCGCGCGGGCGGCCCGGACGACGTCGACGGCGCGGTCGTCGGCCGCGCCGTCGGCCACGCCCTGCAGCCAGAGCACGCCGGCGGCCGTGCCGGGGGCGTGCACGTCGAGGGCGAGCAGTGGCACCCGCTGCTCGGGGGTCATGCGGTACAGGTCCGCGGCGCCGTCGCCGACGGCGGCCCGCGCGCCCGCGGCGGCCTCGCGCGCGGCGGCCTCGGCGGCCTCGGCCTCGGCGAGCTCCGCGCGCCGGCCGGTCAGGTCCTGCTGCAGCCGGCGGTGCCGGGCGGCGTCGGCGGCGAGGGTCTGCTGGGCGGCCACGGCGAGGCCGGCCGGGTCGCCGGCGACACCGGCGGCGGTCGCCGGCGCGGGGCGGGTGGGGGAGAGCGCACCGGCGAGGGCGGGCAGCACGACGCCGAGGGCGACGACCGCGAGCCGCAGCCGCCAGTGCCGCCGGTCGGAGGCGCCCAGGAACCGCCGCCACGCGACCGCGCGGGCCGGACGGCGCCGGGTGGACCGGCCCCGCCGCGAGCGGGCCGCCGGGCGCCGGCGGGACGACGACCGCCCGCCGGACGACGTGCGGGAGCCGGCCGCGCGGGTGCCGGCGGGCGTGCGGGTGCCGGCGGCCGGGGACCCGGCGGCGGCGCGAGCGGCGAGCAGGGCGCGGACGGCCGCGGCCTGCTCCGGCGTGAGCGGCGGGCGGGCGGCCGGGCGGGGGGCGGCGCCGCGGGGCGTGCTGGCGCGGGCGGTGCTGCTGCGGGTGGTGCTGCCGCGGGTGGTGGTGCCGCGGGCGGGGGTCCCGGCGGTGCGGGCAGCCCGGGGGGCGGGCGTGCGTGGTGCGGGCACTGCGGGTCCCCCGGGTGTCTCGTCCTACGCGGCCGGCGCGCTGCGGTGCAGCGGGCCTCGCCGTCGTATCGACGGGACGGAGGGGACCCCGGAGGGGCGGTGGGCGGGCGGTCACCCCTCCGGGTGAGGGTGGTTTCCGGCCGGTGTCGCCCGATCGGTGGACCGGTCGCCGGCCGGCGCCCAGCGCGGCGGCGTCGGCGCCCACCAGGCGCCGTGCTGCTCGACGAGGGCGACGCGGTGCTCGGCGCCGTCCTCGGTGCGGACGACGAGGGCCACCTCGGTGATGCGCCGGGCGGGGGCGTCCGCGCCGTCGGGGAGGAGTCGACCGGTCGCCAGCGGCAGCGGCGGCAGGACGATGACCTCCTCCCCGGACGGCTCGGACACGTGTGCGGACCCGTCAGCGGTCGCCGAGCTCGACGTAGGCGCGCTCGGTGGGACCGGTGTAGAGCTGGCGGGGACGGCCGATCTTCGTCGACGGGTCGGCGATCATCTCCCGCCACTGCGCGATCCAGCCGGGCAGCCGGCCCAGCGCGAACAGCACGGTGAACATGCGGGTCGGGAAGCCCATCGCCCGGTAGATGAGGCCGGTGTAGAAGTCGACGTTCGGGTAGAGCTTGCGCTGGACGAAGTAGTCGTCCGACAGCGCGATCTCCTCCAGCTGGCGGGCCAGGTCCAGCAGCTGGTTGTCGCCGCCGAGCTTGTCCAGCACGCTGTCGGCGGTCTTCTTCACGATCGCCGCGCGGGGGTCGTAGTTCTTGTAGACCCGGTGGCCGAAGCCCATCAGCTTGACGCCGGGCTCCTTGTCCTTGACCCGCTGCACGAAGCGCCGGATGTCGCCGCCGTCGCGCTGGATGGACTCGAGCATCTCGAGCACGGACTGGTTGGCCCCGCCGTGCAGCGGGCCGAACAGCGCGTTGATGCCGGCCGAGACCGACGCGAACAGGTTGGCGTGCGAGGAGCCGACCAGCCGGACGGTCGACGTCGAGCAGTTCTGCTCGTGGTCGGCGTGCAGCACGAACAGCATGTCCAGCGCCGCGGCGAGCTCCGGGTCGACCTCGTAGGGCTCGGCGGGGAAGCCGAAGGTCATCCGCAGGAAGTTCTCCACCAGCCCGAGCGAGTTGTCCGGGTAGAGGAACGGCTGGCCGACCGACTTCTTGTACGCGTAGGCGGCGATGGTGGGCAGCTTGGCGAGCAGTCGCAGCGTCGAGATCTCCACCTGCTGCTCGTCGAACGGGTCGAGCGAGTCCTGGTAGAAGGTCGACAGCGCGCTGACGGCCGAGGAGAGCACCGGCATCGGGTGCGCGTCGAGCGGGAACCCCTTGAAGAACTGCTTGAGGTCCTCGTGCAGCAGCGTGTGCCGCCGGATGCCCGAGTCGAAGGTGGCCAGCTGGTCGGCGGTCGGCAGCTCGCCGTAGATGAGCAGGTAGCTCACCTCGAGGAAGCTGGACTTCTCCGCGAGCTGGTCGATCGGGTACCCGCGGTAGCGCAGGATGCCCGCGTCGCCGTCGATGTAGGTGATCGCCGAGGTGCACGACGCGGTGTTCACGAACCCGATGTCGAGGGTCACCCGACCGGTCGTGGTCAGCAGCTTGCTGACGTCCAGGCCGTCGGCGCCCTCCGCGGCGGCGCGCACGGGCAGGGGCAGTTCTCCACCGGGGTAGCGCAGGGCGACGTCAGGGGCGGCTACGTCACCGGCGCTGCTTGTCTCGCTCATCGGTGTGGACGCTACTCACTCCCTGGTCCGCCGCACCATGCAGCCGCCCGCGCGCCCACCCGGCGGATCAGACCGGGCGGGCGAACACGTTCACCTGCCCCGTGTAGCCGGCCGGCAGGGGGAAGGGCAGCACCCGGCCGTCGTCCTCGGCGAGCGCGGTGAACTCGAACTGCCCAGCGCGGCTGAGCAGCTCGATCGAGTCCTCCTGGGTCCAGCCGTGGTCGGCGGCGGCGAGCGCGGTGTACTCGTAGACGACGGTGGGCCGGACGTCGGCGATGAACTGCAGGGCGCCGCGCAGCACGCTGGGCTCGTGGCCCTCGACGTCGATCTTCACCAGGGTCACGCCGTCGAGCTCGCCGGCCGCGTGCAGGGTGTCCAGCCGGACGGCGGGGACGGTGACCTGCTCCCAGTCGTTGAGCAGGCCGAAGGCGTGCCGCCGGGCGGACGCGATGGCGCTGTTGCCCGGTGTCGCGTGGAACACGAGCGCGCCGTCGGTGTCGCTCACCGCCGCGTTGTGGAGGGTCACGTTCTCCGCGTCGTTGAGGGCGACGGTCGACGCGGCCAGCCGCAGCGTCTCCGGGGAGGGCTCGAAGGCGAGGACCCGCCCGGTCGGCGCGACGTGCGCGGCCATGCTCGCCGCGACCACGCCGATGTTGGTGCCCACGTCGACGTAGTCGCCCGGTCGCCGCGACAGCTCCTCCTCCAGCGCGCGGATGAGGGTGCTGTTGCAGGTCGGGTCGACGGCGTGCAGGGCCGACGGCCAGTCCCGCGCGTCGCCCAGGAAGCGGACGCCGTTGGCGAGCTTGCCGGTGAAGTACGGCCGGCCCTGCGGGACGTCGGCCCGCCGGCGCTCGAAGTCCTCGATGAACTGCGCGTCCACCCGGGCCAGCAGGCCGGCGCGGCGCCCGGACCGCTGGAACTCGGCCTCGGTCAGCGCGTCCCACATGGCGTCGACGTCCCCGACCCGCTCCTGCAGGCCGGCGAGGACCTCCCGGCAGTCGGCCAGCCCGAGCCGGGCGAGCGCCGGCGGGGCCGCCTCGGGGCGCGGGGCCGCGGGCGCGCCGGCCGGGAGCTCGAACGCCCACGTCGCGCGGGCGTTCGCGGCGTGCCACCAGCGGCCGCGGGGCACCACGGCCAGCCACGGGTCGGGCAGCAGCACCGCGGGGTCGTCGACCGGCACGAGCTCCAGGTCGATGTCGGGCCCGGCGGCCAGGGCGCTCTCCAGCAGCGGGACGGCGCGCTCCAGGTCCGCCGGCGGCACCGCGACCACGGCCTGGCGGGCCGCGCCGGCGGCCAGGACCTCGCGGAAGGCCTGCACCGTGGCGTCGACCTCGGCCGGGTCCAGCTCCGGCGCGGCCAGGGCCACGGGGTACTGGCGGGTCCACACGTCCAGCTCCTGGGTGAACCGCTCCCGGACCGCGGGGCCGTGGGCGCGCTCGGGCAGCCCGGTCGCGCGGGTGGCCGGGGTGGGCCGGGTCAGCTCCACCAGGGCGGCGGTGGAGAGGTAGGCCGCCTCGAGCGCGGCGCCGTAGTCGTCGGTGTCGACGAGGGAGTACAGCCGGTTGGCCGCCTCCACCAGCGCCCGGGCCTGCGCCCGGCGCAGCTGGCCCTCGCCGGCCAGGAAGCCGTGCCGTGCGGCCCAGTCGGTCAGCCGGGACCAGTCGCGCTCCCCCCGGCCGACGTAGCGCGGGTTGTGGGTGTTCTGCCCGGCGTGCTGGCGGAACCGGCTCAGGGTGCGCGGGGTGTAGAACGCCGGGCCCTCGGTGAGCAGGTACAGCCACAGCTGGACGTCGTTGAGCACGTCGACGGTGCGGCCGTCGATGATCCAGAGGTCCTCGGGGGCGACGTCGTCCCGGCGGAACAGCACCGTGGTCGGCTCGCCGATCACGTTGAGGCAGTTGGACAGGACGAAGTCGCCCAGCTCCCGGCCCGGGAGCAGCGCGGGCCGGTCGGCCAGCGTGGGGAACTCGTGGCCGGGGACCGGCTCGCCCTGCTCGTCGACCAGCACCCGGTGGGAGAAGGCCATGGCCGCCTCGGGGTTCTGCTGCATGCCGTGGACCAGGTCCCGCACGCAGTCGGGGCCGAGCACGTCGTCGTGCATGAGGAACTTGACGTACTCCCCGCGGGCCTTGGCCAGCAGGCGGCGCGGGTTCTCCAGCCCGCCCACGTTGGTCTCGTGCCGGATGACCCGGACGCGGGCGTCCTCCGCCGCCACCGCGGCGAGGATCTCCGGGGTGCGGTCGGTGGAGGCGTCGTCGCCGACGAGCAGCTCGATGTTGCGGTGGCTCTGCTCCAGCGCGGAGCGAAGCGTCGTCCGGAGGAACCGCTCGCCGTTGTAGGTGGGGACGAGGACGCTGACCAGCGGCTCCTGCGGGACGACGGGCGGGCGCTCGCGCGCGCTCGCCCGGGCCGTCTCGAGCACGCGGCGCCGGCTGTACAGCTGCGCGTCCACCCCGTACGTGCGCCGCGTCGTCCGCAGCCCGGCCTGGGCGACCCGGCGCACGCCGTCGGGCTCGGCGACCATCGCCAGGACCCGCTCGACGACCTCGGCGACGTCCGCTCGCGGCATGTGGATGTCCACGCCGTCGGTGTAGAGGCGGTTCTGGTCCAGCGGGTCGGTCGCGACGAGCGCGACGCCGGACAGGGCGGCCTCGACGCAGGCCCCGGTGGGGAAGCCGTCGAAGGCGCCGGGGGCCAGCCGCCCGGGGGTCGTCGGGGAGACGATGACGTCCATGTCGAGGTAGAACCGGCGCAGCTCGGGCGTGCTGAGCACCCCGGAGAAGCTCAGGTCGAGGGCGGCGTACTGCTCGCCGACGTCCGCGGGGCCGAAGCCGCCGACGACGTGGCCGCGCACGGGGAGGCCGGCGTCCGCCAGCGTCCGCAGGGCCGCCAGGTAGACCGGCCACCCCTTGTCCGACCCGTCGACGGTGTACCGCTGCGCCACGAAGCAGACGTCGAGGTGCTCCTTGCCGCTGCCGAAGTAGTTCGTGCGCAGCCCGGCGCCCGGCGCCAGGTGGCTGCGGCCGACGGGGCCGCCGATCACCTCGGTGACCGGCACGGACCCGCCGGTGAGCGCCGTGACGACCTCGGTGACGAGGGGCTGCGTGGTGATCACGTGCTGGAGCAGCGGGGACGAGAGGACCCTCCTGAGCTTCCGCTGCGCCCCCGGCTCGCCGAGGTTCAGGCCGCCCCCGGGGTAGAGCTGCAGGACGAACGGGAGCGAGGCCTGCTCCAGGTCGTACAGGAAGCGCGCGGCGTTGTTCAGGAACATGATCGACGCGCAGTCGAACTCCCCGAGCCGCCGCGGGTCGTAGGCGGAGACCTGCCCGGCCGTCTCCGGGTAGAGGGTCGCGTACTCCGCGAGGAGCGGCTCCAGCGGCTCGATCGTCGTCATCACCTCGGCGACGACGCCGTGCCGCAGCATCCAGTCGAACTCCGCGATCCGGAAGCCCGTCCCCTTGGTGGGGAAGTAGTCGTCCAGGACGACGGTCCGCGCCGGTGCGGCCGGCGCGACCGGGCCGGTCGGCGCCGGGAGGAGCGCGAGGGCGTCGTCCGGCACCGCCTGCCCAGCCGCGCCGGCGCGCCGCCCGGTGCGGGCGGCGACGTCGGGGAGCAGCCCCACGTCGCCGTAGCGGGTCATCGCGAGGTCGACCAGCGCGTCGGCGGCCGGCGTCTCGAAGACCCCCGGGTCGAGCCGCTCGAGCAGCTCGGCCCGGTACAGGGCGCAACTCGGCGTCGCCGGGCGGGTGCGGTCGGCGAGCCGGTCGCCGGTCAGCGCCACGTGGGAGCCCGCGGCCGGGCCGGCGATCACGGGCAGGGCCTGCGACGAGCCGGTGGCCTCGTCCACGACGAGGGTGCGCGTGGCCGCCATGGACAGCTCGGGGTGCCGGTCGAGGAGCTCCACCTGCCGGCGGAGCTTGTCCGGGGCGGTCCACTCCTCGTCGGCGTCGAGGACGGCGACGTAGCGGCCGCGGCAGGCGGCGAACCCGCGGTGGCGGGTCGCCGCGACGCCCAGGCGCGACTCGCTGGGCAGGACGCGCACCTCGGCGTCCACACGCGCGGCCCACGCCGCGACGAGCGCCACCGTCCCGTCGCCGGAGGCGTCGTCGGCGACGACCACCTCGAGGGGCCCGTCGAACGCCTGGGCCTCGATCGACGCGAGGGCGCGCTCGACCTGACCTGCGTGGTCGCGGGTGACCAGGAGGACGCTGACTCGGGGGGCTCGCATGCGGGGGTCCGCCTTTCCGTGGAGCGCTGCGGTGCGGGGGAGCCGCGGCAGAGGGGGAGGGGACCCGGCCGGGCGCGGGGCGGCGGCGGGTCCGGGGAGCGGGGGCGCGGCTAGCCGAGGGGCCGGGCGGGGACGCCGACCGCGGTGACGTCCCCCGGGAGGTCGCGGACGACGGCGGCGCCGGCGCCGACCGTCGTGCGGGCGCCGATCCGGCGGCCCTCGATGACCGTCGCCCCGGTGCCCAGGGAGACCTCGTCCCCGAGCACCGCGTTGCCCGAGATCGAGACGTTGGGGTTGGCGGTCACGTAGTCGCCGAGCACGGCGTCGTGCCCGACGGTGACGCCCAGGTTGAGGTGCACGTGCCGGCCGAGCCGGACGTTGGTGGTGACGACGGCGGTCGCGCACAGGATCGAGCCGGGGCCCAGCGTCACCCGGTGGCGGCCGACCACGGCGCTCGGGTGCACCAGGGTCAGCGTCTCGCGCCCCTCGGCCGTGGCCCACTCGTCGATCCGCCGGCGGGCGGCGCCGCTGCCGATGCCGATGACGTAGCGGACGTCGACCGGCAGGCAGGTCAGGTGGGCGACCGGGCCGAGGAACGGGACGCCGCGCTCCTCGACCAGCTCGACGTCGGCGTGGCCGTCGGCCAGGAAGCCGACGCACTCCAGCAGGGGCCGCCCGGTGCGGGCGCGCTCGTCGTTCTCCGCCTCGACGACGTCGTGCACCTCCCGCCCGAAGCCGCCCGCGCCGATCACGACCAGCGGGATGGTGCTCACGGCGCGGGGCGGGTCAGCACCGCCGGGGACTCGACGCGGTGCCCGGCGGGCACCTCCCGACGGAGCCGGGGGAGCACCGGTGCGGGAGACGGCGCGGTGGGTGACGGCGGGGCGGACACCGCCGGGACCGCGGGACGGCGACCGGTGTCCCGCGCGGCGGTGACCGCGCCGCGCACCAGGTCCCGGATCCGCTCGAGGGCGGACGCGCCGATGTCGTTGGCCATGGGCAGCCCGATGATCCGCTCGGCCAGCGACGCGGTGACCGGCAGGTCGCCCGTGCAGGGGTAGCCGGCCAGCGCCGGGAGCCGGTGCATCGGCGGGTCGAAGTAGGCGCGGACCTCGATGCCCGCGTCGTGCGCCTGCCGCAGCAGCAGGTCGCGGGTCTCCGGCGTGGGCAGCGCGACCGGGACGAACTGGAAGGTGGAGCCGGCCGAGCCCGCCTGGAACGCGACGCCGGTCGGCTCGAGCTCCTCCCGCAGCCAGGCCGCCGCGGCGCGGCGGTGGGTCAGCACCCCGTCGAAGCCGTCCAGGACGGCCAGGCCGACGGCCGCGGTGAGCTCCGGCATCTTGCCGTTGATGCCCAGCGGCCCGACGACCGAGCGGGTCGCGTCGAAGCCGAAGTTGATCAGGCGGGACACGGCGTTGAGCACGTACCGCGAGTGGGAGGTCACGAGCCCGCCCTCGCCGATGGCGAACGGCTTGGTCGCGTGGAAGCTGAACACCTCGACGTCGCCCTGGTCGCCGAGCGCCCGGCCGTCCTCGTCCACCGCGCCGAAGCCGGCGGCGGAGTCGACCACCACGGGCACGCCGAGGGCGGCGGTGGCGGCGGCCAGCGAGGCGCGGCGGGCGGCGCTGGGCGCCGTGCCGAACGTGGAGCACTGCAGGATGCCGGCCAGCGAACCGCGGAGGTCGTGCAGCCGGGCGAGCGAGCCCTCCGACAGCTGCCAGTCGACCGGGTCGATGTCGACGAACACCGGCTCGAAGCCGGCCCAGACGACGGCGTTGACGCTGGCGACGAACGTGAACGAGGGGACGGCGACCAGGCGGCGCGCGCCCTCGGGGGCGCCGAGGCAGGCCCGCAGCGCGACCATCAGGCCGGAGGTCGCGTTGTTCACCGCGACGCCGGGGTGGTGCAGCCCGAGGCGGTCCGCGCACGCCCGCTCCAGCCGGGCGACGCACGGGCCGCCGTTGGAGAACCACCGCACCCGCTCGGCCTCGGCGAAGTAGGGCTCGACCTGGCGGAGCGAGGGCAGGGTGGGGGCCTGGAAGCGGATCAGCTCGTGCGCGACCATGCGGCGGCGTTCCTCCTGGGACGGGACCGGCCGCGCACGGCGTCCGCACCCCGGGGGAGCCGGGCGGGACCGCGACGGTCGGCGTCGCCGGGCCGGGGCGTGCCGGTCGCCGTCCGACGTGCCGGACCGCGCGCACCCCCTGCCCGACATGGGACTGCCCAGCAGCATCGTCGAGCCGGGGGAGCGCGGTCCGCCCGACGCGCCGCCCCGCGAGCGGGCCGCGCGGCGGGGTCTCGTCACCCGTCCCACCGGCACCGTGGGTCCCAGTCCCGTCCGGCGCCCGGTGCGGCGGCATCCGCGCCGCCGCACCGGGCGAGGGGGTCAGGGGTGGGTCATCGAGAGGACGTCGAGGGCCTCGTCGAGCTGGGCCTCGGTGAGCTTGCCCTGCCCGACGTAGCCCCGCTCGAGGACGACCTGGCGGATCGTCTTCTGCTCCTTGAGCGACTGCTTGGCCACGATCGCCGCCTCCTCGTAGCCGATGTACTTGTTCAGCGGCGTGACGATGGAGGGGGAGGACTCGGCGTACTCCCGGCAGCGGTCGACGTTGGCGGTGATCCCGTCGACGCAGCGGTCGGCCAGCACCCGGCTGACGTTGGCCAGCAGCCGGATCGACTCGAGCACGTTGCGGGCCATGAGCGGCAGGGTCACGTTGAGCTCGAAGACGCCGGTCGTGCCCGCGAAGGTGACCGCGGCGTCGTTGCCGATGACCTGCGCGGCGACCTGGATGGTCGCCTCCGGGATCACCGGGTTCACCTTGCCGGGCATGATCGAGCTGCCGGGCTGCAGGTCGGGCAGGTTGATCTCGGCCAGGCCGGTGCGCGGGCCCGAGCCCATCCAGCGCAGGTCGTTGGCGATCTTCACCAGGCCGACGGCGATCGTCTTGAGCTGGCCGGAGCCCTCCACCAGCGCGTCGCGCGAGCTCTGCGCCTCGAAGTGGTCGCGGGCCTCGGTCAGCGGCAGCCCGAGCTCGCCGGCGAGCTTCTCGATGATCTTCGCGGCGAAGCCGGGCGGGGTGTTGATGCCGGTGCCGACCGCGGTGCCGCCCAGCGGCAGCTCGCCGATCCGGGGGAGGGAGGCCTGCAGCCGCTCGATGCCGTAGCGGACCGCCGCGGCGTAGCCGCCGAACTCCTGGCCGAGGGTGACCGGGGTGGCGTCCATCAGGTGGGTGCGGCCGCTCTTGACGACCTCGGCGAACTCGGTGGCCTTGCGCTCCAGCGAGGCGGCCAGGTGCTCCAGGGCCGGCACGAGGTCGGTGACGATCGCCGAGGTCGCCGCCACGTGGATGGCCGAGGGGAACACGTCGTTGGACGACTGCGAGGCGTTGACGTGGTCGTTGGGGTGGACCGGGCGGCCGAGCGACTCGGTGGCCAGGGTCGCGATGACCTCGTTGGTGTTCATGTTGCTCGACGTCCCCGAGCCGGTCTGGAAGACGTCGATCGGGAAGTGGTCGTCCCACTCGCCGCGGGACACGGCGGCGGCGGCCTCGCCGATGGCGGCGGCGACGTCGGCGTCGAGGACCCCGAGGTCGGCGTTGACGCTGGCCGCGGCGCCCTTGATCGCCGCCAGGGCGCCGATGAGGGCCCGCTCGATCGGGGTGCCCGAGATGGGGAAGTTCTCGACGGCGCGCTGGGTCTGCGCCCGCCACTTCGCCCAGGCCGGGACGCGCACCTCCCCCATGGAGTCGTGCTCGACGCGGTACTCCGCGCCGGGGGTCTCGGTGGCCGTGTCGGCAGGGGGCATGGCTGCGCTCCCGGTGGGGTGAGTGGGGTCGGTGCTCCGGGAGGGACCCTAGATGCCGGGCGTCGTGCCCTCGGGGCGGCGTCCCCGCGTGGTGCCCGGTGCCGAGCCGCGCCGCTCGTACGGTTCCCCGACCGTCGAGGCCGAGGAGCCCCATGACCGAGCAGCAGCACTCCGCCGACAGCCCCTGGCAGCGCCCGCCGGAGGGGGCGGCAGCGGGAGCGGCCTGGTCGGCGCCCCTCGCGGGCGGGTGGACGCCGCCTGCCGGGCCCGCGCCCCTCCCTCCTCCCGCCGCGCCGGCCGGGCCGCGCCCCCGCCCGGTCCGCACCGCGCTCGGGGTCGCCGCCGTCGCGGTCCTCGGCACGGCGGCGGCATCGGCCGTCGCCGTCTCCCTCGTCCTGTGGCGTGCCGACGACGTGGGCGGACGGTTCGGCGCCGCGATGGGCGCCGAGCTGGGCGCCGCGCAGAACGAGGCGTTCGAGGACACGCTCGCGATGGAGGAGGAGTACTTCTCCTCCACCTCCCCCTACGGCGGGTCGGTGGACCAGCAGGAGCCCGTGCCCCCCGGCCAGCTCGGCGTGGACCCGGTCCTCGACCGGTACGCGCAGGACTGCTTCGGCGGGGACCTGCAGTCCTGCGACGACCTCTTCTACGAGTCGCCGCCGTTCTCGGAGTACGAGCGGTACGGGGCGACCTGCGGGGGGCGGGTCAAGCCGTTCATGGTCCCGTACTGCACCGAGCTCGGCTAGGAGCCGGTCGCCAGCCATCCGCAAGTCACGCGCAACCGCCCAGACCCAGGGTTCACGTGGGTCCCGTACGTGACCCGACCGTGCTGGTCGTAGCACCGGGTGCCACATAGCATCCGCTCGCCACGGCCAGGCCGTGAGCCCCATCAGCCACCGCTCGAGGAGTCCGCACCATGTCTCAGCCGCCGTATCCGCCTCCGGGCGGCTCCGACCCGTCGGGCCAGCAGCCCGGCTCCCAGGGCTGGGGGCAGCCGGCTCAGGGCGGGCAGCCCGAGGAGCCCACGCAGCAGTTCGGCCAGCCTCCGGCGCCGCCGACCGCGCAGTTCCAGCCCGGCCAGTACGGCCAGCCCGGCCAGCCCGGCGAGCGCGACCAGACGGCCCAGTTCGGCCAGCCCGAGTACGGCCAGCAGCCGCAGTACGGGCAGCAGCCCCCGTACGGCCAGCCGCAGTACGGGCAGCCCGAGTACGGCCAGCAGTACGGCCAGCCGCAGTACGGCGGCCCGGGCGGCCCCGGCGGCCCGGTGCCCCCGGGCGGCTACGGCCCCGGCGGGGGCGGCCCGTCCGGCGGCGGCCGCGGCAAGCTGATCGCGATCATCGCCGCGGTGGTCGTGGTCCTGGCGGGCGCCGGCGTGGGCCTGTTCCTCCTGCTCAAGGACGACGGCGGCGACGACCCGGCTCCCGCCGCCGCGAGCACCAGCTCCAGCTCGTCGGCACCGACCAGCGAGACGGACGAGCCGACCACCAGCTCGCCGTCGACCGGCTCGAACGTGGACTGCGAGGACCCGTCGGGTGCCGGCAGCGCGGGCGTCCCGGAGCCGGAGAGCCCGTGCGACATCACGGAGGAGGACCCGTCCGGGGACTTCCTGCCGCTGGCGATCGACTGCGCCGAGGAGGACTGGGGCGCCTGCGACACCCTGTGGGGCGCCACCCCGGTCGACTCGGAGTGGGAGCAGTACGGCGGCACCTGCGGTGGCCGGATCGAGTACGAGGGCGGCGGCACCTGCCAGACGCGGCTCGGTGAGGGCGGCGGCACGACCACCGACGCGCCCAGCGGCGACCTGCCGCCGGCCGCCCCGGCGCCCACCGGCGCCCCGGCGGAGATCCAGCCCTTCATCGACGCCTGCTTCAACGGCGAGATGTTCGGCTGCGACGCGCTGCGCGGTGCCGAGGGCGCGGCCGGTTTCGAGGCGATCTACCAGTACGGCCTGACCTGTGGCGGCCGCAACGCCCCGAACCCGGACCAGTACTGCCTGGAGCTCTACCCCGGCAACTGACGCCGGCAGCACGACGGCCCCGTCGCCCGGTCCCCGGGCGGCGGGGCCGTTCGCGTCCCGCCCGTCGGCGGGAGCGCCGCCTAGCATCCCCGGGGGCCACGACCTGTCATGGCCCGATCACCGCCCGCGAGGAGCGCACCATGTCCCAGCCGCCGTACCCGCCGCCGAACCCGGACCCGTCCGGGCAGCAGCCCTCGCCACAGGGCTGGAGCCGGCCGGCTCCCGGCGGTCAGCAGCCCGAGCCGCCGACGGACCAGTTCGGCCGGCCCGCGGGCGGGTGGGACCAGACGGCCCAGTTCGGGCAGTCGCAGTACGACCAGCCCGAGTATGGGCAGCAACCCCCGTACGGCCAGCCCGAGTACGGGCAGCAGCCCCAGTACGGGCAGCCCTCGTACGGCCAGCAGCCCCAGTACGGGCAGCCCTCGTACGGCCAGCAGCCCCAGTACGGGCAGCCCGAGTACGGGCAGCCGCAGTACGGCCAGGACCCGTACGGCCGGCCGTCGCCCTACGGGCAGCCGCAGTACGGCGGCCCCGGCGGACCCGTACCGCCGCCCGCGGGCCCCGGCGCCGGGGGGTCCTCGGGCGCGGGCAAGCTGATCGCGATCGTCGTCGCGCTCGTGGTCGTGCTCGCCGGCGCCGGCGTGGGCCTGTTCTTCCTCCTCCGGGACGGCGACGACACGTCGACCGCCGCACCGACCACGGCGGCCCCCTCCACCTCCGAGGACGCGGGCCCGACGCGCTCCTCGGGCTCGTCCTCGTCGTCCTCCTCGTCCTCCGGGGACTGCGAGTCGCCGTCCGGGGACGGGTCGTCGGGCGTGCCCGCGCCGGACGACCCCTGCGACATCCGCGAGCCCGACCCGATCGGCGAGTTCACGCCGCTGGCGGAGGACTGCGCGGCGGAGGACTGGGACGCCTGCGACGACCTGTACTGGGCCACCGACGTCGGCTCGCTGTGGGAGGACTACGGCTCCAGCTGCGGCGGCCGCAACACCGAGACCTACGGCGGGTGCGTCGACCTCTACGAGGGCGGCGGTCCGGGGTCCGCGTCGCCCGGCCCCGCGGTGCCGCCGACCGGTCTCGGCGACGACCCCTCCGGGGCGTTCGCGCCGCTCGCGGAGGCCTGCTACGCCGGCGACTACGCGGCCTGCGACGAGCTGTGGGTGCAGACCCCGGTCGACTCGGCCTGGGAGGAGTACGGGGGCACCTGCGCCGGGCGGCTGGACTACCAGCCGGCCGGCTGCGAGTCGCGCCTCGGCTGACGGCCGGCCGGCCGCCGTCTACGGTCGCCCCGTGACCGACGACGCCGCTCCCACCCCCGTCGTCCGCGCCTCCGACGCCGACCGGGAGGCCGTGGTGGCGCGGCTGCAGACCGCGCTGACCGAGGGACGCATCGACGTCGACGAGTTCGGCGAGCGCGCGGCCGCGGCCCACGGCGCCGTGACCACCGCGGAGCTGGCCGAGCTCGTCGCCGACCTGCCGGGTGCGACCGCGCCGGCGGCGGCGGTCGAGCTGGTGGGCAGCCGGCGTCCCGAGCGGATGACCGCCGTGTTCGGGGACGTCGTCCTCCAGGGGACGGCGAGCCTGCCGCAGGCCATCGCCGCCACGTTCGGGGACATCCGCCTGGACCTGCGCGGGCTGCGGACGTCCGCCGACACGGTGGACCTGCACCTTGGCGCCGTCTTCGGCGACATCGAGGTCGTCGTCGACGAGGGCGTGGACGCCGAGCTGAGCGGCTGGACCCTCTTCGGCGACAAGCGCACCGAGCTGGCCCCGGTGCCCCGCGCGGCCGGCACCCCACGGGTCGTGGTCAGCGCGCGGACCGTCTTCGGCGACCTGCGGCTGCGCAGCCTGGCACCCGGCGAGCCGACCAGCCGCTGGCGCGCCCGGCTCGACCGGTTCCAGGCGCGCCACTGGCACGGCGGGCACCGCCCGCCGCCCCCGCCGTCGCTGCCCCCGCCGGGGGCCTGAGCGGCCGAGCGGCCGCCGGGGGGTCAGTCCTGCTCGTCGTGCCGGTCGAACGGGACGGCCGAGTAGGCGCGCAGCTTCTCCAGCGAGTGCAGGCTGTCGATCACCCGGATCGTCCCCGACCGCGACCGCATGACCAGCGACTGCGTGGTGCAGCCGCCCGCCCGGTACTGCACGCCGCGCAGCAGCTCGCCGTCGGTCACCCCGGTGGCGACGAAGAAGACGTCGCCGGCGACCAGGTCGTCGATGGTCAGCACCCGGTCGAGGTCGTGGCCGGCGTCGATCGCCTTCTGCCGCTCCTCGTCGTCCTTGGGCCACAGCCGGCCCTGCAGCGCACCGCCCATGCACTTGAGCGCGCAGGCGGCGATGATGCCCTCCGGCGTGCCGCCGATCCCGAGCAGCAGGTCGACGCCGGTGCCCTCGCGGGCGGCGGCGATCGCGCCGGCGACGTCGCCGTCGCTGATGAACTTGATCCGGGCGCCGGCCTCGCGGACCTCCTGCACGAGCTGCTCGTGCCGCGGCCGGTCGAGGATGCACACCGTCACGTCGGCGGTCGAGCAGTGCTTGGCCTTGGCCACCCGGCGGATGTTCTCGGCCACCGGCGCGGTGATGTCGACGGCGTCCGCGGCGGCCGGGCCGACGGCGATCTTCTCCATGTAGAAGACGGCCGACGGGTCGTACATGGCGCCGCGGTCGGCAACGGCCATCACGGAGATGGCGTTGGGCATGCCCTTGGCCATCAGCGTCGTCCCGTCCACCGGGTCGACCGCGACGTCGGTCTCCGGGCCGTAGCCGTCGCCCACCTGCTCGCCGTTGTAGAGCATGGGCGCCTCGTCCTTCTCGCCCTCGCCGATGACGACGACGCCGCGCATGCTCACCGTGCCGATCAGCGCGCGCATCGCGTCCACCGCCGCGCCGTCCCCGCCGTTCTTGTCGCCGCGGCCGACCCAGCGCCCGGCGGCCATCGCCCCCGCCTCGGTCACGCGCACCAGCTCCAGCGCCAGGTTCCGGTCCGGTGCGGGACGGTTGGCGAGGAACGTGCTCGCGCGGCCGGTCCGGCTCGGCTGACCATCGGGGAGCGGCAGGGACACGTGACCTCCTGGGTAAGGACCCCGTCCTCCCCACCCCTCGCGAGCTCGGGGCGGTGCCCTGGACGGGGCCGAACGACCATGCGACGGCTCAGCACGATCCGGAACGACAGGGCTCGGGAGCTGTGCTGCGATCCTAGGGGTATGACCGCGATCGGCCCGTCGGGCCAGCAGCAGCCGCCGGCCGTCCCCGAGGAGGAGCTGCCGCCCCCGGTGTCGGCGGTGGAGCGGGCCAACCGCATGAGCGCGGCCAACATGCTGCGGTCGCTGGCCCCGCTCGTGGTCATCTGCCTGGCGATCGTGGGGTGGCTGGCGTTCCTCCGCCAGGACTCCGACGACCCGGTCCGGCCGATCGACCCGCAGGCCAGCATCCTGCGCGCGGCCGAGTACGCCGGCTACCCGCTCGAGGCGCCCGCCGACCTGCCGGACGGGTACCGGGCCACCGACACCGACGTGACCGGCGGCCCCGGCAGCCCGGTGACCCTCGGCATCGACTACGTGACGCCCTCCGACGAGTACGCGGGCTTCCTCACCAGCGACGACCCGGAGGCCGCGCAGGTCGGGGACGTCCTCGACGGCGCCGAGGAGCGGGGGATCGTGCAGCTCGGCGGCCGGGAGTGGGCGCGGTCGACCTCGTCCCGCGGGGAGACGGTGCTGTCCCGGGAGGCCGACGGCGTCACGGTGCTGGTCACCGGCTCGGCCCCCGACGCGGAGCTGGAGGCGGTCGCCGCGGCGGTCGGGCCGGTCGGCGACTGACCTCGGGTGTGGTCCACGTCACGACTTGGTGACGCTCCGGTGCGCCGCGCCGTGTGACGCGTGGGGCCGGCGGGACTCTCTGCGCCCGGCCCGTGCAGGACGCGCGGGCCCCGGCGGAAGGAGTTCGGCGTGAGTGCTCCCGGCAGGTGCCGCGGCGGTGACCACCGCGCGCCCCAGAGCGGCGGCTCGTGCCCGTGCGGCATGGTCACCCGCATCCCCGCCCGGACGCCGGCACCGGCGCCCCTGGGGTCCGACGTCCTCGCGCTGCTCGAGCGGTGCCTGCGCGACGGGCCCGGTGCGCTCGACCCGGCGGCGTCGGGCCTGCTGCGCGAGCGCGCCGCCCAGCTGCTGGCCGCCCTGGACCCGGCCGCACTGGATCCGACGGCACTGGACCCGGCGGCACTGGTCCCGGCGGCACTGGTCACGGCGGGCCTGGACCCGGCCGCCGGCGCCGCGGCCTGACTACTGCTGCGGCTCGGCGGGGGTGGCGGCGGCGAGCCGCTCGCGGGCCCGGTCCAGCCAGTGCTGGCACAGCTCGGCGAGCTGCTCGCCGCGCTCCCAGAGGGCGAGGGACTCCTCGAGGGTGAGCCCGCCGGCCTCCAGCCGCCGCACCACGTCGGCGAGCTCCTCCCGGGCCTGCTCGTAGGTGGTGGTCGGTTCGCTGCTCTCCGCGGGCTGGCTCACGGCTGCCCATCCTCCCTGGCGACCCGGACCGGCAGCCGGCCCCCGGCCACCCGCACGGTCAGCCGCTCGTCGTCGGCCACCTCGGCGGGGTCGCGGACCAGCGCGCCGTCGGCCCGCTGCACCACCGCGTAGCCCCGTTCCAGCGTGGCGGCGGGGGAGAGCGCGGCGACCCGGGCGCGGGCGTGCTCCAGGTCGCGCTCGGCGCTCTCCACCCGGTGGGTGAGGGTGCGCAGCGCCCGGCCGCGCAGCGCCGCGACGTCGTCGGCCCGGCCGTGCAGCATCCGCTCCGGCGCGGCGAGCACCGGGCGGCTGCGCACGCCCTCCAGCCAGCGCTCCTGCTGCTCGAGCCGGCCGGCCAGGACGTGCCGGGCCCGGGCGCGCAGCGTCTCGACCAGGCGGCGCTGCTCGCCGATCTCGGGGACGACGCGGTGCGCGGCGTCGGTGGGGGTGGCGGCCCGGACGTCGGCGGCGTGGTCGACCAGGGTCGTGTCGGTCTCGTGGCCGACGGCGGTGACCACGGGCGTGCGGCAGGCGGCGATCGCGCGGACCAGGCCCTCGTCGGAGAACGGCAGCAGGTCCTCCACCGACCCGCCGCCGCGGGCGATCACGATGACCTCCACCGCGGGGTCGCGGTCGAGCCGCTGCAGGCCCTCGATCACCGAGGCGGCGGCCATCGGCCCCTGCACCAGGCTGTGCTGGACGGCGAACCGGACGGCCGGCCAGCGGCGCCGCGCGGTGACCAGCACGTCCCGCTCGGCCGCGCTGTCCTTGCCGGTGACCAGGCCGACGACGGCCGGCGCGAACGGCAGCGGCCGCTTGCGGGCGGCGTCGAACAGCCCCTCGGCGGTGAGCAGCCGGCGGATCCGCTCGATGCGGGCGAGCAGCTCGCCGAGCCCGACGGCGCGGATCTCCGTGGCGCGCAGGGAGAACGAGCCGCGGGCGATGTAGTAGTCCGGCCGGGCCCGCACGATGACCCGGGCGCCCTCGGCGAGCTCCAGGCCCGGCCGGTCGGCGACGTCCCGGGCGCAGGTCACCGGCACCGACAGGTCCGCCGCCGGGTCGCGCAGGGTGAGGAACACCGTGGCCGCGCCGCGGCGGGAGAGCTGGGCGACCTGCCCCTCGACCCAGACCTCGCCGAGCCGGCCGATCCACTCGGCGACCTTGCGCGCGACGGTCCGGACCGGCCACGGCGCCTCGGGGGACGACGGGCTGGTCATGCCCCCGAGACTGCCATGTGCCGCCGACGGTCCCGCCGGTCCCCTTACAGGCCGCGGGGCGCCAGCGGGCTGGCCTCGACGGCCTGCCGCTCCAGCTTCTCCAGCCGGTTGCGCAGCATGCTGACGAACGGCTGCCGGTTGCGCGTGGACTCCTCGTAGGCCAGCAGGTCGGAGACGGTGGCCAGCTGGTAACCGCGCATCCGGCCGCGCAGCTGGGCGACGGTCCAGCTGTCGTAGCCGGCGATCGGCGCCGACCCGGCGGCCTGCGAACCGGACAGCTCGCTGCCGCCCTCGGGGTCGTCGGTGGGCGCAGCGCCGGTCACCTCGCCGACCGCGTCGACGGCCGCGCCCTCGGCGATGGCGGCCGACTCGTCGGCGGTGTCGGCCGCGCCGACGTCGGTTCGCACGCCGGTCGCCGCGGCGACCGGGGTGCCGCCCTCGTCGACGGCGGTCGCCGCGTCGGCCTCGGTGACCGGGGCCGGGCCGGGCTCGGCGGGCGCCAGGTCGGCGAGGGTCTCCGGAGCGGCGATCGCCTCGTCGGTGACGGTGGCCTCGACGGTCTCCACCTCGCCCTCGGGGCTGAGCACGTCGACCTCGGTCGTCTCCGCGCCGGTGGTGTCCTCCGCGGCGGGGGTGCCGTCGGCCGCGTCGGTCTCCAGCAGCGCGGACTCGAGGGCGTCCTCGGCGGTGAGCACCGCCTCGGCGTCGGTGGGGGTGAACTCCACCTCGGCGGCGGCCACCTGGTCGGTGATGTCCTGCAGCGCCTCGGCGACCTCGGCCGGGTCCTCCACGGCGGCCAGCCCGGAGACCTCGTCGTCCACCAGGCCGACGACCGCGTCGGTCTCGTCGAGCGCGGCGGCGGTGTCCTCCACCGCCAGGTCGTCGTCGTGGTCGGGCACCTCGGCGGCCGCGCGGTCGAACGCCGAGGCCCGCGCCGACGGCCCCGCCGGGACGTCGACCTCGACGTCGTCGTCGAAGGTGGCCAGGCCCGGCTCGTCCTCGCCGCGCAGCCCGGTGAGCACCTCGTCGCCGCGCGCGACCAGTCCGGCCCAGCTCTGCTGCACCTTGAGGGCGGTCTGCATCGCCAGCCCGACGACGCGCACCGGCAGCCCGGGCAGCGCCTGCGGCAGCTTGCGGGCCTCGTCGAGGACGGTGGCGGCGAGCCCGACGTAGGCGCGGATGGGCTGGGGGATCTCACGCGACATGGCCCCAAGCGTGCCGCAGCGGCCGACGTCCGGCAGCCTCACCCCCCGTGGAAGCACCCGGTCGGGGGCATGACCTCCCTCACGCCCGGCCGTCGCCGGCCGGGGCGGTGCCCGGAGCCCACCTACCATGGGGCCCATGGCCGAACACCGCGGACGCGTCCTGCTCGCCGACCCGCGGGGCTACTGCGCCGGCGTGGACCGGGCGGTGGTGGCCGTGGAGCGGGCCCTGGAGATCCACGGCGCCCCGGTGTACGTCCGCAAGCAGATCGTCCACAACAAGCACGTGGTCGCGACGCTCGAGCGGCGCGGCGCCGTCTTCGTCGACGAGACCGACGAGGTGCCCGAGGGCTCGGTCGTCGTCTTCAGCGCGCACGGCGTCTCCCCGGCGGTGCACGAGGAGGCCGCACAGCGCTCGCTGCGCACCATCGACGCCACCTGCCCGCTGGTGACCAAGGTCCACTCCGAGGCCAAGCGGTTCGCCAAGGACGACTTCGACATCCTGCTCATCGGCCACCGCGGGCACGAGGAGGTCGAGGGCACCTCCGGCGAGGCCCCCGCCCACATCCAGCTGGTGGACGGCGCCGACGACGTGGCCAACGTGCAGGTCCGCGACCCGGAGAAGGTCGTGTGGCTGTCGCAGACGACCCTGTCGGTCGACGAGACGCTGGCCACCGTCGACGCGCTGCGCGAGCGGTTCCCCACGCTGCAGTCCCCGCCCAGCGACGACATCTGCTACGCCACCCAGAACCGCCAGCAGGCCGTGAAGCAGATGGCGCCGGGCTGCGACCTGGTCGTCGTGGTGGGCTCGACCAACTCGTCGAACTCCGTGCGGCTGGTCGAGGTGGCGCTGGAGGCCGGCGCCCGGGACGCGCACCTGGTCGACTACGCCGCCGAGATCGACGAGGCCTGGCTGGCCGGCGTCGGCACGGTCGGGGTGACCAGCGGCGCCTCGGTGCCCGAGGTGCTGGTCGACGAGGTGCTGGACTGGCTGGCCGAGCGCGGCTACGGCGACGTGGAGACGGTCAAGGCGGCGGAGGAGCGGCTGGTGTTCGCCCTGCCGCACGAGCTGCGCCAGAGGCGCACCGCCGAGTAGGCCCCGGACGCCGAAGGGCCCTCCCGGATCGCCGGGAGGGGCCCTTCGGATCGGTCGGGGCGTGGGTCAGCGCCGGGCGGCCCAGCGGATCAGCGCGAGGACCAGCGCGGTGCCGGTCGCGGCGGCCATGATCGGGAAGCCGCCGCCGAGGACGAGCTTGGTGGCGATCGCGGTGCCGGCGACCTTGACGAAGCTGCCGCCGTCGGGGACGTCGAAGCCGGGGGCGGTGAGCACGAAGACGGCGACCGCGGCCATCAGGACCAGGGGCGGGGCGACGACCATCGTGGCCAGGTCGCGGCGGCGCACCAGCAGCGTGCCGACCGCGGTGCCGGCCACGAGGCCGATCAGCGTGACCATGCCCAGGCCGGTGGTGCCGATCGCGTCGACGTAGCCGGCGGCCAGCGTCACGACCAGGACGCCGAGGACGGCGATGCTGCCGCGCAGCCGGCTGCCCCGCTCGGCGACCGCCGGCGAGACGGCGCGGCTCGCCGCGCGGCCGCGGCGGTCCTCGTCGACCAGGGCGTCGTCGTGCTCCGGGCGGGGGCGCCGGCGGCCGGCGTCCGGGGACAGGCCGGCCGAGGAGCGCGGGTAGCCGGGGGTGGCCCGGCCGCGGTCGGCCACCTCGCGCGGGGGCAGCGGGCGGTCCGCGGGGACCGGGCGCTGGGCGGGACGGCCCTGGGCCGCCGGCCGCGGGGCCGGGGGGACGGGGCGCTGCGCGGGCGGGACCGGCCGCTGGGCGGGCGGCACCGGCCGCTGGCCGGGCGCGCCGGAGCGGCCGTGCGAGGGCAGCGGGGGGAGCGGGGGCAGCGGCGGCCGGGGCCGGTCGCCCGGGCCGGGGCGACCGCCGCGGGGGGCGCCCGGGCCACCGGCGGACCGATCGGAGCGAGCTCCGGTCTCCCGCCAGGTGTCGGCAGCACTCACCGAGGCCATGGCGCACCTCCGTCCCGTTCGCGGGGAGCCCGAGGAGCGGCTCCCTTCGTCGATCAAACGGTAGCGAGCCGCGCGGGAGTCCGGTGGAAGGCGAGGCCCGACGCGCGCGGGCAACTTGTGCCCAAGTGACCACGCTCCGCTGACCACTCTCGGTGAGAGGCGAGGAGCCTGTGACCAGGTGTGACGGGCGCGCCGGGCGGGACGGTCCGGGTGGCGGATCAGCCCGCGGTGCCGTCGCGGCTGCCGGGCAGCTCCGGCAGGCCCGGCTCCGGCGGCACCGGCGGGCGCAGCGCCCGGACCGTGGCCTCGATCGGGGCCACGGTCGGCAGCTCTGACTCGGCGACGCCCAGCTCGTCGAACCGGCGGGCGGCGGTGAGCACCGAGCGCTCGTAGGAGCCGACCGTGTCGTTGTAGCGGGCCATCGCCGTGCCCAGCGCCGACCCCAGCCGGGTCAGGTGCCCGGACAGCGTCGTCAGCCGGGCGTGCAGCCGGCGGCCGACCTCCAGCACCTGGTCGGCGTCGCGGGCGAGCCGCTCCTGCCGCCAGGAGTAGGCGACCGTGCGCAGCAGGGCCAGCAGCGTGCTCGGCGTGGCCACGACGACGTCCCGCCCGAAGCCGTACTCCAGCAGGCCGGGCTCGGCCTCCAGCGCGGTGGTGAGGAAGCCGTCGGAGGGGACGAAGAGCACCGTGAACGGCGCGGCCGGGCGGAAGGCGGTGGGGTAGCGGCGGGCGGCCAGGGCGTCGACGTGCGCGCGGAGCTGGCGGGCGTGGGCGGCGACCCGCTCGGCGCGCACCGCCTGGTCGGTGGCCTGCACGGCCTCGATGTAGCCGGTGAACGGCACCTTGGCGTCGACGACCACCTGGCGGCCGTCGGCGAGGGTGACCACCAGGTCGGGCCGGACGCCGGCGCCGGCGTCGTTCGTCGCCGACGGCTGCTCGACGAAGTCGCAGTGCTCGAGCAGGCCTGCCACCTCGACCACGCGGCGCAGCTGCACCTCGCCCCAGCGCCCGCGCACGTGCGGCGTCCGCAGCGCGGTGACCAGCGCGGCGGTCTCCTGGCGCAGCAGCGCCGAGGTCTGCCCGACCGTGCCCATCTGCTCGCGCAGCTCCCCGTGCGCCATCGCCCGGTCGCGCTCGATGCCGGCCAGCAGCCGGTGCAGGTGGTCCAGCGACTCGTGCACCGGCTCCAGCCCGGCGTCGGCCGGCCGGCGGCGGGCCAGCAGGGCGACGACCCCGAGGGTGACCGCGGTGGCCAGCAGCGCGCCGATCAGCAGGCCGAGCAGGAGGGAGGCGGCGTCCACGTCCGGCAGGGTGCAACACCCCACCGACAGATCCGCTCCGACCCGCCCGGGACGTGTGAGGCATGGGAAGCACTACCCACGTCCCGCGGCCGAGGACGTGGGTATCGCCTCCTATGCATCGGGGGACAGGGCCGACCGGAGGGTCAGGCCGGGACGGCGGCCGGCTGGGTCGCGTGCGCGGCCTCGTGGGCGAGCAGCCAGCGCTTGACGTCGGTGCCCCAGCGGAAGCCGCCCATGCCGCCGTCGGAGCCGAGCACCCGGTGGCAGGGCACGAACAGTGCGGCGGCGTTGCGGGCGCAGGCGTTGGCGGCGGCCCGGATGGCGGTCGGCCGGCCGCAGCGGGCGGCGAAGGCGGCGTAGGTGTCGGGCCGGCCGGCGGGCACCGTGCGCAGCACCTCCCACGCCTCGGTCAGGAACGGCCCGGACCGCTGCCGCACGGGCACCCCGTCGATCACGCCGACGTCGCCGGCGTGGAAGGCCTCGACGACGTCGAGCACGGGCAGGGACGGGTCGAGCGCCACCGACTCGGGGCGCAGTGCGCGGTGCACCACCGGCAGCAGGTCGCCGACGTCGTCGGTCCAGCCGCCGGCCAGGACGACGTCGGCGCCGTCCGCGCCCTCGGTGACGACGACGGTGAACGGCCCGGGCGGGGTGGGGACGGTGGCGAAGCGGGCACGGGGCGATGAGGCGGTCACGAGGCGCTCCGATCGGGGGCGACGGGCAGGGGGCGGGTGAACAGGGACGGGACGGCCAGCGCCCACAGGTGCAGCACCGCGTAGGAGCGCCACGGCCGCCAGCGGGTGGCGGCGTCGGCGTCGGAGCTGCCGAGCGCGGCCAGCGAGCGGCGCAGCGCGAGGTCGCCGGGCAGCCAGACGTCGGGGTCGGCGAGGCCGCGCAGGCCGACCAGCGCCGCCGTCCACGGGCCGATCCCGGGGACGGCGAGCAGCGACCGGGCCGCCTCCGCGCGGTCGGCGCCGGGGTCGAGGACGACGTCCCCGCGGGCCAGCGCGGCGGCCAGCGCGGTCACGGTCCGCCGGCGGGCGCCGGTGAGACCGACCGCGGAGAGGTCGGCCTCGGCGAGCGCCTCCGGGCGGGGGAAGGCGTGGCTGAGCGTGCCGACCGGCTCGGGCAGGGGCGCGCCGGCCAGGGGCAGCAGCCGGGCGGTGAGGGTGCGCGCGCCGGCCACCGACACCTGCTGGCCGAGCACCGCGCGGACGGCGAGCTCGGGGGCGTCGGGGGAGGTGGGGACCCGCCGGCCGGGGGCCGCGGCGACCAGCGCCGCCAGCGCGGGGTCGGCGCCCAGGACGGCGTCCACGGCGGCCGGGTCGGCGTCGAGGTCGAGCAGCCGGCGGCAGCGGGCGACGGCGGCGCCGAGGTCGCGCAGCTGCGCCAGCCGCAGCCGCGCGGTGACGGCGGCGTCGCCGGAGGGGGACAGGTGCACCACGGCCGGCCCGTGGGGGAGGTCCAGGACGCGGGAGAACGTCGTCCCGTCCCACTCCTCGAGGCCGGGGACGGCGTGCGCGCCGAGGAACAGCAGCACCTCGGCGGCCGCGAACGGCGGGCGGGCGGCCAGCCGCACGGTCAGCTCGCCGGGCGCGCCGGCCTCGGCGCCGGGACGGCGGCGGCGCAGCTCGCCGGGCGTGGCGGCGAAGACCTCGCGGATCGTGTCGTTGAACTGCCGGATGCTGGCGAAGCCCGCGGCGAAGGCGACGTCGGCGACCGGCAGGGCCGTGGTCTCCAGCAGCACCCGGGCGGTCTGCGCCCGCTGCGCCCGGGCCAGCGCCAGCGCGCCGACCCCCAGCTCGCCGACCAGGTGCCGGTGCAGCTGCCGCTCCGAGTAGCCCAGCCGGGCGGCCAGCCCCGGGACGCCGGAGCGCTCGACCTCCCCGTCGGCGATCAGCCGCATGGCGCGGGCGACGACGTCGGCGCGCACGTCCCACTCCGGCGAGCCCGGCACCGCGTCGGGGCGGCACCGGCGGCAGGCGCGGTAGCCGGCGGACTGGGCGCCGGCGGCGGTGGCGAAGAAGGAGACGTTGGCCGACAGGGGGGTGCGCGCGGGGCAGGACGGGCGGCAGTAGATGCCCGTCGTCCGGACCGCGGTGAAGAACCACCCGTCGAAGCGGGCGTCCCGGCTGGCGACCGCGCGGTAGCAGCGCTCGTGGTCGAGGGAGGCGGTCACGGCGTCCAGCGTGCCAGCCGCGGGCGACGTCCACTGGCGGGATTCGGACGCCGCCGTGGAGCCGCGGATCAGCGGCCGATCAGCACCGCGATCCCGTCGAGCAGCCGGGCGAGGCCGAACTCGAACGACCGCGCCGGGTCGCCGGCGCCCAGCTCCGGTCCGGCGACCGGGCCGACCCGCGCGGCGGTGGGGAAGCGCTCGGGGTCGAAGACGCGGTCGACGTGCGGCTCGGTGGCCGCCCACCACTGCTCGTCGGTCAGGCCGCTGCTGGACTGCGCGGCGGCCAGCTCGTGCAGGCCGGCCACGCTGCCGCGGACGAGCGCCCCGACCAGCGTGATCACCAGCTCCATGTCGACCTCGGACAGGTCCAGCCCGTCGACCGCGGCGAGCTCCAGGTCGTACTTGCGCATGAGGTTGGGGCCGAGGATCGGGCGGCCGGTGCCGACGGTGGCCGCCCAGGGGTGGCGCACGAACAGGTCCCAGTTCTCGCGGGCGACGGCGGTCAGCCGCGCGCGCCAGTCCCCGGCCGGCGGGGCCGGGTAGACCTCGGCGAGGACGGCGTCGTACATGAGGTCGACCAGCTCGTTCTTGCCCGGCACGTGGGTGTACAGGGTCATCGCGCCGACCCCGAGCTCGGTGCCGAGCCGGCGCATGGTGACCGCGGCCAGGCCCTCCCGGTCGGCCAGCTCGACCGCGGCGGCGACGATCCGGTCGACGTCGATCCCGGCCCGCGGTCCCGGGCGGCGGGCCGGTTCGGCGCGGTCCCGCCACAGCAGCGCCATGGTGCGGGCGGGGTCCCCGCCTCCGGTCGACTCGGTGGCCACCCCGACAGCCTCTCCCATCGCCTTGCGGAACCTTCTCCGTACAGCGTACGTTGGCGGTCCGCGGGAATGTCGTACGGCGTACGGAGGTAGTGCGGTGGAGGCAGCGGTGCGGGTCCGGGGTCTGGTGCGGCGCTACGGCGGGCGGGCCGTCCTGGACGGGGTGGACCTCGACGTGGTCCCGGGGTCGGTGTGCGCCCTGCTCGGCCCGAACGGGGCGGGGAAGACGACGGCGGTGCGGATCCTGACCACCCTGCTGCGGCCCGACGGCGGCTCGGCCGAGGTGGCCGGCTTCGACGTCGTGGCGCGGCCGCGGGAGGTGCGCCGCCGGATCGGCACGGTCGGCCAGCAGCCCACCGTGGACGAGGTGCTCGGCGCCCGCGAGAACCTCGTGCTGTTCGGTCGGCTGCACCACCTGGACCGGGCGGCCGCGCGGCGCCGCGCCGGCGAGCTCCTGGCGCAGGTGGGGCTGGCCGACGTCGACGAGCGGCCGGTCGGCCAGTTCTCCGGCGGGATGCGCCGGCGGCTCGACATCGCCGCCGGCCTGGTGCTCGCCCCGGAGGTCCTGTTCCTCGACGAGCCCACCACGGGCCTGGACCCGGCCGGGCGCCGCGACGTGTGGGACGCGGTGCGCGACCTGGTCGCCCGCGGGACGACGGTCCTGCTCACCACCCAGTACCTGGAGGAGGCGGAGCTGCTGGCCGACCAGGTGTGCGTGCTGGACGGCGGCCGGGTCGCCGCCCGCGGCACCCCGCGGGAGCTGACCGCGGCGATCGGCGGGGACCGGCTGGAGCTCGTCGTGACCGACCCGGCCCGGGCGGGCCAGGCGGCGGAGCTGGCCGCGCGGGTGGCGGCGGGGCCGGGTGGTCACAGCGGTGGCGGGGACGGGGACGGCGGGGACGGCGCCCGCGTCACCGTGCCGGTGGCCCGCCGGGCCGGTGTCGTCGGGGAGGTGGTCCGCGCGCTCGACGAGGCGGGGATCGGCGTCGCCGACCTGGTGCTGCGGCCGACCACGCTCGACGAGGCCTACCTGCGGATCACCGGCCGCGACCGCGCGCCCGAGGAGGTGCCGGCGTGAGCGGCACGGAGAGCTCGTTGCGCTGGGCGGTGACCGACGCGCTCACCGTCGCCGGGCGGGACGTCGCCCACTGGCGCCGGCAGCCCGCCGGCCTGCTGGTCGGTCTGCTGTTCCCGGTGCTGATGATGGTCACCTTCGTCTACCTGCTGGGCGGGGGCATCGCCGTCCCGGGCGGCGACTACCTCGACTGGGCCGTGCCCGGGATGCTCGCCCTCGTCATGCTCTTCGGACTCGAGGGGACGATGACCGCCGTCGTCACCGACACCCGGCGCGGGGTCACCGACCGCTTCCGGGCGCTGCCGATGGCGCCGTCGGCGGTCGTCTCCGGCCGCTGCCTGGCCGACCTCGCCTCGTCGGTGCTGGGCCTGGCGCTCGTCGCGCTGGCCGGGCTGGTCATGGGCTGGCGGCCGGATGCCGGCAGCGGGCTGCTCGTCGCCTCCGGCCTGCTCCTGCTGCTGCGGGTCGGGTTCCTGTGGGTCGGCATCTGGCTGGGGCTGCTGGCCCGCGACCCCTCGGTGGTCACCGCGGTGCAGATCCTGGTGTGGCCGTTCGCGTTCCTCTCCAACGTGTTCACGCCGGTCGCCTCCATGCCCGGCTGGCTGGGGACGGTCGCCGAGTGGAACCCGGTGGCGGCGACCGTGACCGCCGTCCGGGAGCTGACCGGCGTCCCCGCCGCCGACGGCGGCTGGGCCACCGAGCACGCGACCGCGCTCGCCGTCGCCTGGCCGGTCGTCCTCACGGCCGGGTTCGCCGCGCTCGCCGTCCGCCGCTGGCAGGGCCTCGCGCGCTGAGCCGGCCCGGACGCCCCGGCCTCCCGCCGGCTCCTGCGGTGTTCCTCGCGGTCTCGCGGTGCTGCAGCACCGCAACAGCGCGGGGAACACCGCAGGAGTGGGCGTCAGACCACCAGCGCCCGGGCCCGGTCGCTCGCGAGCAGGACCTCCGGCAGGCCGGCCAGGGCGGCGCGCATCGCCTCGGCGCCGCCGAACTGGAAGCCGAGCTGGGTGACGTAGTGCGCGCAGGCGTCGCCGCGCCGGTCGAGGTCCTGCGGCAGCCGCAGCTCGGCCAGCCCCCCGGGCAGGCCCGGGCCCGGGACGGCGGCGGGCTCGCGCAGCACGTACGGGCTGTCCCGCCACCACAGCGTCGGCCGGTCCAGCGCCGCCACCGCGCGGAGCACCTGCAGGTGGTCGACGTGCCCGCCGAGGGCCTGCGGCGCCAGCCACAGGTCGGCGTCCCACGGCTCCAGCGCGGAGACGACGGCGCGCCAGACGTCGTCGCCGGCGTGCACCCCGGCGAACAGGTCCGGCGCGCTCGCGTAGCCGCGGTGCGGCGCCTCGGGCAGCGGCAGGTGCACCGGCGTCGCGCCGAGGGCGGCCATCGCGGCGGCGTCCTCGGCGCGGCGCAGCGCCATGTAGTCGGCCTCGGCGGGCAGCCCCTTGTCCAGCTGGCAGGCCAGCGCGAAGCCGGCCGGGTCGGGCACGGTCGCGGTGAAGCAGGTGAGCACCGTGACCTCGTGCCCGGCGGCGGCCAGCGCCGCCAGCGTGCCGCCGGCGGAGAACGCGGCGTCGTCCAGGTGCGGGCTGACGGCCAGGACCCTCACAGCAGATGGGCCGCCGACCGGAACCGGCAGGAGAGGTCGACCGACGCCGGCATCGACCAGCCGGTGTCCGGCGCGGTGCCGGCCAGCTCCGCGTAGACCGCGTCGATCGAGCGGGCGAGCACCGGCCAGGAGTACAGCCGGCGTACCTCCTCCAGCGCGGTCGCCGCGAGGCGTTCCCGCAGCCCCGCGTCGGTCAGCACCCGGTCGAGCGCCGCCCGCAGCCCGGCGACGTCGCCCGGGGTGTGCAGCAGCCCGTTCTCCTCGTGCCGCAGGCAGTCGACGACGCCCACGCTGTCGGTGCTCACGGTGGGCAGCCCGCTGGCCATCGCCTCGAGCAGGGTGTTGCTGAAGCCCTCGCTGTAGGTCGGGCTGACGAAGACGTCCGCCGTCCGGTAGACCGCCGGGGCCTCGTCGGGGGGCACGTAGCCCAGGAACGTCGTCCGCCCGTCGGCGCGCGCCCGCGCCTCGTCGAGGTCCGGGCCGATGCCGGAGACGACGAGCCGGACGCCGTCGGGCAGCGCCTCCAGCAGGTCCAGCACGCCCTTGCGGCGGTCGACCCGGCCGTGGAACAGCAGCACCGGCGGGTCCTGCAGCGCACCGAGCGGCCGCTCGGCCGGGGTGAACCGGCGGGTGTCCGTGGCACCGGGGACGATCCGGAAGCGCGCCGGGTCGCTGCCCAGGTTGCCGACCACCTCGTCGCGGAAGCTGTCGCTGCCGATCAGCACCGCGCCCGACCGGTCGACGACGGTGCGCATCGCCTCGGCGTGGGTGGTGCAGCAGGTGCCGACCCAGTGCCCGTCGCCGCCCTGGATGCTCACCACGCTGGGCAGCCCGGTGCGCCGCGAGGCCTCGAGCACCGCCAGGCCCGGCGGGTAGCCGTACTGGGCGTGCAGCACGTCGAACGGCCGCTGCTCGTGCAGGCCGACGACGGTGCGCACGATCTCGGCGACGTCGCCCTCCCAGTCGGCCGGGACGACGGTCTCGCCGCGGCTGGGCAGCGCCACCACCTCGACGCCGGTCGGCACCCGCCCGGGCGGAGGCGGGCCGCCGCCGTACACGCGGGTGCCGGCCTCGTCGTCCCGGTACTGGCTGACCAGCGTCACCTCGTGGCCCAGGGCGACCAGCTCGCGCAGCAGGTTCTCCGCGTAGACGCTCATCCCGCTGACCGCCGGCCAGTAGCGGCGGCTGACGAAGCAGATCCTCACACCGGCGCCCTCTCCGGGACCGGCCCGGCCGCCTCGGCCGCGCGCAGCGTCGCCATCGCCCGCGGCACCATCTCGTGCGCGCGGTGCCCGTCGCGGGAGAGCTCGAGGGTGACCAGCCGGTCGTAGGCGGCCTCCCGCAGCGCCCGCAGCACGGCCGGCAGGTCGACGTCCCCCTCGTCCAGCGGCAGGTGGTCGTGCAGGCCGCGGCGCATCCCCTCCACGGCCACGGTGCCCAGGTGCGGCGCGAAGGCGGCCACCGCCTCCTGCGGCTCGTACGCGCCGGAGACGACGCAGTGGCCGGTGTCCAGCGCCAGCGCGATGCCGGGGACCTCGGCGGCGAGCCTCGCCCAGTCGTCGCAGTCCTCGACGAGCATCCCGGGCTCCGGCTCGACGGCGAGGGCGAAGCCGCGGCCGCCCGAGCTGTCGACCAGCGCCCGGGCGCCGTCCACCACCCAGCCCCACGCCTCGCCCCGGTCGACGCCCGGCCGCGGCACCCCGGCCCAGAAGCTGACCGCCTCGGCGCCCAGCACCTCGGCCAGGTCGCAGGCCAGCTCGAGGTAGGCCAGCCGGCGTTCCCGCCCCTCGGCCGACGCGGTCACCAGCGTCGGCTCGTGCTTGGCCCGCGGGTCGAGCAGATAGCGGGCGCCGGTCTCCACCACCACCCCCAGCCCCAGCTCGTCGCACCGGGCCCGCACACGCTCGGCCTGGGTGAACGCGTCCGGCGCGAACGGGTCCAGGTGGACGACGTCCAGGGTCAGCGCCACCCCCGCGTAGCCGCAGTCGGCGAGGAAGGGCAGCGCGTCGGAGAGCCGGTGCGACGTCAGGCCGTTGGTGTTGTACGCGTACCGGAGACTCATCGCGCGAGCACCTCTGCGACGACGTGCCGGCCCGGCTCCCGGTACAGCGGGTACAGCGCGCCCACCCGCCGGTCGGCGCCGGCGCGGTCGAACCAGGCGGGGCCGCCCAGCCGCTCCTCCGCCTCGGCGGTCAGGTGCACCCGCGCCCAGCCGCCGGGGTCGGCGCCCACCGCCACGAGCGGCTCGCCGCGGTCGAGCAGCCGGCGCACGCCACGCTCGCCGATCCGCCCGTAGGACATCGTCTCCACCTCCAGCCCGGGCACCAGCACCTTCGCCGCCACCGCCTCGCCGGCCGAGGGCTGGAGCTCGACCAGCACGTCGAAGCCGGCGTCCTGCACCGCGCCGGTCACGTGTCCGTGCAGGTCGTCCCCGTCGTACCGCGGCAGGTCGACCAGCCGCGCGGTCTGCCGGTGCGCGAGCACGGTGTCGCGGAGCAGGTCGGTGAGCGCGGCGGTGCCCATGCGCGTCCAGGCGAGCATCGCCTCCAGCGCCCGGTTCTCCTCCACCAGCCGCTCCGGCGGGTGCCCGCCGCGCCACGAGTCGAGGTAGCCCGGCGGCGTCGCCGGCAGCACCGCCTCGTACGGGCCGTGCATGAACGCCTTGCGGCTGCGGGCGGAGGCGAACTCGTGCAGGGCCTTGCGGACGGCGGTGTCCCGGTCGGGGTGCGCGGCCTCCCCGCACGCGGTCGCCATGACCGGGACGGGCTCCGAGCCGTCGCGGGAGCAGCCGACCGCGTACACGTCGACGACGCCGAAGGCGGTGCTCGCCAGCTTCACCATCACCTCGACGCCGGCGGCGGAGAGCCGGTCGATCAGCGCCAGGGCGTCGGGGTCGCGCAGGCCGGCCAGGTCGAGCACGATGCCGCGGTCCATGGCGCGGAACGCGGTCGCGTTGCCGTCGCGCTGCAGCACTTCCAGCAGCGCGTGGGTGACCGCCCGCTCGGCGTCGAACGCCGCGCCCTGCCCGTTGGTGACCACCGTGGTCAGCCAGCCGCCGGGAGGCGCGGAGCCGGGCAGGTCCTGCGGCGCGGAGGCGACCAGCTCGGCGGGGACCAGCACCCGCTCGCCGTCGCGCAGCCGCGTCATGGGCAGCCACTGCAGCGGCCGGTCGTCGGCGTAGGCGCTGCCGGCCTCCAGGCACAGGGTGCGCGGGTCGGCGACCCGGTCGCGGCCCTCCCGGCGGGCCAGCTCGGCGAAGGAGGCCTGGACCCGGGGGGCGGACTCGTGCGCGCGCACCGACAGCGCCATCTCCGCCATCTCGCCGAGCGCGCCGGTGCGGGCCTCCTCCCGGGTGGCGCCGTAGCCCAGGCCGCTGCCGCCGGGGTGCTGCGGGGTGGTCGGCAGGACGGCGCTGTGCAGCGGGACGTCGAGGAAGTCCAGGCCCCTGATCGCGAACTCCTCGACCGGGGTGGGGAAGGAGTCGCGGTAGCGCTGCGACGGCCTCGTCACGGTCGCCGTCACAGCTCGTCCAGCGCGACGGGGGAGGCGTCCGGCGGCGCGGTCAGCAGCCGCTGCACCAGGTGGACGACGTGGTCGGTGGTGACCCCGCGGACCATCTCGAACGGCGTGGCGACCGTGTCGAACTCGAGGGCGCCGATCACGCCGAGGTAGTCGCGCAGCTCGCCGTGGGAGAGCGGGATCTGCGCGTGGAACGCCTTGTGCGCGCTCAGGGCCACCGGGGTGCCGTCGGCGGCGAGGTCGACCTTCAGGGAGTCGCCGCAGAAGAGCACGTCGCGGCGGCGGTCGTGCAGCACCGCGTGCCCGGGGAAGTGGCCGCCGGTGCGGTACATCGTCAGGTCGGGGGCGAGCTCCAGGACGTCGTCCGCGGGCCAGGTGACCCGGAAGGCCTTGGTCCACTCCAGGTCCCGGACGCCGACGCTGACCACGCGCGGCTCCAGCTCCCGCTGCAGCTGCCACAGCGCGCCGTAGCCGTGCACGTGGCTGGCGGCCAGCACGTCGAACCCGCCCAGCTCCGCGGCCATCCGGCGCAGCTCGGCCAGCATCTCGGCGGTGTAGTGGGGCGCGCACTCGAACCCGACCAGGCCGACGTCGGTCTCGATCACCCAGCCGACGCTGTCCAGCCCGAACCGCGGCGAGGTGCCGAACCCGGTGACGCCGGGGACCGGGGCCGGCCGCCAGTGCCCGGTGACCAGCTCGTCGGCCTGCTTCTCGGTCACGAACTCGAAGCCGTGCTGCGGCAGCGCGTTGCGGACGTCGGCGCACACCGGGCAGGTCAGCGGCCCCGGCGCAGGCCAGCGCTGCCAGTGCCCGCAGTTGGTGCAGGCGTAGGCGGGCAGGTCGGGCAGCAGGCCGCGGTAGGGGTTGGTCGCGGTCACGGCGTCCTCTCCGGGATGTGGTCGGCGGACGCTCGTGCCCTGCCCGCCGTGGTGGGCAGGGCACGAGCGCCCGCGGAGGGGGGTGCGGTGCGGAGGGCGTCGACGAGCAGGCGGTGCAGCGCCAGGTCGCGGGCGGCCGGGTGGGGCCACGCGGCGGTGCCGGCGACGGCGGCGGTGAAGGCGGCGAACTGGGCGGCGAAGGGCGCCTGGTCCCCGAACGGGACGTCGACCGGCTCGGGGCGGTACAGCGTCAGCGTGCCGCCGGCGGTCTGGCCCATCGTGTCGACGGCGACAGCCAGGCCGCGGGTCCCCACCACCTCGAGGCGGCGGCGGGGCAGCGCGTCCGGGGTGTTGTAGTCGACGTGCAGGTCGACCAGCACGCCGCCGGCGGTGCGGCCGGACAGCAGCGCGCCGTCGTCCACCCCGTACCCGTGCACCCGGGTCTGCAGCGTGGCGGTGAGCTCGGCGACGTCCTCGCCGAGCAGCACCCCGGCCAGGTCGAGGCCGTGCGGCGCCAGGTCGATCGCGGCGCCGCCGCCGGCCCGGGCGGGGTCGACCCGCCAGTTGTCGTGCGGTCGGCCGTCCGGCGTCCAGTCGGCGGGCAGCCAGCAGCAGTACACGATCCGGACGGCGGTGACCGTGCCGAGCTCGGGGATCAGCTCGCGCAGCCGCGCGTGCGCGGGGTGCCAGCGTTGGTCGAACGCGGTGCCCAGCAGCACGCCGGCGCGGTCGGCGGCGGCGACCAGCGCCTCGGCGTCGGCGACGTCGGCGGCCAGCGGCTTCTCGCACAGGATCGCCGTGCCCGCCGCGGCGGCGGCCTCGACCACCGCGCGGTGGGCGGCGTTGGGCACCGCGACGTAGACGGCGTCGAGGCCCGGGGTGGCGAGGAAGGCGTCGAGGTCCGCGGTGGCCGGGGCGTCGCCGGAGACGCGGGCCAGGGCGGCGCGGTCGCGGTCGTGCAGGGCGACGACCCGGGCGCCCGGGGTGGCGTGCAGCGCCGGCAGCGCGTGGTCGCGGGCCACCCACCCGCACCCGGCGACGCCCCACCCGACGCTCACGCCGTTCCCCTCGACGAGATCTGCACAGTCGTCGCCATCAGCCCCTGATGGCGACGACTGTGCAGATCTCGCGGGGTCACCAGGCCTCCGGGAGGTCGACGAGCAGCCGGCGGCGGGCAGCGTCGGCGGGGAGCGCGTCGGGCCAGCGCGGCGGCAGGTACGCCGACCGGGGCCCGTACTCGGCGGCGTAGCGCGCGCTCGGCCAGGTCAGCACGCCGTCCCGGTAGAGCGGGTTGGGGCTGAGCGGGCCGAGCGGCTCGCCGAGGTCGGGTCCCGGCCCGAGCGGGTCGCCGCCGACCAGCGCGATCGCCTCGCTGCCGCGCAGGTCCGCGGCCGCGGCCGGCCGCGGCGGGCGGCCGGCGAGCAGGGCGGCGGTGAGCTCGGCGTCGTCGTAGAGCAGGCCGGCGCCGAGCACCTCCGCGTAGCCCTCCGGCGTCAGCGGCTCCCCGTGCGGGTCGGCGACGTGCGCGTGCCCGACGACGACGGTGCCGCCCGGCCCGGCCAGCGTCCGCATCGCCGCGGCCGCCGCTGGCTTGTCGCGCAGGAAGTAGAAGGCGTCGTGGCACATCACGAACGCCGGCGCGTGCACGGCCAGGTCGGGGGCGGCGGTGAGGTCGGCGCAGACGTAGCGCGCCGACGGGCAGACGAAGCGCCGCGCCAGCCAGAGCTTGGCCCAGACGACGTCGACGCCGAGCAGGTCGGTGCAGCCGCGCCGCGCCAGCTCCCGCAGGTGCGCCCCGACGCCGCAGGCGACGTCGACCACCGGCCGGCCGCCCGGCCAGTGCGCCTGGAGCAGGGCAAGGCCCGCCAGGTGGGTCGGGTCGGACCAGCGGTGGGCGAAGTAGTCGGCCACCCGGCCCATCCCGAGCAGCGTCATCGCCCCGCGCAGCGTGGCGGCGGCCGGCACCCGGGCCAGCTGCTCGGCCGGCGGGGGCGGCTCGGTCCACCAGTCGTCGGCGTCGGCGAGCAGCGCCACCCGGGCGCGGTCGACCTCGCCGTGCGCGAGCAGCCCGGCGACCTCGGCGCGCAGGTCGTCGCGGCCGGCGCGGACGAACGGGATGCCGTCGACGACGGGGACGTCGAGCACCACGCCGTTCCCAGCCCTGCTCACAGCCCGGCCGCCGCCAGCACCTCGAGGTGGAAGGACTGCACCGGCCCGGCGTGCACCAGCTCCAGGTCGTCCAGCGCCTGCTCGGCGGTGAACGCCCCGGCGCAGGCGTGGTGGTGCACCTGCAGCACCCGGTCCAGGACGTCGGCGGCGTGGAAGGCCTGCGACTCCGGGGCGGCGGCGTCGTCCCGCAGCGCCAGCACGCCGCGCAGCCGCCCGGCCAGCGAGGCCGGGAGCGTGTCGAGCTGCGCGGCCTCCAGCGTCTCCAGCACCCGGGGCAGCGCCCCGCCGAGCAGCACCTCCCCGGCGAACCCCGCGTCGGGCAGGACGACGTTGTGCAGGTGGTGGGCCAGGCCGACGAGGAACGGCACGACCGGGTCGGCGCCCACGACCGGGGCGACCAGCACCCCGTAGACGGCGACGGTCAGGCAGTGGTCGCCGTGGCTCTCCGGCGGCTCCACCATCACGCGGGCGCGGCCGGGTGCGGTGGCACCGGCGCGGGGCTGGCGGTTGAGCGCGGCGGCGAGCGGCGGGCCGTCGACCGCGGGCAGCGCGGTGGGCAGCGCCTCGCGCAGCCGCTCGCGCAGGACGCCGTCCAGGGGACCGGCGACCTCGTCGAAGGACCGGCGCAGCACCGCCCGCGCCTCCGCGTCGTCCAGCCCGGCGGCCCCGAGCACCGCGCCGTCGATGCCGGCCAGCCGGGCGCGGGCCACCGCCGCGGCGGTCTCCGACAGGGCCACCGTGGCGGCGTCCTCGCCGGCGGTCAGCCGGCCCCAGGCGCGGGCGAACGCCTGCTCGGCCAGCGACCCGGGCGCGGACGCGACCCGCACCCGCTTCGCGTCGCCGATCTCGGCCAGCAGCGGCCGCAGCGGCGCCAGCGCGCGGAGCGGCCCCACCGCCACCGTCACCGGGAGGTCGCGCCGGCGCCGAGCCAGTCGAGCAGCACCTGCTCCTGCCGGTGCAGGGCGTGCTCGGGGGTGCCGCCGCCGGGCGTCATCGGCGCCTTGAAGAACCAGCCGAGCTGCTGCTGCACGCCGCCCTCCCCGCGCTGCTGCGCCAGGTCGGTCAGGCGGGCGAGCTCGATGGCCAGCGGCGCGGCGAGGATCGAGTCGCGGCACTGGAAGTCGACCTTCACCTGCATCCGCTGGCCGAGGAAGCCGACCAGGTCGATCGCGTCCCAGGCCTCCTTCTGGTCGCCGCGCGGCCGGTAGTAGTCGATGCGCACCACGTGGTCCTCGACCGGGTAGCCGAGGATCGAGTCCAGCACGCTGCCCTTGGTCTGCAGCTTGCTGTTGAGCGAGTCGGGGTCGTCGAGCGCCAGGCCGTCGCGGTTGCCCAGGATGTTCGTCGAGTACCAGCCCTCGACGACCAACGCGCGGCTGCGGAAGGCCGGTGCGAGCACCGTCTTCATCATCGTCTGGCCGGTCTTGCCGTCCTTGCCGGCCAGCGGGACCCCGCGCCGCTCGGCGAGCTGCACCAGGGCAGGGACGTCGGCGGCCAGCGACGGCGTGAAGTTCACGTAGCCGGCGCCCTCGCTGATCGCGGCGTAGGCGTAGACCATCGCGGGGGTGATCGAGCGGTCGTCGGCGTCCAGCCCGGCCTCGAACCCCTCGGCCGTCTGGAGCGCGGGCGCGGCGGGGTCCGGCCACCGCTCGGTGGAGGCGAGGTTGACCAGCACCAGGCCGTCGAGCGCCCGCTCGGCGCGGAACCGGGCCAGGTCGGCGCGGACGGCGTCGGTCTGCGCGCGGCGGGTCTCGGCGAGCAGCACGTTGCCGCCGCTGACGTTGCGGCAGAAGTCGGCGTCGCCGGCCGCCGGCCAGGGCGTGATCCGGGACAGCGCGGGCTCCACCTGCGCGAGCTGCCGGGCGTCGAGGACGGCGTGCTGCTCGGCGGCCTTGTACAGGTCCGACCCGTCCAGGTCCCAGCCGGCGAGGACGAGGTCGGCGTAGTCGGCCATCCCGGTCGCCTCGCCGACGGGCACGCCGCCCAGGTCGAGGCCGGCCAGCGGGAGCCCCGCCGGGTCCGTGGCCCCCTGGCGGAGCAGCTCCAGCCCCGCCACCGCGGTCGTGGCGACCGCTCCTCCCAGGCCGACGACGGCGACCCCGACCCGACGCTCTCCAGCAGTCAACGGTGAACCTCCGAGTTGTGCCGTAGAAGGTGGTGCACAACCGAGCGTTGCACAGCTCGCCACCGCCCGCTGGGTGACGGCGAGGCGCCGGGCCGATCCCGCCAGACTGGGCGCATGAACGTGGTCGTCCGCCCCGCGAGGCGGGAGGACGCCGCGGTGCTGGCGGCGATCAGCCGGGCCGCCATCGAGGTGTCGGCGGCCGGGCACTACACCCCGGCGCAGCGGGCGGTGTGGCAGCGGCGGCGGACCGAGGAGGCCCACGCGCGGTACATCGAGACGACCGTGGTCCTGGTCGCGGAGATCGGGGCGGAGCCCGCGGGGTTCGCCTCCGTCGCCGTCGAGGCCGTCGACGGGCTGGTGCCCGGCGAGGTCGACCAGCTGTTCGTGGCGCCGGCGGCCGGCGGGCGCGGGGTGGCGCGGGCGCTGCTCGCCGGGGTCGAGGACGTCGCCCGCGCGCACGGGCTGCCGGCCCTGGTGACGCACGCGTCGTGGGGGGCCGCGCCGGTCTTCGCGCGGTACGGGTACCGGCAGGTCGAGGTCGAGACCGTGGACCTCGACGGGGAGGAGCTGAGCCGGGCGCGGATGGAGAAGGCGCTCCCGCCACGCCCGGGCGGGAATACCCCGCGTTCTGGTAAGGCTTGCGGCAGCAACCTGCCCGTGCCCCGAGAGGACCTCGCATGAAGACCCACGACTTCACCGTCGCCGCCGCCGACGGCACCGAGACGCGCCTGAGCGACTACGCGGGGAAGGTGCTGCTGCTCGTCAACACCGCGAGCAAGTGCGGGCTGACGCCGCAGTACGAGGGCCTGCAGAAGCTGTACGAGGACTACGCCGACAAGGGCCTGGAGGTGCTCGGCTTCCCGTCCAACCAGTTCATGGGCCAGGAGCCGGGGACGAACGAGGAGATCCAGGAGTTCTGCTCGACGCAGTACGGCGTCACCTTCCCGGTGTTCGCCAAGGTCGACGTCAACGGCCCCGACGCGCACCCGCTGTGGTCCTACCTGCGGGCCGCCGACCCCGGCGACTTCACCGCGGAGTCCGCGCCGGGCCTGTACGAGCACATCGCCCGGATCAAGCCCGACGCGATCGGCACCGACGAGGTGAAGTGGAACTTCACCAAGTTCCTCGTCGGCCGGGACGGCGAGGTCGTCCGCCGCTACGAGCCCAGCGTGACCCCCGAGCAGATCCGCGCCGACATCGAGACGGCGCTCGCCGCCTGAGTCGTCCTCCCTCACCGCAGCGCGTCCTCCCTCACCGCACACCGTGAGGGAGGACGCGCTGCGGGAGGGGAGGACGGCGGGTGGCAGGGTGTCGCCCGGGTCCGCGGCGGTCGCGGCCGGGACGACGCGCGGGAGGACGACGGATGGCCGACACGGTGGCCCGGGAGGACGCGGACGGCGTCGCGACCATCACGCTGCTGCGGCCGGGGCTCACCTCGGCGCTGCGTAAGGATCTGCTCGCCGTCGTCACCGAGGTGGCCGCCGACGAGTCGGTCCGCGCCGTGCTGCTGACCGGCACCGGCCGGGCGTTCTGCGTGGGCCAGGACCTCGCCGAGCACGTGGAGTCGCTGCGCGGCGACGCCGAGACGTCGCTGTCGATCGTCGCCGACGAGTACAACCCGCTCGTCCTGGCCCTGTCCGCGCTGCGGGTGCCGGTCGTGGTCGGCATCAACGGCGCGTGCGCCGGCGCCGGTCTCGGCCTCGCGCTTGCCGGGGACCTGCGGGTCGCCGCGGCCGGCTCGAAGTTCACGACGGCGTTCACCGGCATCGGGCTGTCCAGCGACTCGGCGCTGGCCTCGCGGCTGGTGCACTGCGTCGGCGGGTCGAGGGCCGCGCAGCTGCTGCTCCTGCCCGAGCCGTTCCCGGCCGAGACCGCCGAGCAGTGGGGCCTGGTGCACCGTGTCGTCCCCGCGGAGCAGGTCGCCGAGGAGGCTCGCGCGCTCGCCGTCCGGCTGGCCGCCGGGCCGACCGCGGCCTACCGCGCGGTCAAGACGGTGCTGGCGACGGCGGCGACCGACTCGCTGGAGGAGACCCTGGCCCTGGAGGCGGAGCTGCAGACGCCGCTGGGCACCAGCGCCGACCACCGCGAGGCGGTCGAGGCGTTCCTCGCCAAGCGGCCGGCGCTGTTCACCGGTCACTGACCGCATCGGCCGGGCTGCGCGCCGTCCCGACACGGGGGGCCGCAGCCGGTCACGCGGGGCCCGGCCGCCCGCGGGCCCTCCGGGTTGCGAGGCTGCTCCGACGTCGCCCTCGACGAGGAGGAGCAGCCCGTGCCCGACCCGGCCGTCGCCCGCGCGCGCCCGTCCGGGGCGCCGGTCCCCACCGGCGAGCAGCCCCTGCCCCGCCCGCGCACGCTCGCCGGCGCCGCGGCCGACCGGCCGCCCCCCGTGCGGCCGGAGGTGGCCGGCGGGCCGACGCCGCCCGTGCCGGCCGACCCGGCCCCGGCCCGCCCGCGCACCGTCGGGCTGGCCGCCTGGCTGTGGTGGGCCGGCTGCGCCGCCGGGGCGGTCGGGACCGCGGCCGCGCTGCGCGACTCCGACGCGCTGCAGGCGAAGCTGACGGCGAGCGCCACCGACGCGGACCCCACCGCCGCCGCCGACGTGATCGCCGACGGCGTCCGCGCGACGATCGCGCTCGTGCTGGGCAGCACCGGGCTGCTCGTCCTGGTCTCGCTGCTCTGGGTGGGCCTGATCCTGCGCCGCGCCGGCTGGGCGCGGTGGGCGCTGCTGCCGACCGCCCTGCTGCTACTGCTCGCGGTGGACATCACCCAGGACATGGTGGCCGGGGGCGCCGACCTCGACCGGGTCGCGTTCCTCGTCCAGGGCGGCCTCGTCCTCCTCGCGCCGCTCCTGCTCCTCGGCCGCTCCGCGCGCGCCTGGTTCCGCCGCACCCCCGACGCGGCCGGCTGACCCGGCCGGGTCGAGGAGCCCGGCGAGCAGCGCCTCGCAGCTGCGCACCACCACGCCCGCCGCATCCGCCGCGGCCCGGTCGGCGAGCGGGTCGTCGGCCGCCTCCCGCCAGCGCGCCAGGGCCGCCCGCGCGGCGGCGGTGCGCTCGCCGTCGGAGGCGGTGGCCGGGAGGCCGAGCCGCGCGGCCGGGGTCGTGCCCTCCCCGCCGAGCAGCCGTTCGGCGTCCGCGCGGAGGCCGGGCGGGAACGGTCCGTCCGGGCCGCTGCGGGCCAGCACCTCCAGCTCGGCCAGCTCGGGCGTGGCCAGCCGGATCCGCTCCGCCTCCGCCCGCAGCCGGGCCGCCCCCTCCGCCGGCGCGCGGCCGAGCACGTCCTCCACGGCCCGCAGCGCCGCCGCCGTCCGCAGCACGCCGCCGCGCTCGCCGAAGCGGGCGGTCAGCAGCCGCTGCAGCTCGGCCAGCCCGCTGCGCCGGACCAGCTCGTCGGCGAGCGTGCCCGCGTCGGGGATCCCGGCCCGGACCAGCATCACCGCCAGCCGGATGCCGAACACCCCGAGCCGCTCGACGAGCGACACCCGGACGTCGCGGGAGACGTCGACGGCGACCTCGGGCCGGCAGAACCGGTCGGCGGTGAGCAGCATCGCGGTGACGGCGGCCGGATCGGCCGCGGCCAGGCTGCGCAGGGCGACGAAGTCCCCGTGCCGCAGCGTCCGGCCGGCCAGCGCGAGCAGGCCGGAGACCGGCAGCACCAGGGGGCTGACGGCCCGGACGGCGGGGTCCGCGGCCAGCCGGCGGGCCACCGCGGCCGCCGACTCCAGCGCGTCCAGGCGGCCCGCGCCGATCTCGTCGGCCCGGGAGAGCACCGTGACCGTCGTGACGCCCGCGGCGCCGCCGGCCTCCTGCAGCCCGCGGAGCACCGCGAGGTCCTCCGGCTGCGGGGAGCGGGTCAGGAAGACCACCGCGTCGGCGCCGGGCCCGGCCGCCCCCAGGTACTCGTCGGTGCGGGCGCTGGTGGCCTCCGACAGCGACGCGGTGCCCGGGGTGTCGACCAGCGTGGCCGGCAGCAGCGCGGCCGACGGCCAGTCGACGACCAGGCAGGCGACGTCGTCGGGGTCGGTGCCGCCCAGGTCCAGCTGCAGGCCGCCGTCCACCCGGCGGACCGGCAGCGGCCGCTGCCCGCCGTCCCGCCGGTGCAGCACCACCCGCGGCACCGCGCCGTGCCGGTAGAGCGTGACCACCCGGGTGCACTCGCCGGCGTCGGTGGGGGCGATCCGCTGGCCGACCAGCGCGTTGAGCAGCGTGGACTTCCCCGCCTTGACCCGGCCCACGACGGCGACCCGCAGCGGCCCGTCGAGCCGGTCCCGCAGGGGCCGCAGCCGCGCGACCGCATCCGGGTCGCCCGCGCAGACCTCCAGCGCCGCGTCGAGGAGCTCGCGGGCGTCCGTCGTCCCGGGCACGGCACGCCGGTCGGTCGGGGCGGTCACCGGGCCGGCACCGGCTCGCCCAGCGACCGGCGCACGTCGGCGGCCAGCCGGTCCAGCTCGGCCAGCCGCACCCGCAGCACCCGGGCGCGGGCGTCCCGCTCGCCGGCCGCGTCCTTCGCCGACTGCTGCGCGGCGCGGACGGCGTCGGCCAGCGACTGGGACATCTCGTCGACGGTGTCGGAGACCAGGTCGCGCAGCGTGCGCTGGACGAGCCGGAGCCGGTCCTTGAGCTGCTTGCCGACCTGGAACACCACCTCGTCGATGTGCCGGCGCACCACGGCGCGGGCCTCGCTCTGCCGGCGGGCCACCCGCTGGGCCTGGTCGTCCTTGTACGCGCGGCGGCCCATGAGCACGCCGGCGGCGAGCGACAGCGGGTTGATGATCGCCAGGCCGACCAGGCTGGTCACCAGGCCCGTCATGAGGACGCCGGTGTAGGAGCCGCGCAGGCCGACGAGCATGCGCTCGCGCAGGGTCATGTCCCCGCTGTCGACCGCCGCGACCTCGACCACCATGTCCAGCGCCTCGGTGCTCGAGCCCACCGACAGCTCGGGCAGGGCCGCCCCGCCGTCGCGGGCGAACTGCTCGACCACCCGCTCGGCCAGCCACTGCGAGCGCTGTTCGGCCCACACGAAGCTGTCGGCGACCGCCGACCCGACGCGCTCGTCCAGCCAGCCGGCGATCCGCGGCCAGGCCGGGCCCGGGTCCTGGGCGTCGATCGCCTCCTCGGCCTCGCGGGTCACCACGCGGGTGCGGTCGCGCAGGTCGTAGTCGATGTCGGCCATCAGGTCGGTGACGCCGTCGTTGAGCACCTGCTGCCACCGTGCGGAGCGCTTCCGCAGGTCGTCGACGGCCTGCCGGGCCTCCTCCAGCTCGCGCAGCAGGTCGTCCCGGCCGGCCGGGTCCTCGATCGCGGTCAGCTCGGCCCGGACGGCGAGCCGCAGCTGCTCGGTCACGGAGGTGAGGTCGTGCCGCAGCGAGCGCGCCGCCAGGTCGCCCGCCCGGTCGACCACCTCGCGGCGCAGGTGCTCGACGAGCGGGCCGAGTCCGGACTCCTCGTGCAGCTCGGCGTCGCGGGTGGTCAACGCCAGCGCCGCCAGCGTCGAGGAGACGGCGAAGACCGGCGCGTCCACGTCCCGCCCCGCCAGGTGGGCGCGGTCCAGCTCCAGGACGGTCCGCCAGGCCGGCGCGACGTCGGTCTTGGTGAGCACGCAGACGACGGTCGGGCACAGGGCCGCCGCGCGCTGGAGGAAGTCCATCTCCGGGGCCGTGAACTCCTGGCTGGCGTCGGAGACGACCACGACGGCGTCGGCACTGGGCAGCAGGTCCACGGTCAGCAGCGACTGCGCCGCGCCGACCCCGCCGACCCCGGGGGTGTCGACGACCTCCAGGCCGCCCGCCAGCAGTTGCCGGGGCAGCTCCACCTCGGCGCGCAGCAGCCCCTCCACCTCCGCCGCGCCGGCGCCGACCCGGGCGGCGAGGGTGTGGATCGGCACCGGCACCCGCTCGACCCGGTCCTCGTCCGCCGCGCCCCCGGCCGGCGGGGACGCCGTCACCACGAGCTCGGCCCGCGGCTCGGTCCCGCCGCGGACGACGACCGGCACGACCGTGGCGACGTCGTCGGCCACGGCGCACACCGGCGCCCCCACCAGCGCGTTGACCAGCGAGCTCTTGCCCTTCTTCGCCTCGCCCACCACCAGCACCCGCACCGTCGGGGCGGCCACCCGCTCGCGCACCAGCCCCAGCCTGCGCTGCAGGTCGGGGCGGTCGCACGCCGCGGCCACCGCCAGGGCGCGGTCGATCAGCTCCGTCGACGTGACCACGGTCACCTCCCGTCCGGTTCCGTCCTATCACCGATCCCCCGTCCCGCGGACAGGCCGGGACCCGGGCCCGGCACGACGGCCGGACCCGGGTCCGGGACACCCGGGAGCGGCGGGTCGCCGCCGCTCCCGGGGGGAGGTGGTCAGCCGGCCGCGGGCTCGACGGCGGCGTGGTGGGGCTGGTCCTCGATCACCACGACGAAGGGGTCCTCGACCTCGAGCTCGGCGTCGTCGCCGCCGATGATGCTGTGGTCGTTGTCGATGGCGACCTGCACGTCGTCCACCTTGATCGTGTCGTTGTCCTCGGAGTAGTCCGGGGCGTAGGTGACGTCGCCGACCGAGAGGTCGTTCTGCGAGTTCACCTGGTGGCCGGAGTTGGCGTCCCCGCCGAGGGCGATGGCGCTGTCCTCGATGTCCACGTCGACGTCCACGGAGTCGCCGACCTGCGCGTCGTCGCCGCCCAGGGCCACGTCGCCGCCGTTGTAGCTGCCGACGTTGCCGCTGTCGCTGATCGTCGTGGTGTTGGTCGTGTTCGTGGTGGTCGTCGTGTTGGTGGTCGTGTTGGTGGTCGTGGTGGTGGTGTTGCCGACCGTGTTCCCGTCGCCCTCGACCACGGTCTGGTCGCCGAGCGCCAGGTTGACGTCCTCGACGACCACCGAGTCCTGGGCGACGTCGCCGGCGTTGCCCACGGCCACGTTGTTGTCCTTGATGTCGCCGTCGACCGCGATGCCGCCGCCGGTGGCGATCGCGCCCTCGTTGTCGTCACCGACGTAGACGCCCTCGTCCACGACGACGGCGCCCTTGCCCACGTCGCCGAAGATGGCCTGCGCGTCGCCGCCGACCCAGATGCTGTGCGAGGCGTCGATCTCGACGTTCACGTAGGTGATGTTGTTCTGGATGTTCTGCACGTGGGCGATGACGGTGGTCTCCGCGCCCGCGACCGGACCGTGGTGACCGTGGTGCCCGTGCCCGTGGCCGTGGTCGTGGTGGTCGGGCTTGTCGTCGTGGTGGTCGGGCTTCGCGACCGGCTTGTAGTCGTCGTCGTCGTCGCAGTGGTCCGGCTTTCCGCCGTGCCCGTACCCGTGGTCGTCGTGGTGGTCGGGCCTGCCGACCGGCTTGTAGTCGTCGTCGTCGTCGCAGTGGTCCGGCTTGCCCCCGTGGCCGTGCCCGTGGTCGTCGTCGTGGTGCGGCCGGCCGTGCCAGCCGCCCGGCGCGTAGCCGGCGACCATCGGCATCAGGTCGTGCACCTCGGCCGGCGCGACCCCGGGCAGGCCCGCGGCCGCGAGCTCGGCCTCCGGGTCGTCGGCGAAGGCCTGGGCCTTCTCCGGGTCGTCGAACAGGCCGAGGATGAAGTCGAGGATGTCGCTGGCGAGCGTGGTCATGCTGGCACTCCCGAGGACTGCGCCGGTCGCGGTCGGCCGGCTGGCGGGAGCAGTCCACCGGCCCCCGGGCGGCCCGGGCATCGGGCTCGGGTCCCCCTCCGTCCTCCCTGGATTGGGGGGTGGGCGCTGACTGCGCGTTAGGGGATGCGGGGTGTCGCCCCCTTCCTGGGGGCCTGACGGGGCCTCCGGGGCCGCAGGGGCAGACAGCCCCGAGCCGACCTGCTTACGTTCCGTCCGCGCTCGGGCCGTGCCAAGGCGGGCGTCGGACACGGCAGGGGGACCTCGTGCGCAACGGCGGGTACGGGTTGGGGATCGACGTCGGCGACCGGACGGTCGCCGCCGCCACCTGCGTCGTGGCGGACGGCGGCGTGCAGGCCGCCGAGCCGCTCCGGCTGACCGACGACGGAGGGCCCGGGGCGGGCGAGCCGCCCCCGGGATCCGGGGGGACGGCGGCGCTGCCGGAGCTGGGCGCGCCGACGGGGCTCCTGTCCCGGCTGGGCTGCCCCGTCCCGCTGGCCTGCGGGGACGGCCTCGAGCAGGCCGGGGAGCTCGTGGCGGCGCTGGTGGCCCACGTCCGGGACGCGGCCGCGCAGGTGCACGGCGGACCGGAGGCGTGGACGGTCCTCACCGTCCCGCCCGGCTGGGGCGGGCACCGGCGGCGCGCGCTGGCCGACGCCCTCGACGCCGCCGGCGTCCCCCGCTTCTCGGTCGTCTCCGGCGCCGTGGCCGCGGTCGCCCACCACGTGGCCGCCGGCGACCTGCCGGCCGGCGCCCGGGTCGCCGTCTACGACCTCGGCGCGACGAGCCTCGACACCGCCGTGGTGACCCCGGGCCCCCAGGGGGAGCTCGAGTCCCCGGTCCCCCCTCCCCTCCCCCTGCCGTGGGGCGGCCGCGACCTCGACGACCTCGTCCTGGCCCTCGTCCGCCGCTCCCTCGACGGCCCGGTGCCCGACCGCCGGGCCGCGCAGCGGCTGCGCGCCGGCTGCGTCCGGGCCAAGGAGGAGCTCTCCGCCGACACCGCCACCCGGCTGGACGTCGGCGGGACGGAGCTGCGGCTGACGCGGGAGGAACTCGACGAGCTGCTCGACGGGCCCGTGCAGGCGTCGGCCGAGGCGCTCGCCGCCACCGTCGCGGCGGCGGGCCTGGCGCCCGGGGACCTCGACGCCGTCGTCCTCGCCGGGGGCGGCGTCCGCGTCCCCCGGGTGGTGGAGGCCCTCTCCGGCACCTTCGGCCGCCCGCTCGTCGTCGCCGACCGCCCGGAGCTCAGCCCCGCGCTCGGCGCCGCCCGGCTCGCCGCGGAGGCGCTCGCCGCCGACGTCCCCGGGACGGCGGCGGCCGGCGCCGACGGAGCGCCCGTGGCCGCTGACGCCGAGGACGACGCCCCCGCCGGCGAGGCGGCGGCGCCCGCGGCCGGCCCGCGCCGGTCGCGGCGGCCGGGGACGGCGGCGCCCGCGGGCCGTCCCCCGCTGCCGCTGCCGGCGGCCGGCCGGGCCCCGGGGACGACGGGCCGGCGGCTGCGGCGCGGCGCCGTCGTCGTCACCGCCCTCGTCGCGATGATCGCCGGCCCGCCCGCGCTGTCCTCGGTCCTGGACGGCGCGTCGCGGCCCGCGGGCGGCGACGCCGCGGCCGAGGGCGAGGCCGACCCGGGCACCGGCGAGGCGGAGACCGGGCAGCCGCCGGCGCCCGCCGCTCCGGGCGGCGCCGCAGCGGGCGGCGCCGCGGCGGGGCCGATCTCCCCGGCGGCTGCGGTGTCGGAGCGGTCGGACTCGGCGGGCCGCCCGTCGGCGGCCGGCTCGGCCGGCCGGCCCGGCGGCCGCAGCACCCCCGCCACCACCGCCCGCGGCGGCTCCCGCCCGGGCACCACCGCCGCCGGCGCGGACGACGACGCGCCGGGCGCGGCACCGGCCGGCACCCCGGCGGCGCCCGCGGCGGGTCCCGTGGCGGCCCCCGCGGCCGTCGTCCCGGAACCGGCCGCGCCGCCGCCGTCGGCCGAGCCGAGCACGCCGGCACCCCCGGCGACTCCGGGCACCTCCACCCCGCCGGAGACGTCCGCGCCGCCGGTCACCCCGGACCCGCCGGCCACCGGCCCGCCCCCGGCGACGGACCCCGCGCCCGACCCCGCACCCGACCCGGCGCCGGAGCCCCCGGCCGGCGACCCCGCGCCGGGCGGGGCGGGGGACGGCACCCCCGTGTCGACGGAGACGGCATGACGCCGGACGACCGGGCCCCCGCGCCGTGGGCGGCCGTCAGCCTCGCCGACCCGGCCGCCGGCGCCCCCCGTGAGCGGCTGCGGGCCCTGGGGACGCCGGCGGCCCGCGAGGGCCACCTGACCGTGCGCGGCCCGGGCGGCACCGGGAAGACCCACCTGCTGGAGGAGCTCGCCGCGGGCGCCCGCCGGGCCGGCACCCCGGTGCTCACCGCCTCGGCGGCCGTCCCGACGCCCCGCGGCCGCTGCCTGCTCCTGGTCGACGACGCGCACCGGCTCGACGACCGGACCGCCGACCGGGTGCGCCGGCTGGTGCGCGAGCCCGGGACCCGCGCGGTGGTGGCGTTCCGGCCCTGGCCCCGGCCGCCCGCGCTGGGCGACCTGCTGGAGGACCTGGGCGGCGACCGGGAGCTGGTCCTGCTCGGCCCGGTCGACCGGGAGACCGTCCGCGAGTGGGCGGTGGAGCACCTGGGGGAGGCGGTGTCGTCCGCGCTGGTGGACGTCGTCCTCGAGCAGACGGCCGGGCTCCCCGGGCTGGCCGGGCCGCTGCTGCGGTCCCTGGGCGGCCGGCCGCGGCGGGGCGGCGCCGGCGTCCTGTCGCCGGGACAGCCACCCCGGTTGGCGGTGCCCGAGGACGTCGTCGACCGGATCCGCGCCGACCTGGCGGGCCTGGACGAGGGGACCCGCGCCCTGCTGCACGCCGTCGCCGCCGGCGCCCCGCTGGACGACGACGTGCTGGCCCCCGTCCTCGGCGTGCCCGAGTCGTCGATCGGTGACCTGGTGGCCGCCGGCCGCGCCACCGGCCTGCTCACCGGCGGCGGCTCGGTCGTGCCGCTCGTCTCGGCGGTGCTGCTGGCCACCACCCCGCCCGACGTCACCCGGCGCAGCCGCCGGCGGCTGCTGGGCGTGCTGCTCGACCGCGGGGAGGAGCCGGTGCAGCTGGCCCGGGGCCTGGCCGCGGCCGGGGTCCGCGACCCGCGGGCCGCGGCGCTGCTCGAGCGGCACGGGGACGCGGCGCTCGGCTCGGACCCGGCGCTGGCCGACGAGCTGCTCGGCGAGGCCCAGTCCAGCGGCGCCTCGATCACCGCCACCGCCGCCCGGCGGGCCCAGGCGGCGGTGCTCACCGGCGACCTGGACCGGGCGCTCTGCCTGGCCGACACCGCGCTGGTGGACCCGGGCGCCCCCGACCGCCCGCGGGCGGCGGCGGTGACCGCCACCGTGCTCGTGCAGCGCGGGCTGGTGGGCCGGGCCGCGGACCTGTACCGGCTCGCCGGCAGCGAGCGGGCCGGCTCGGCCGCCCTGGCGCTGCTGGAGATCGGCGCCCCGCAGGAGGCCGCCGACGTGCTGGCCGGCGCCGGCCGGCCCCGCGAGGGCGGCGCCGCGACCACGCTCGCCGTCGCCGAGGAGCTGATGGCCCAGGGCGTCCATCAGTCCCTGGGCGCGGGCACCGACGCCGCGGCCGCGCTGTCCACGCTGACCCGCGCCGCCGCCCTGCTGGAGCCCATGGGGCGCACGGCCCTGCTGCCCGACACCCCGGCCGCGCTCGCGGCGCTGGTGGCCCTGCACCGCGGCGAGCCGGCGGTCGGCGAGTCGGTGCTGCAGCGGGCGGTGACGGCCGACCTCGGCGGGCTGCCGCACCGGCCCCGGCACCGGATCCTGCTGGCCTGGTCGGCGATGCTCGCCGGCCGGCTGGACCACGCCCGCGAGCTGGCCGAGGCGGCCCGGGCCGCCGTCCCGGTCGTCGAGCCGCGCGACGAGGTGTTCCTCCGCGGCCTGGAGGTCGGCGTCGCCCGCCGCGCGAGCGACGCGCCCGCGCTGCTGCGCGCGTGGGAGCCGGCGCTGGAGTCCGTCGTCCGCCACCCGGTCGACCTGTTCACGCTGCTGCCCCTCGGCGAGCTGGTCGTCGCGGCCGCCCGGCTGGAGGCGGTCGACCGGCTGCGGCCGCACCTGGCGGAGGCGCGGGCGCTGCTGGCCCGGCTCGGCGACCCGCAGCTGTGGGCGACGTCGCTGCACTGGAGCGGCGCGCAGGCGGCCATCCTCACCGACGACCCGGCCGGGCTGCGGCCGCACGCCGCCGCCCTGGTCGCCGCGGCCCGCACCAGCCCGTACGCGGCCACGCTGGCCCGTGCGGGGCGCACGTGGCTGAGCGTCCTGGCCGGGGACGTCGACGTCGACGAGGTCGTGGCCGCCGGCGAGCGGCTCAGCGGGGTCGGGCTGGCCTGGGACGGCTCGCGGCTGGCCGGCCACGCCGCGGCCCGCACGGCCGACCCGCGGGGACGGTCGGCGCTGCTGGCGTGTGCCCGGGCGCTGTGCGAGCCGGCGGGGACCGACGCCGAGCCCGCCGGGCGGGGCGCCGCGGCGCCGGCCGCCCCGGGCACGGGCGCGCTCAGCGACCGGGAGCGCGAGGTGGCCCGGCTGGTCGTCGCCGGCCAGACGTACCGGGAGATCGGCGGCCGGCTCTACATCTCGGCCAAGACGGTGGAGCACCACGTGTCGCGGATGCGCCAGCGGCTGGGCGCCGGCACCCGGTCGGACCTGCTGGCCCGGTTGCGCGCGGAGCTCGCCGAGGGCGCCTGAGACGGGCGGCTCAGCCCTCCCGGCCGGCGTGCAGCCGGGCGGCCTGGCGCGTCAGGTGGTCGCGCTCCGCGCCGCTGGTGGCCTGCCGGGCCGCCTCGGCGTACAGCCGGGCCGCCGTCGCCAGGTCGCCGTCGCGCTCGTGCAGGTGCGCCGCCACCGCGGTGTACCGGGGCAGCGTCGCGTCCAGGTCCGCCAGCGCGGCCAGGCCGGCGCGGGGTCCGTCGGCCTCGCCGACCGCCACCGCGCGGTTCAGGCGGGCGACCGGACTGCCGGTCAGGCGCACGAGCTCGTCGTACCACTCCACGATCTGCACCCAGTCCGTCTCGGCGGCCGTGCGCGCGTCGGCGTGCAGCGCCGCGATGGCGGCCTGGGCCTGGTACTCGCCCAGCCGGTCGCGGGCCAGCGCCGCCTGCAGCACCGCCACGCCCTCCGCGATCGCGGCGGTGTCCCACCGACCGCGGTCCTGCTCGGCGAGCGGCACCAGGCTGCCGTCGGGCGCGGTGCGGGCGGCGCGGCGGGCCGAGTGCAGCAGCATGAGCGCGAGCAGCCCGGCGACCTCGGGGTGGTCGACCGCGGCCGCGAGCTGCCGGGTCAGCCGGATCGCCTCGGCCGCGAGGTCGACGTCGCCGGAGTAGCCCTCGTTGAACACCAGGTAGAGCACGCGCAGCACGGTGGCGACGTCGCCGGGCCGGTCGAGCCGCACGCCGGAGACGGTGCGCTTGGCCCGGCTGATGCGCTGGGCCATGGTGGCCTCGGGCACCAGGTAGGCCGCGGCGATCTGCCGGGTGGTCAGCCCGCCGACGGCGCGCAGGGTGAGCGCCACCGCCGACGACGGCGGGAGCGCGGGGTGGGCGCACAGGAAGTACAGCTGCAGCGTGTCGTCGCTGCCGGGCACGGGACCGGGCGCCGGCTCCTCCTCGACCCGGTCCTCGCGGCGCCGGCGGGCGACGTCGGACCGGGTGGCGTCCAGGAACCGGCGCCAGGCCACGGTGACCAGCCAGCCGCGCGGATCGCGCGGCGGGTCGCCCGGCCAGACGCGCAGCGCCTCGAGCAGCGCGTCCTGGACGGCGTCCTCGGCCGCCGCGAAGTCGGCGCCGCGGCGGACGAGGACGCCGAGCACCCCCGGGACGAGGCCCCGCAGGAGGGCCTCGTCGAACGGGGAGCTGTCGAGCGGGGTGCTCACTCGGTGATCAGGGGCGGCTCGCCGTAGAGCGGCCGGACCTCCAGCCACTCGTGGATCGGCTCGCCGCCCTTGCCCGGCGCGGCCGACAGCTCGCCGGCGAGCTCGACGGCCCGCTCGGGGGTGTCGACGTCGATGATCATGAACCCGGCGATGAGGTCCTTCGTCTCGGCGAAGGGGCCGTCGGTGACCGGCGGCCGGCCCTCGCCGTCGTACCGGACCCACATGCCGGTGGGCGCCAGCGCCTGCTCGCCGACGAACTCGCCCTGCTCCCGCAGCTTGGCCGCGAAGTCGTTCATGTACTGGACGTGCGCCGTGACCTCCTCCGGCGTCCAGTGCTCCATCGACACGTCGTTCACCGCCGCCGGGGCGCCGCGGTAGTGCTTGAGCAGCAGGTACTTGGCCATCGGGGTGTCTCCCTCGGTGTGGTGCGACCCATCGTGGTCGCGGACACCCGGGAGACGGAACCGGTCCCCGGTTCTCGACACGGCCGCCGCAGGATCTCCGGCGGCGGCCGGACGGGCTACCGGGAGAGGACGACGCAGGAGACGCAGACGTCCCGCTCGGCGACCGGCCAGGCCGGCTCGACGGTGACGCGGGCCAGCGAGCCGCAGAGGGTGAGCTCGCAGGCGCCGTCGACCTCGCTGGGGTGACGGTGCACCTCGACGGCGTGCCAGAGGGCGGCGGTGGGGCCGTGCGCCCGGCTGCGGGCGGCGACATAGGTGGTGGCGGTGCGGGCGACGGCGGCGGTCATGACGGAGTGGTCGGCCGCCCGGGGCGCCGGGCACAGCGGAGCGGGCCGCGCCTCACCCCAGGGGGTGAGGTGTCGGCGGGTCCGGCCTCCCGGCGGGTCGCCGTCCGGCGCGGCAGGATGCGGCCATGGAGATCCGGCCATGGAGCTGACCAAGCACGGCCACGCGTGCGTCGTGGTGAGCGACGGCGACCGGCGGCTCGTCCTGGACCCGGGGGCGTTCACCGACCCGGGCGTCCTGCGCGGGGCCAGCGCGGTGCTCATCACGCACGAGCACGTGGACCACTTCGCACCGGAGCCGCTGCGGGCGGCGATGGACGCCGACCCGGCGCTGGAGGTGTGGACGAACGGCTCGGTCGCCGGCCGGCTGGAGGGCCTGGGGAGCCGCGTGCACGTGGTGGGCGACGGGGACGCGGTCACCGTCGCGGGGTTCGACGTCACGGTGCACGGGGAGCTGCACGCGGTGATCCACCCGGAGATCCCGCGGGTGGGGAACGTGGGGTTCCTCGTGGGGGGCGCTGCCGGCGGGTCCGTCTTCCACCCGGGGGACGCCTGGACGGTCCCCGAGGAGCCGGTGTCGACCCTGCTGCTGCCGGTGCACGCGCCCTGGTCGAAGGTGGCGGAGGTGATCGACTACGTCCGTGCGGTCGGCGCCGACCAGGCGTTCGCCGTCCACGACGGGTTGCTCAACGACATCGGGCTGGGGCTGGTGGGTGGCCTGCTCGGCGAGCGGGGGCCCGGGACCCCGACGCCGTACGCCCGGCTGGCGCCGGGGGACTCGGTCGAGCTCTGAGTCCCCCGGCGGCCGGGTCCGTCAGCGCAGCGTGCGGCTGCGGCGACCGCTCGACATGCGCTCGGCGATCCCGACGAGCAGGACGGCGGCGATCACCGCGAACACGAAGCCCAGCACGTTCAGCTCGAACGGGTTGGTGCTGTCGTTGAACAGGCCACCGATCAGGCCACCGATGATGGCGCCGACGACACCGAGGGCGAGGGTGGCGAACATGCTCATGTGCTGCTTGCCCGGGGTGATCAGGCGGGCGAGGGCGCCGATGATGAGCCCCACGACGATGAGCCCGATGATCTGACCAATCACAGCGATCTCCTTCAGTCCGACCGGCTGGGCCCTCCCGGCGGTCGCCGGGTGCCCGAGGCCGGTGCACCGGAGGCGCCCTCACCCCCGATCGGGCGCCTGGTGACGACCCCATACCCGCAGGCGGGCCCGCTGATGCACGGCATCACCCGACCGGGCGGTCACGGTCCGGTCACCTCGCGGAGAGGCGGGCGACGTGCTCGGGCACCTTGGCCAGCTCGCCGTCGACCGTGGACTGCACCAGGCGCTGCACGCTGCTGCGCAGCAGGCGGTCGACCAGCCGGTTCTTCCGCCGCGGCTCGTGGTCGACGGTGATCGTGACGCGGGTGCCGCCGTCCGCGGCGTCGTCGAGCTCGATGCGCGTCGTCCACGTCTCGGGGGTCAGCTCGAGGCGCGTGGTCACCGCCCGGCGGGGCCGCCACTCCACGATCTCCCCCTCCGGCGCGCCGGCGCGGGGCTGCTCGCCCTCCGCGAGCACGCCGGGCACGCAGACGAAGCGGGTGCCCTTGCCGGGCGGCCCGCCGCCGGCCACGACGTAGGAGACGTCGCAGACCGGGCAGTGCGGCTCCAGGACCGCCAGCGCCCGCCACACGACGTCCCGTCCCTCCGGCACCACGCGGCTGCCGCTGGCCGTCGTCACCGCGCCTCCCCCGTTCCCCGTCCCCGGTCGTCGTGGCCGTCCGCGCCGGGTGTCCGGACCCCGGCGGGGGAGGTCACCGACACCTCGAACTCCACCCGGCTGACGTCCGGGCGCAGCCGCGACCAGCTGTGCACCAGCGGGTGCCCGCCGCTGTCGCGCACCGTCGTCCGGACGACGAGCAGCGGGGAGCCGGCGACGATCCGCAGCAGCTCCGCCTCCTCCGGCGTGGCGGTGCCGACGTCGACGACGATGCGGGCGTGCGCCAGGTCGGCGTCGTACTCCCGCCGCAGGAACTCGTAGAGGGAGCCGTCGTGCAGGTCCGCCTCGGCCGCGCGCGGGAAGCGGTCGGCGGGCAGGAAGCTGTGCGCCACGTGGTTGGGCGCGCCGTCGACGCTGCGCAGCCGCACCAGCTCGACGACGTCCGCGGCGACCCCCAGGTCGAGCTCCGCGGCGATGGCCACCGGCACGGGCACGACCCGCTGGGTCAGCACGGTCGTGCCGACCTGCGCGCCCTGCTCGGCCATCACGGAGCTCCACCCGGCGATGCGGTGCACGAAGCTCTCGCGGTACTCGTGCCGGATCGCCGGCCGGGTGACGAAGGTGCCTCGCCCCTGCTCGCGGACGAGGTGCCCGTCGGCGACGAGCCCGTCGACGGCCCGCCGCAGGGTGATCCGGCTGACCCCGTACTCGGCGCACAGCACCGGCTCCGGGGGGAGCAGGGTGTGCTCGGGCAGCGCCGACACGCGGCGGCGCAGGTGCTCCCGGACCGACAGGTACTTCGGTCCCGACACGGCGCTGGTCACGGGCCCGACGGTACGTCAGGGACACGTCCGGACGTCATGTCGTCTGGGACGTCTGCCCGCCAGGGGTGTGACGTGGGCCGGCATCGGTACCGGCGAGGCACGTCCACCCCCCGATCATGGGATCGCCATGGCAGGTTCTGCCCCGTGTCGCAGGACCCACGCAGCCGCCGCCGGGCCGAGACCAAGCGGCGGATCTACGAGGTGGCCATGCGGCTGTTCCTCGAGCGCGGCTACGACGAGGTGAGCGTCGGGGAGATCGCGACCGCCGCCGGGGTGTCGGTGCCGACGTTCTACGCGCACTTCCCCAACAAGGAGCACGTGGTCCTGCCGCTGCCGGACCGGCCCGCGGTGATGGCGAGCCTGGCCGCGCTGCCCCCGGGTGAGGGCTCCGTGTTCGCGATCGTCCGCGAGGGGATGCTCGCCTGGCTGGCCGCCCCGCAGGGACAGGACCTGCAGGAGATGCTCGACCGGTGGCGCGTCGTCGTCGCCACCCCCGACCTGCGGCTGCGGGCGGCCGAGTACGAGCGCGCGACCGCGGAGATCGTGCTCGAGTCGCTCCCGCCGTCGGTGCTGACGCCGGACCGCAGGCTGGCGACCGAGCTGGTCGTCCTCGCGCTGTTCTCCTCCTACACCGTGAGCCTGCTGCGGTGGGCCGAGGAGGGTGGCCGGCGGTCCCCGGTGGAGGTGGCGCAGGAGGTGCTCACCACCCTGCGCTCCCTGGGCGGCCCCGTCTAGGACGACGGGGCGCGCAGCTCCACCACGGTCACCTCGGGCCGCGCCCCGATGCGCATCGGCGGGCCCCAGTACCCGGCGCCGGAGGTCACGTACAGCTGGGTGTCGCCGTGCTGGGAGAGGCCCTCGACCGCCGGCTGGTCCAGCCGGATCGCGTAGTCGAACGGCCACAGCTGGCCGCCGTGCGTGTGCCCGGACAGCTGCAGGTCGACGCCGGCCGCCCGCGCCTGCTCCACCTGGACCGGCTGGTGGGCCATCAGCACGACCGGGACGGCGTCGTCGCGGCCGTCCAGCGCGGCGTCGAGGTCGGCGCCGTGGCCGGGCAGCCCCGAGGAGGCCGCCGTCCGGTCGTCGATGCCCGCCAGGTCCACGCTCGCGCCGCCCCGGCGGAGGGCCACCCGCTCGTTGCGCAGCACGTCGACGCCCAGGGTCGGCAGGTGCCGCAGCCACGCCGAGGTGTCGACGAAGTACTCGTGGTTGCCGGTGACGAAGAAGACGCCCTGCTCGCTGACCAGGTCGGCCAGCGGCGCGGCCTCCTCGCGCAGCTCGTCGACGTCGCCGTCGACCAGGTCGCCGACGATGGCGACGACGTCCGGCCGCTGGGCGTTCACCGTCTCGACCAGCCGCTCGAACCGCCGCCCGCCGTAGGTGGCCGACAGGTGGCCGTCGGAGAAGGTGACGATGCGCAGGCCGTCCAGCGCCGGGTCCAGCCGCGGCAGGGTGATCGGGACCCGGCGGACGACGGGCGCGGAGTTGGCCAGGTAGACCCCGGTGCCGGCGGTGCCCAGCGCCGCCACCCCGGCGGTGACCGCGAGCCCGCGGGCGAGGAACAGCCGGCGGGACGGGTCGGCGGCGGTCTCGGGGCTCTGCCCGTCGCGGTCCTCCGCGATCGCACCGCGTCCGGGTGCCGCCTCCCCGTCGGGCGGAGCACCGACGGCCACCCGTCGCGGCCCCCTCCGGGACCCACTCCGCGCGACCAGGGAGGAGCCCCAGCGCACCGGCTCGAGCACGAGCAGCGCCAGGAACAGGTAGAAGGCGGTGCCCAGCCACAGGTAGGCGACCCAGTCCAGCGGCGCGGCGGCGTCGAGCGGCAGCGTGCGGCGCAGCAGCACCGCCGCGGCCGGGAGCACGGCCAGCACGAGGACCAGCAGGGTCAGCCGGCGGCGGGTGCGGCCGGGCAGGGTGGTGGCCCGCACGACGCGGGACCAGAGGTAGGTGTGCAGGAGCGCCGAGGCCAGCAGCACGACCGTGCCGAACCCCAGGAGGCCGATCAGGGACACGAGGCCCCCGTGCAGGGGCCCGCCACGAGCCGGTGAGTGGTGGGGGGCACGGGGGTCCTTCTGCTCGCTCGGGACTCGGTACGGGTGGGTCGGGGTTCAGGCGCTCTTCGCCACGGCCCGCACCGCCGGACGCAGGTCCGGCTCCAGCCGCCAGAACGCGGCGGCGGAGTCCGCCGCGCGGGCCTCCTCCAGCGCGTACAGCCGGCCCCACGTCCAGGTCGGCTCGCCGGCCGCGCCGGCGGCCCCGCCCAGCTTCAGGCACCGCTCACGGGTGGCCACGGTGTCCTGCGCGGCGCCGAGGAGCTCCTGGACCTCCTTCATGCAGGACACCAACGCCGCGGCCGGCTCCCCGAGCACGGGGACGGCGACCTCGGCGGTGTAGCGGACCCGCTTGGCCGCCTTACGCACGTCGTGCAGCGGCGAGTCCTCGTGCGGCACCTCCTCGCCGGCCGCGCGGGCCGCCTCGATCCGCTCGGCCAGCCGCTTGCCGCTGCGGTGGACGGCGCGGGCGAGGACCGGCCCGGCCGGCTCGGTCGCGGCCTCGGCCAGCGGGGGCTCGGCGAGCAGACCGTCGAGGGCGTCGAGCACCGCGAGGTAGCGGCGGTCGCCCAGGGTGCGCAGGGCCTTGCGCCGGCCCGCGTCGGCGTCCTGCACGGCGGCGGTCTGCAGGCGCGCGACGACCGGGCCGCGCACCTGCTCGACCGGCTGGGCGGCGACGAGCTCGCGCAGGTGGGCCAGGGCGACCTCGCCGTCCCGGGCCGCGGACAGGGCGGTGCCCACCCACCGCAGCTCCTCGCGCAGCGGGTCGGTGCTGGTGCGCTCGAGGACCGGCCGGAACGCGGCGAGGATGCTGCGCAGGCGACGGCAGGCGACCCGCAGGTCGTGGATGCCGTCCTCGTGGCCGGTGCGCACCAGCATGTCGGCGTCCTGCAGCGCCTCGACCTGGCCGCGGAGGGCGCCGAGGACGACGTCGGCGGCGGTCTGCGGCGCGGCCTCGTCGGCGTCGCCCTTCCGCTTCCCCTTCCTGCCCTTCCGGCCCTTCTTGCCCGCCCCCTTGCCGGCCGCGTCCTTGCCGGCCGCGTCCTCCGGCTGCCCGTCAGCGGTCGGGGTCGGGGCCGGGGCCGGGGGCAGCCGGTCGGCGAGCACCCGGGCCAGCTTGGACGGCGAGTCCGACGGCACCGCGCCGGCGTCGACGAGGGCGCCGACGAGCGCACCGAGCAGCGACTCGTCGCCGTCCACCAGCTCGACCTCGAGCTCCCGCCACGCGGTCACCGTGGCCGGCTCGCCGGGGCTCGGCGCGGCGGCGGTGCCCCGCACCGTGTCGTCGGCGACCTCGGCGAGCACCCGCCCGTCGTCGGCGAGGACCGTCGTCACCACCCGCGTCGTCTCCAGGGTGGCCACGGCCGTCACCGGGGCGGTGCGGACCAGGCCGAGGACCGGCTCGAGGACCGCCTTGGGCGGCACGGCGCGGCGCGGGCCGAGCGGGTGGTGGTTCTCGCGGCGGGCGGCGCCGCCGGCGGGCAGCTTCAGGTGCCAGCCCGCGTCGGTGCCCCCGGTCCGGCGGCGCAGCGTGACCCGGGACCGCAGCAGGCGCAGGTCGGCGGTGTCGAAGTAGGTGGCCGACAGGTGGTGCTCGACCGGCTCGCCGACGGCCGCGACGCCGTCGACGGCGGTGAGGTCGGGGAGGCCGAACCCCGGGCCCGGCTCGAGCTTGCGTTCGATCTCGACGTGCCCGTCCACTGCGCTGCCTCCTCGCCGGGGCGGCCGGAGCTGACCACCGATCTCCGGAAACGGTAGGCCACTCGGGTCCACGGTGTCCCCGTCGCGATGTTCGCCCGCACCGGTGGATGGGCACGCTGCCCGCAGAGCACCGTCGGCGGGACGGTCCGCGTGAGGGGAGCCCACCCATGCTGAGCGAGCGCGAGGTCTCGGCGGCCATCGGCAGCCCGGCCTACGGCCCGGACGGCGACAAGATCGGCACCGTCGAGCACTTCTTCGTCGACGACCGCACCGGCGCGCCGACGTGGGCGGCGGTCACCACGGGGCTGTTCGGCACCCGCCACTCGATCGTGCCCGCGGTGGACGCCGTCTACGTCGACGGCGGTCTGCGCCTGCACGTGACCAAGGACGCCGTCCGGTCCGCGCCGCACCTGACCGGGGACCACCTCGACCCCTCCGACGAGGCGGAGCTGCGCCGCCACTACGGCCTGGACACCGCGCTGCCGGCGACCCCGGACACCGCGCCGCGCACCGACCCGGGGACCCTGCCGGCGGCGGAGCCGGACACCGCGGAGACGCCGGTCGTGGCCGCCGCTCCCCCGCCGCCCCCGCCGCCTCCCGCCCAGCCCGCCGCGGCTCCCGACCGGCCGGCGGTCCCCGTGGCTGCCGCGGCGTCCCCGACCGGCTCCGCCGGCGACGGCGCGATGATCCGCAGCGAGGAGCGGCTGGAGGTCGGCACCGAGCGGGTGGCCGCCACGCGGGTGCGGCTGGTCAAGTACGTGGTCACCGAGGAGGTGCAGATCACCGTCCCGATCCGGCGGGAGGAGTTCCGGCTGGAGGAGGTGCCGGTCGACGCGCCCGACCCCGGCCCCGGCGAGACGCTCGAGCCGCCCGCGCACGAGGCGGGCAGCCCCCCCACCACGCCGATCCCCGTGGTGTCCGGCGCCCTGCCCGAGGAGATCGTGCTGCACGCCGAGCGGCCGGTCGTCACCGTCGAGGTCGTGCCCGTCGAGCGGGTGCGGCTGCGCACCGAGGCGGTCACCGGCACCGAGCAGGTCACCGAGCGGGTGCAGCGCGAGCGGATCGTCGTCGACGAGAGCGGCTCCCCCGCCCGCAGCTGACCGGAGTGCGGGAGCGCAGGAGACCTGCGCTCCCGCAC